>CADDZI010000110.1 GCA_902812405.1 bacterium | reverse complement strand
CCCCCCCCCCCGGCTCACACCAGCGCTTGTCCGTTTGTTGGCGCCGTGCGGTCGCGCCCCGGTGTTTTGTACCCAGCGTCACCGCGTCTTGCGTGCCTGGTCAACGCGACTCTGATGAGTGTGGTCCTTTCATCTCGCTGAGATCGCAGCGCAACGCCTCGATGGCCACCTCCAGCGCCCGGCAGCGGGATCGCAAAAAGTTGCACTCGGCCTCCAGACCGGCGCCCCGCAGCTCCTCGATGCCGGCAACTCGCATGTCGGACTGTAGCTGGAAGTGACGCGCGGCGTACGCAACGCTGACCCGATGGAACTCGTTCCTGAGGCCTTCGACCTCGGCACGCAATCGACGGATCTCCGCCTGCAGTGCCTGGTAGTCGTCTGCTTGGGTCATGGCAGCGCGTTACGCAGACTGCGCAGGCGTTCGTACTCAGCCCGCAGCGCATCGTATCGCAGGCGCAACTCCGCGAGCTCGGCCTGATGCTCCGCCTGTTCTCGCTCGTGCTCGTCGAGGGAGCAAGCCGTTGTCTCGACCAGTCGCGTCTCGTCGGCCGCCTGCGCACGTAATGTGTCCAAGAACGTCCGTAAGCGCCGCTGTTCCTCTCGCAGCGCGTCCCGCTCCCGCCGCAGGGCATCAAGGGATGGCCCATCCGTCACGGCTTGCCCTAAGCGACCTCGACTTCTTCCAGTCCGCCGGACTCCGCTTCGATGACCTCGTGCGTCGGCGGAAAGTGCAGTTGGGCGATCATCGTCGGGATGATGGCGCTGGCGATCACAACGGTGACCAGAGCGCTGTACTGAGCCCGGTCGATGTAGCCATGGCTGAGACCGTACAGGCTGGAAATGGTGCCAAAGGTCAGGCCGGTCGCCATCATGAGGGTCAGGTAGCCGGCATCTTGGGCCGAGTAACGGAAGGCTCGGGCAGCCGGCCAGACGCCGATGACTTTGGCGGCCACTTTGACGAGAAACAGCGCGACAATCGTCTTGATACCTAACACCACCTGCACGACGGAGACGAACGTTCCGGCCTTGATGAAGTAAAACGGCGTCAGCAGGCTCATCGTCGTCGTGCGCAAGCGCCGCGCAAACTGGACGTTCGACAGCAAGAAGCCAGCCGAAACAAAGCCGAGAACATATGCGGGCAGCACCCCTTCACTCTTCGCGAGCGTCGCCAAACCCGCCAGGGCAAAGATGACCGCGAATAGTAATCGGGCTCCCGGTTCGCTGACGCGGTCACCGAGCTTCTCGAACGCAGCGGGCAGAAAGCGCGCAATGAAGATGACGCCGGCAATGGTGGCTGCAAGGAAACCAGCCAGCCACAGATTGTAGGTCGCAAACAGCAGTCCCAAGGCGATGACCGTTCCCAGGTCCGTTACAAAGCACGCCGCCAAAATCAACTGTCCAAAGTTCTTTCCGGTCAGCCCGGATTCGAGCATGACCGCGTAGACGACAGCCACCGAGGTCGTTGACATGGCGACGCCGGCAACTTTTGTCGCCGCCGCCGACCAATGACCGATGAAATGCGCATACGCCATGGCGGCGGCAAACGGACCGGCAAACGAAAGGAACCCAATGATGAGTGCGGGTCGCCACTGATTGCGAAGCACGGCCGGGCTGATCTCGGCTCCCGCCAAGTATGTCAGCATGATGCTGCCGAAGCCGGCCAGAAAGTCAATCCACGTGTTGGTCGAGAGCGCGATGAGATTACCGGCCAGGATGCCCAGGACAATCTCGACAAGAGCCGCGGAGATCCTGAAACGAATGGAGATGAGCGCGCCGGCACATGCCAGACCCAGCCAGATCGCAGCCAACAACCACGTGTTGTGCGAAACCGTTGCACTGAGAGCGAACATGCCTCTGCCTCCCGAGAAGACGCACGGAGTGCGAACTCAGGAGTCATCGGCCATGTGCGGGCTGTTCGGCGAAAGATGCTGGTGCCGGGCGAACTCCACCGCCCACCCATCAGCTACGGGCGCGAGCCCCGGACATCCTCCTGGCTATCAAGCCGCCTTGCCTGAGAT
>CADDZI010000109.1 GCA_902812405.1 bacterium | reverse complement strand
GAGGGTTGGTGGGACCGGGCGCGCCCGCCGGCAGAAGACCTTGTGCCTGCAAGTCGCGTGCGATGAGCTCGCGCAGCGAGGCCGCAACAGTTTGCGCGTGAGCCCGGCGCGCCTGGACGTCGACGCGGAAGGTGGCCGCTGCCGGCGTCACATCGGTCAGCGAAACCGCCAGGCCGTCGATGCGCACCTGCGAGCCTTCGCCGGCCAGGTTGTGGGCGGCGCGTTCGGCCACCTCGGTGAGGCGGCCTCGCAGAACACCGACGTCGGCCTGCAGGGGCAGGCTGAACTCCATGCTCAGGCGCAGCGGCAGGCGCGTCGCGTTGGCGGCGTACATGATATTGCCGTATGGCACGGAGACGACGTATCCGCGTTCGTCCACGACGCGTACCTGGCGCAGGCTGATGGCATCGATCGTGCCGCGGACGACGCCGTTGCCGGTCGTCAACTCGACCGCATCACCGACGTCGAAGATGTCCTCGAACAGGTAGAAGGCGCCGGTCAGGACGTCGCGCACGACGGTCTGCGCCCCGACGCCGATCACGATGCCGACGACGCCCGCCGACCACAAGGCCGGCGCCACGTTGACGCGCCAGATGTGGAGCAGTTCAACGATCAGGAAGTACAGAACGAGGACGTCGGCGAGCGAAGCTGTGATGGCGGCGTACGTCGAGACGCGGGGGATGACCCGGCTCACGAAGCGCCGTGCGTAGAACTTCGTGATCCCGGCGCGCAGGAGGCGCCACGCCACAAAGGCGATGAGGACCGCCAGAATGCTGTTCAGCCAGTCCCGGCTGAAGGGCAGCGTCGCAAGGTGCACGGTGCGCGCTTTCACCCCCGTGCGTGGCGGTCCTGTCATATGTCCTGACGCGGCGCGGGTCGCGGCGCCGGGCGGCTCGGGATAGGAACCGGTTTTTTTCGAAGCGAAGGCCACGGGTGACCCTCGTCCAGACCATCAGCAAGAGGCGGTATCCGGCGAATGCGACAGATGAAAGTGGATAAACTGGGCATCGATCTGCTGACGCACGACCCGGTCGTCATCCTCAAGGACTTGGAGGGCAAGCGCTACCTGCCCATCCTCATCGGGCCCTTCGAGGCGACTGCAATCATGCTCGCGCTGGAGGCCCAGACCGTGCCGCGCCCGCTCTCGCACGACCTCATGAAGTCCATCTTGGACAACCTCAACGCCAAGCTGACGAAAATCATCATCCACGACATTAAGGACAGCACCTTTTACGCGAAGTTGGTCGTGGAAGCGGGCGGCGAGGACCAGGAGATCGACGCCCGGCCCAGCGACTGCATCGCCTTGGCCCTGCGGGCCAACGCTCCGATTTACGTCACGGATAAGATCGCGCTTGAGGAGTCCGTGTACGACAAGAAGTCGGAGGAAGAAGAGATGCAGCGCTTCCGCAAGTACATCGAGAACCTCAAGCCCAGCGACTTCCGGGACTAGCCGCCGGCGCATGAAGGAACGCGCCGGCATCGGCGTCTTCGGCGGATCCGGCTTCTATACGCTTTTGTCCAACGCGCGCGAGATTAAGGTCGAGACACCGTACGGGGCGCCCAGCGACCTCGTCGCCGTCGGCGAGATCGCGGGCCGGCAGGTGGCATTTTTGCCGCGCCACGGCAAATCGCACCACCTTCCGCCGCACATGATTAACTACCGCGCCAACCTGTGGGCGATGAAAGAGCTGGGCGTCGAGCGCATCATCGGCCCGTGTGCGGCGGGCTCCCTGCAGGCCCGCGTCCAGCCCGGGCACTTCGTCGTCTGCGACCAGCTCGTCGACCGCACCCACGGCCGCAAGGACACGTTCTACGACGGGCCGATCACGACGCACGTGTCGTTCGCCTATCCCTACTGCCCGCAGATGCGCGGCCTGGCTGTCGACGTCATACGGCAGGCCGGCATTCCGTGCCATGACCGGGGAACCGTCGTTACCATTCAGGGGCCGCGCTTTTCCACCGTCGCCGAGAGCCGCTGGTATGCGTCGCTGGGCTGGGAAGTCATCAACATGACCCAATACCCCGAGGCGTACCTGGCACGCGAGTTGGAAATGTGCTACGTCAATATCTCGCTCATCACGGATTACGACGTGGGATTGGAGGGCCAGCCCGGCATCGAGCCCGTCACCCATGAAAGCGTCCTGCAGGTCTTTGCAGCCAACAACGAACGCATCAAGCAGGTCATCCATGCGATGATCGAGCGCATGCCGGCCGAACGCACGTGCCGCTGTGGCTCGGCCTTGGAGGGCGCGCGCCTCTCGTAGGCATCCGTCGGTCGCGCTTGCGCGACCGA
>CADDZI010000108.1 GCA_902812405.1 bacterium | reverse complement strand
CCTCAAGCGATGCCACAAGCCCCTGGCGAACCCACAGTCCGCTCTGCTTTTCCAGCGCGGCCTTCATGCGCGCAGCATAGGCGCGCTTATCGGCTTGCGCGCGCAGCGTGCGCACCGCCGGCCCCTTGCCCTCGTTGAGCCAGCGCACGTGTAGGTAGGTGTCGTCGATGGCCCGCGCCATCTCACCGCCCAGCGCATCGACTTCGCGCACGAGCTGCCCCTTGGCCGGCCCCCCAATCGAAGGGTTGCACGGCATCCAGCCGATCGTGTCGAGATTGCCGGTCACAAGCAGCGTGCGCGCGCCGATGCGGGCCGCCGCCAGCGCCGCTTCGCAGCCCGCGTGTCCGCCGCCGACGACAATGACGTCAAACGACTCCGCCACGTTTGCCCTTCACGATTCTCTTCATGACGACGGGTCTCTCTTCGGGCGCAGCGCTCTTGACCCTACGCACGCCGCTCACTTGCCGACGCAAAAACGAGAGAAGATGCCGTCGAGCACCTCTTCGGTCACCTGATCGCCCGTGACCTCGCCGTAGGCAGCCGCTGCCTCGCGCAGGTCGCTGCTGACCACATCCATCGGGTGACCCTCGTCCAGCGTCTGCAGCGCCCGGGTCAGTGCTTCGCGGGCACGCGTCAGCGCCTGCACGTGGCGGGCGTTGGCGACCAGCGCGCGGTTCGTGTCGATCTGTCCACCCCATCCGAGGCGCGCCATCTCAATGCGGACACGCTCCACGGTCTGCGGCCAGCGCACGCTGCCCGCGATGACGACGTCCCGATCGCCGGCCAGGCGCCGCACATCCGCCGCACCGGCATCTCCCAGATCTCCTTTGTTACACAGGACGATGCGCGGGCGGCCCACCGTCTGTGCGAATGCTTCGCGTTCGTCCGCACCCGGCGGCACGGACGCATCAACGACGAGCACCACGAGGTCGGCGCCGGCCAGCGCGCGCCGCGTGCGCGCGACGCCTTCGGCTTCGAGCACGTCGGCCGGCTCGCGTAAACCCGCCGTATCGGAGAGCCGTACGATGACGCCGTCGACGACGATGCGGTCCTCGATGACGTCGCGCGTCGTCCCCGGAATCGCCGACACGATCGCGCGGTCGGAAGCGACCAGCGCATTGAGCAGGGATGACTTGCCGGCGTTGGGCGGCCCCACAATCACACACGAAATCCCCTCCCGCAGGGCACGCGCGCCCCGCGAGCCGGCCAGCAGCTCTTCCACCCTCGCGGCCTGGGCGCGCAGGTCGGCCGCAAGCGCCGCGACGTCGGGTTCGGAGACTTCGTCCGGATAGTCCACGTGCGCCTCAATCTCGACCAGCCGATCGAGCAGGTCGCGCCGCAAGCGCGTCAGGTCGTCGCTTAAAGCACCCGCGAGCCGCACCGCAGCCGCGCGCGCGGCGCGTTCGCTTTCCGCAGCAATCAGGTCCGCCACGGCCTCGGCTTGCGCGAGATCGAGGCGCCCGTTGAGAAAGGCGCGTTTGGTGAACTCTCCGGGCTGCGCCAGACGCGCGCCGGCGTCGATAAGGACGCGCAGGCAAGCCGCTACCACGCCGGGCCCCCCGTGCAGGTGCAGCTCCGCGACGTCCTCGCCCGTGTACGAGCGCGGCGCGTGGAAATGTGCAATGAGCGTGTCGTCGATGCGCGCACCGTCGCGCGGATCGCGCAGCCACCCCCGGCGCAGGACCGCCTGAGGAAACGTCTGTCCATTCCTGCGAGCGCCGTCGCGCGCCGGCTCGAAGCACGCTGCCGTCAGCGCGTGCGCCTGCGGCCCCGACACCCGCACGACCGCAACCGCCGATACGCCCGGCGGCGTAGCGACGGCGACGATGGTGTCTTCCGCGCCGGCCGCGTCCGGCCGACCGGATTTACGTGAAGTCTTCGTCGTCCTCGGGGGGAGGTTCAAGGCGGCTGCCGCGCGGCATGATGACGACGCGACGGTCGCGACCGGACCCTGTGCTTTCGGTGGCGACATCCGGGTGCGAAGCAAGCTCGAGGTGCACGATGCGCCGCTCGGCGGCCGGCATCGGTTCAAGTTCCACCGCCACGCCTTCGTCGACGACCTTATGCGCGCAGCGCTGGGCAATGGCGCGCAGGGCGGCTTCGCGGCGCGCCCGGTAGCCTTCGACGTCCACCGCGAAAAAGACACCGCGCAGCTCGGCCTTTTGCATGAAGGCGTTGGTCACGGCCGAGAGCGCCTCCAAGGTCGCGCCATGCTTGCCGATGAGGATGGCCAAATCATCGTCTTCGTGAGCCCGCCGGCTGCGGCGCCGGCCCGCCGCGCGCCCGCCCCCATCGCCGGCTCCGTTGCCGTCGAGCGCGTGGATTTCGATAATCACCTGACGGCCATCCCGTGCCGGCTCGACACCGCCGAAACTCAATCGCGCCGGCAAGCCCAGCT
>CADDZI010000107.1 GCA_902812405.1 bacterium | reverse complement strand
CCCGGCCGCTACGGAGGCGCGGCCGCTGCAGGCCCTTCTACGTCTTCGTACTCTTCCGCAGATGATCAGGCGTAAATGCCGCGCGTCATGAGGCTGTCGACGACACGCCGGATGGCCAGCATGTAGGCGGCCGTCCGCAGTGTCACTTTGCGCTCCTGAGCCAGTTCCCAGACCGCGTCAAAATTTTCGCGCATGACCTGTTCCAGCCGCGCATTGACCTCCGGTTCCCGCCAGTAGTACCCCATGCGATCCTGGGCCCATTCGAAGTACGAGACGGTGACGCCGCCCGCGTTGGCCAAAATATCCGGGATGACGGTGACGCCGGCCTGCGAGAACATGCCGTCGGCTGCCGGCGTCGTCGGGCCGTTGGCCCCCTCAGCGATGAGGTGCGCCTTGATCTTCGACGCGTTGGCCTCGGTTAGCTGATTTTCGATGGCGGCGGGAATGAGGATATCACACGGAAGTTCGAGCAGTTCCGCATTTGTCAGGCGCTCGCCTGCAAATCCCTCCAGGGAGTGTCTGACGTTGCGCGGATTGTTCACGTGAGCGATGGCCGCGTCGACGTCGATGCCTCGCGGATCGTAGAGACCGCCGTACTGATCGCTGATCCCGACGATCACCGCACCCCGCTCCCGCAAGAGTTTGGCCGAAATGGAACCGACGTTGCCGAAACCCTGCACGACGACGCGCCGGCCGGCCAAGGCTTTGCCCATCTTCGCCAGGGCGGCCTCGACGACGATCATCACCCCGCGCCCCGTCGCTTCCACGCGGCCTCGCGATCCGCCGACGTTGAGCGGTTTCCCCGTGACGACGCCCGGCGTGTGAGCTCGGTTGTGCATGGACACCGTGTCCATGATCCACGCCATCACCTGCGGGTTGGTGCCGACATCCGGCGCTGGGACGTCCTTGTCCGGACCGATGACCTCGATGATGTCGGCGGCGTAGCGCCGCGTGAGGCGTTCGAGCTCGCTGCGCGACAACTTCGCCGGGTCACAGGTGACACCACCCTTGCCGCCGCCAAACGGCAGGTCGACCACCGCGCATTTCCAGGTCATCCAAAACGCCAGCGCCGTCACCTCGTCCAGCGTGACGTCCGGGTGGTACCGGATGCCGCCTTTGGCCGGACCGCGCGCAAAACTGTACTGGACCCGGTAGCCGGTGTACACCTCCAGCTCGCCGTTGTCGCGCTGGAAGGGAATGGAGATGATGACCTGCCGCGAGGGGTGCGTGAGAATACGCTTGATGTTGGGATCGAGTGCGAGATTGGCCGCCGCTTCGTTGAAGTAGTCCATCGCCTCGCCGAAGACCGAGATCTCGTTGGCCCGATGCATGTTGGCGGAGGCAGTCCCGCTGCTCGGCCCCCCGCCCTGACCTCCACTCATCATGTCTGCCCCATCCTTCACACGTTGAACCGGAAGGTGACGACGTCGCCTTCCTGCATGACGTACTCGCGGCCTTCGCTGCGCACAAGCCCGGCCTCCCGCGCGGCAGCCAGGGAGCCGACGCGGGCCAGGTCCGAAAATGACACAACCTCGGCCCGGATGAACCCGCGCTCCATGTCGCTGTGAATGACGCCCGCCGCGGCCGGCGCCTTCGTCCCTTGCCGGATGGTCCAGGCGCGGGCTTCCTTCTCCCCGGCTGTGAGGAACGTCATGAGCCCCAAGAGCCTGTAGGCGGCAAGAATAAAGCGGTCGAGACCGCGCTGTCCCAGGCCCAGCTCGCGCGCCATCGCGGCGGCCTCCTCGGGAGGTAACGCCGCAAGGTCTGCTTCGAGCTTGGCGCACAGCACGACGAGCTCGGACCGTTCAGCCTGTGCCCGCGCAGCCAATGCGGCCTGGCCCGGGAAGCCTGTGTCGAGCGCCGCTTCGTCAACGTTGGCGACGTAGAGCAGCGGCTTGGCGGTGAGTAACGACAGTTCCTTGGCCAGAGCCGCCTCACGTGCGCCGACGACGGCGCGCGCCGGCGTCCCCGCATCCAACGCCTGCTCGAGCCGTTCCAGCGCTTCCACCTCGTCGCGCAACGAGGGATCGCCCTTGCGCCGCTGACGCGATTTTTCCAAGCGCCGTTGCACGGTCGCCAAGTCGGCCAGTGCCAGCTCGGTCGCGACGACGTCCACGTCGCGCAGCGGATCGGGGTGCTGCTCGACGTGCACGATGTTGGGATCTTCGAAGCAGCGAACGACCATCGCGATCGCGTCCACCTCGCGGATGTGCGACAGGAACGCGTTGCCCAAACCCTCGCCGCGCGATGCGCCGCGCACGAGGCCTGCGATGTCGATGAAGGTCGTCGTCGCGGGGACGATCTGTCGGCTCTTGAAGATGCGGGCCAGCACCGGCAGACGCTCGTCCGGCACCTGGACGATCCCGACGTTGGGATCGATGGTCGCGAACGGGTAATTGGAAGCGACCGCATTCCCGCGCGTCAGGGCGTTGAAGAGGGTCGACTTGCCCACATTGGGCATGCCGACGATGCCGCACGCGAGCGCCACTACGGAGATGCCGCAGACG
>CADDZI010000106.1 GCA_902812405.1 bacterium | reverse complement strand
CCCTATCAGTCTACCTGAATTCGGGTCATCGCAGATGATCGACGGCCCGGTTGGCGGGGATACGGTGGTGTGTGACTTGTGCGGCCGGTGTAGCTGGTCGCGTTGTGGTCGACGCTCGTCAGGCGGTCGAGCGTATCATAGCCGTAGGTCCTCGTCGGAGTGGGGTTCGCCTGGACCCGCGCGACGGCCCGGGAATGCCACCCGCCGCCGGCCATCGTGATCAGATTGTTCACGGCGGTCACCTTGCATCGTCTTCCCCCAACGATTGGCGTTTTCCGTGGCGATGGTGAACCTATCGATCAGACCAGCCCATCCAGCACAGGTCAGGATGGCGTTACCACCTTGCCACTGACCTGCACGGGTTGACGCAGGAGGTGCGCGATCGACGCCATTGGAATGTACAGGCGGTAGGCGTTGTCGAGCAATTGGAGGAATCCGACGTGCTCGTAGAACGCGCGGGCTTTGTCGTCTCTTGCGTCGACAACCACCGCGATGGCTCCGATCTCCGTGCTGAGGTCGAGGCAGCGGCTCAGTGCGTCGACGAGGAGAAGCCGGCCGAGGCCCTGGCCCTGATAGCGCTGGTCGAGCGCGAGCCGCCCGATCAGAATGGCTGGATAGGTCTCGTAGCGCGGGAGCTTCTTACTCATCTCGGGAGGCAGGCTGGCGGGAACGATCGTGAGGGCGCTGATGGTGTAGTAGCCCGCGAGGGCGGCCGTCTCCGTCTCGACGAGGACGTACGGGACCGCGACATTGCGTCGTTGCTCCTGACTGGCCTGCTGCCGGAGGTAGCGGTCGAGTGGCTCGACGCCGCACGCGAACGCCTCGTGGTTGTGGTGCGCCGCGAGGCGTTCGGACCGAAAACGGGGCTCGGCCACCGGCTACCGAACGACCTGAACGGTTGCGCGATGTCGGCGCGCAGCGTCGCGCATCTTCTCGTCGAGCACGGGTGGGTTCTCGAGCGCCGCGAAGAACGCTTCGGTGTCGCGGGCACTCAGAGCGAGGATCTGGTGCTCCCGGATAATCTCCTCGGCGGCCGCCCGTGCACTGTCGACGATGAAGTCAGTCAGGGTGCACCCACGCAGCGCCGCGGCGCGTTCCAGGAGATTTTTGGTCTCCGGCGCGACACGCGCTTCCAGGCGCTCTTTGCGCTTCGTCGCACGGGCGACTGCAGCCATCGTTGTCCCCTCTTACCCATCATCGTCACGTCTCATTGTACGGCGGATTGCCGTATCGCGCAACATCTACGCCAGCGCCACTGTAGGGGCGTCAGGACGAGAGTGTCCGTGATCGCGCGGACCGAGCCGAGGTAGTCAGTGTGGAAGGCCTGGACGTTGCCAGACGTGTCCATCGCGTACGCAAGCCCGACACTGTCTGCGTCGTTCAAAAGCCTCTCGACCACAACGTCGGACGAGCAGGGCGCTCAGTCCGTGGGCGTAGGCAGCTATTAGCCCTCGCCGCTACCCCTGCCCGACTGATGTCGCTGCGGTTATTTGGCGCGCTTCGGCCGCCCTCTCGGTAAAACGTACAAATCAATGTCGATGGCGGCGTGCAATTGCGCGGCCCGCTCGACGATCTCCCGATCAAAGTGCATCGGCGGTCTAGCCCCGCCGTAGATGTATAGCACGCACGAGATTTCCGCGTAGTAGCGCTCGCCCAGTTCCTCGAACTGCGCCCATGCCGGCTGCAACCGGCTATACACGTCCCTGATCTGCTCGTCAAGGTCGGCAGAGATCTTGGAATCAACCCTCCAGCCATTGTGCGTGTAACGCAGAGGCGTCCGCGGATCAATCAGATCGCCTGTTCTCCAGGTCTTCGACGGCTGCACCCCGGTGACAGCCGTCACATGGCCGGGATCCAGGTCGACCGCCGCCAACGTGAAAGCTGCGGATGCCTGATACTCCATACGAGGCTCACCCTTCAGAAGTCGTTGATGTTGAGATAGGTTGGCTCCCCGGGACCTTTCTCACCCTTCGGCTTGACATAGATGTTTCCGTTCGCCAGCGTGCACGCCTCCCTTGACCTCGTGGATGTCAATCCCAGCCCGCTGCAATTTCCTAATCTCGGCGCCGGACAGCTTCTTGTCCCGCCTCCAATTCCGCTCCCCCTCGTTGTTATTGTTGTCGTTGCCGTTATCCGACGGGTCAGTGGCAAACGCGGGTGCTTGTATTGTGAGTGTAATCGGCCCTACTTGGATAGTCACGTACCCGACAACGCCGTACGGAGTATTGAGACAGCGCGCGTTAACTCCGTAGAACCTTAGGGTACCACCAAGGGTGGTTGTGCAATCGTTATCTGTGGCTCTAGGCGCCTTCAGCATTCGTGACGATGCCATTCCGCTAGGGTCGATCGCTGTCAGCGGGTTTGGTAGAGCATAAGCGTAACGGTTCAACGAAGTCGGGTCGAAGGGCGTACCAAATAGTGGATCAAGGGTCACAAACCGCTCGCTCGTCGGGTCATACATCCGCGCCCGCAGATAATACAGCCCGCTCTCGGCATCGCGCTGCTGCCCGGTGTACTGGAACGGCTGGCTGATCCCGCCCTGGGTCTGGGTCGGGTT
>CADDZI010000105.1 GCA_902812405.1 bacterium | reverse complement strand
AAGATCGTGTAGCGGCCGCGCTTGCGCGGCCGACGCAAGGTAGCGGGTCAGGAGATGCCATGTCAAGGCCAGACGTTTTCTCGGTCGCGCAAGCACGACCGCTACCGATTGGTATCTGCTTCCCAGCCCCGGGAGCCGGGCTCGTAAAACCTTCGTCCCTCCAAACCCTCGGGAAGATGTTCTTGGTCGACGCGCGCATCGGGCATGTCGTGCGCGTACTGGTATCCCGCACCATACCCAAGTCCGCGCATCAGAGCGGTGACGGCATTGCGCAGGTGTAAGGGCACGGGAAGGGCACCCATGTCGTGTACCGCGGCTGCGGCTGCCCCGTACGCGCGCAAGGCCGAATTGCTCTTGGGAGCCCGCGCGACGTAGATCGTTGCCTCGCTCAACGGCAGCACGGCCTCGGGCATACCGACGGCGAAAGCCGCGTTGTATGCCGCCATGGCCACGACCAACGCCTGGGGATCGGCCAGGCCGACGTCTTCGGCAGCGGCAATGACGAGCCGGCGGGCCGCAAACAGCGGATCTTCCCCGGCTTCGAGCAGGCGCGCGAGCCAGTACACGGCACCGTCCGGATCGCTGTCGCGCAGAGACTTAATGTACGCCGAGATGACGTCGTAGTGTTCGTCGCCCGCCCGGTCGTAGCGCAGGGTCCGCCGCTGCATCGCTTCGTCGACGTCCGCCCGGCGGACAATCGTGCCCTCGCCCCGGGCGGCTGCAATTTCAACCGCCAGCTCCAGCGCGTTTAACGCGTTACGCGCATCGCCTCCGGCCAGGTGGATGAGCCTCGCCCGTGCGTCCGGTTCCAGCTGGATGCGCCCGCCCAGGCCGCACTGCGGATCGGAGAGCGCGCGGTCCACGATCGTGCCCAGCGCCGTCTCGTCGAGCAGACGCAGCACGAAGACGCGCGTGCGCGAGAGCAGCGCCGCATTGACCTCAAACGACGGGTTCTCGGTCGTCGCGCCGATGAGGATAACATCGCCCCGCTCGACGTGCGGCAGGAGTGCATCCTGCTGGGCCTTGTTGAAGCGGTGGATCTCGTCGATGAAGAGCACCGTGCGCCGTCCGGCTGCCGCAAGCCGGCGGGCCGCGGCTATAGCCCGGCGCAAATCCGCCACCCCGGACGACACCGCGGGTACGACGACAAAACGTGCGCCCAATTCCCGGGCGACAAGCCGCGCCAAGGTCGTCTTCCCGGTGCCCGGCGGTCCCCACAAGATGAGCGACGGGCAGTTGCGCCGCTCGAGCGCGCTGCGCAGTGCGGTGCCGGGACCGGTCACATGTTCCTGACCAACCAGCTCCTCAAGAGACCGAGGCCGCATGCGCGCCGCCAGCGGTGCGGTGCTCGGAAGACCCTCATCCTCGTCCGCCCCAGCCGTCTCAAGCCCGCCCGGCCCGTCGGCTTGGGTCGCATCGGCTGTGCCAAACAGCGAAGGTTCGTCCGTCACATGGTCACCGCTCGCGGGGTCACCGCTCACAGGGTCTTCCGTCATACGGTGAGGCTTCTGCGGGCAGGCGCGGCCAACCCCGCGCAGAAGGCCGCTGGGCATGGAACGCCACCGCGACAGCCAGACGCCGGCCGACCGGCTCTATCTCGACCACGCCGCCACGACACCCCTGCGCCCCGAGGCGCTGGAGGCAATGCTGCCCTTCCTGCGCGAGACCTTCGCCAATCCATCCAGCATTCACCAAGGCGGTCAGCTGGCGGCGCGCGCGCTCACCTCGGCCCGGCGCACGGTTGCCGAGGCTTTGGGTGCGCGTCCGTCGGAGATCGTCTTTACCGCCGGCGGTTCGGAGGCCGACAGTCTGGCGATTGCGGGAATCCTGGCCCTCTCTTCCGCGCCCATGCATCTCATCACGAGTGCCACGGAACATCATGCCGTGCTCCACGCCGCACAGGCGGCTCAACGCGCCGGGCACCGCGTCACCATCCTGCCGGTCGATCGCGAGGGTTTTGCCGGCGACGACGCCCTGCGCGCCGCTCTCGACGACGGACAACCTGCGCTCGTCAGCATCATGCATGGCAACAACGAAATCGGGACGCTCAACGACATCGCCCGCCTGGCGCAGGTCGCACACGAACGCGGCGCTCTCTTTCACACGGATGCGGTGCAAACCGTCGGGCACGTGCCGGTGGACGTTCGCGCGCTGGGTATCGATCTTTTGTCGCTCTCGGCACACAAGTTCGAAGGGCCCAAAGGCGTCGGTGCGCTCTACGTGCGCACCGGCGTGGCGATTGCCCCGCTTGTTCACGGCGGCGGACAAGAAGGCGGCCGGCGCGCGGGCACGGAGAACGTCCCGGGCATCGTCGGGATGGCTGCAGCCCTCCACCTTGCCGTCGCCGAGTGCGACACCGTCATGCGACGGGTGGCCCGGTTGCGAGACCGCTTGATCGAGCGACTGACCGCCGAGATCCCGGGGTGCGCCCTTAACGGTCCGCGCGAGCGGCGTCTGCCCAACAATGTCAACCTGCGCTTCGACGGCATTGAAGGCGACACGCTCGTCGTCGGCATGGACCTAGCCGGGATTGAAATCTCAACCGGCAGCGCGTGCAGTTCGGGATCGCTTGAACCGTCCCACGTGCTGACGGCAATCGGGCTGCCCCCCGTCGAGGCCCGCTCCAGCATCCGCATCTCGCTCGGCCGCACAACGACG
>CADDZI010000104.1 GCA_902812405.1 bacterium | reverse complement strand
AGTTCGCCGCCTCGCTGGCAGCGGCGCGCGCTCCGGAATGGGTCGTCTATGCCAAGCCACCCTTTGGCGGCCCGGCCGGCGCGCTGGAATATCTCGGCCGATACACCCATCGGGTGGCAATCTCGAACCAGCGCCTATTGGCGGTCGACGACCGAACCGTCACTTTCCAGTGGAAAGACTATCGGCACGCGCAGAGGTCGCGCAAGATGACACTGCCGGCCGACGAGTTCATTCGCCGTTTCCTGATCCACACGCTGCCGCCGGGCTTTCAGCGCATCAGGCACTTCGGTTTCCTGGCTAACTGCCATCGCCGCGCGAAACTGGCGTTGTGTCGGCAACTCCTCACGTGCGCCATCGCCGAGCTACTGCCTTCACCCGAACAAGTCGGAGCCTTGACGACCGCCCCGCCGCCCGCCTCGTGCCCCGATTGCGGCGCCGCCATCGTCCGAATCCTCATGCTGCCGGCGTGCCGATGGCCGGCGCAACCCCACGACAGCTCATGAGGAGTGCGTCAAAATCGCGGCACCCGGGCGTTGCTGTAACGGCAGCGGTCGCCGAGTTGCGCTCGAACGGCGGAATCCCGTCGCGGGGAGACGCGCGAACGAGCACCTCGGCGCATCCGGCCCACCCGATTCGGCGCTCGCCCGACCGGCATCGGGCCGGATCGCGGCGCGCGCGACTGCGGCGCCGTTTAAAAAGCGGAGCCGCGGTGACCGCGGTCGCAATCAATCCCCATAATCGGCAGCACACTGCGTTTTAGTTCACCGCGCGGTTGCATCGGCAGGCGGCCGCAGCCGATCGCGTTTTTCCGCCGATTTCTCGTCCGCCTGCCGAAGCAACCTTTTGCCGTGAACTAAACCGCTTCGCGGTATTTCGCTTCGCCGCAGATTTATCTGAGCGCCTGCGCAAGAGGTATTCCCTCCGCCGGGGGAGGCGGCGCGCTCGGCGCGCATGAGGCTGCGCCTCATACTCCGCCAGGGGGAAAAGCCCCCTGAGACCCCCGTCCTCCGCGGGGCGCTTGCTGGCGCGAGGCTCCTTGGGAACACTGAATTAGGTTGTCGCCAGATGACCAATCCAGATTTCCAGGAGCCGTCGCATGACGCCTTTACGCAAACGAATGATCGAAGACATGCAACTGCGCAACCTCGCGCCCGCTACACAACGCAACTATATCGCGCACGTCGCGGCCTACGCGCGATTTTTCGACAAGAGTCCCGACCTGCTCGATCAGGAAGCCGTGCGCGAGTACTTTCTCTACCTCCTCAACGAACGCAAAATGTCGCCCGAAGGAGTCAACCAGCAGGTCTCCGCGCTGAAGTTCCTGTACCTGACGACCCTCGAGGCGCCTTGGCACGATGTCGACTTTCCTCGCGCCAAGCGCGCCCATCGCCTCCCGGTCGTCTTAAGCCATGAAGAGGTCATACAGTTTTTCGATTACGTCCCCAGCTTGCGCTATCGCGCCGCGCTGATGACCTGCTACGGCGCCGGCCTGCGCGTCTCCGAGGCCGTCGCCCTGAAGGTCGCCGACGTCGACTCCCAGCGAATGCTGCTCCGCGTCGAACAGGGCAAGGGCCGCAAAGATCGCTACACCATGCTCTCGCCGCGGCTCGTCGAAGTCCTCCGCGTTTATTGGCGTGCGGCACGTCCAGAACACTATCTCTTCCCGTCATGGCGGACGGGCCGCCATTTGAACGCCGCCTCTTTGCAGCAGGCGTGCCGCGACGCCTGGCTCCGCAGCGGTCTCCGGAAGCGCGTCACCGTCCACACGCTCCGTCACAGTTTCGCCACCCATCTGCTCGAAAACGGAACCGACGTGCGCGTTATCCAGGTCTTGCTCGGCCACTCCCGCATCGACACCACAGCCCGCTACACCACCGTCACGCCGCAGTTGATTGGCGCGACCGTCAGCCCGCTCGATCGCCTCGACCGAAAGCCGGCAGCTCCCAAAGCCGCCCGGAAGTAGCATGCCCCGGCCGACCTTCGACTTGGCCGGCATCTTTCGACAGCACGGCGCCCGGTATCGCAAAGCGCGCCGCCTCGGACGCGATCATCTGCGCGTCATGCGCGCCATCGAGGTCTGCCGCACCGCCGCTCTCGGCGGCCATGTCGAAGCATGCAGCCAGTGCGACTACACTCGCATCGCTTATAACTCGTGTCGCAACCGGCACTGCCCCAAATGCCAGAACAGCGAACGCGCGCGCTGGCTGGAGCGGCGACGCGCCGAGTTGTTGCCGGTCCAATACTTTCACGTAGTCTTCACCATTCCCAAGCAGATCGAGCAGATCGCGTTCTACAACCGCCGGGCCGTTTACGACATTCTGTTCCGCGCCGCCTCGACGGCAATGCTGACGATCGCGCGCGACCCCAAACACCTCGGCGCGGACATCGGCTTCTTCGCCATCCTCCATACCTGGGGGCAGAACCTCCAGCACCATCCGCACTTGCACTGTGTCGTTCCCGGCGGGGGCTTGACTCCCGACCACGAGCGCTGGATCGGCTGCCGACCGGGCTTCTTTCTCCCCGTCCGCGTCCTCTCCCGGCTGTTCCGGCGGCTGTTTCTCGAGGCGCTCCAGACCGCTTTCGATGCCGGCGACCTGCGCTTCTGGGGCGACGCCGCCGGTCTGCGTAACCGTCCGGAGTTCGCCGCCTCGCTGGCAGCGGCGCGCGCTCCGGAATGGGTCGTCTATGCCAAGCCACCCTTTGGCGGCCCGGCCGGCGCGCTGGAATATCTCGGCCGATACACCCATCGGGTGGCAATCTCGAA
>CADDZI010000103.1 GCA_902812405.1 bacterium | reverse complement strand
CGCGGAACAATGCGTCGCGCGCGGCGATGTCCGCTTCCTCCCGAGCATGACCATCGACGGGATGAAGGCCGATCTGAAAAGAATAGTCGATGAGGTCTGCGCCCAGATATCCGGCCTCACCGCCGAGGTTCGCACGTTTGCCCAGCAATGGCCGTATCAGGTAGCCGAGGACGAACCGGTTATCCAATTCCTGACGGCGGCGCATGAGCAGGTCACGGGCCAGCCGCCGGTTCTGACCTGCGGGCTTCCCTCCGGCGCATTCATCACCGATGCCGCCGATATGGTCCGTTACGGCATTCCCACCGCCTTGTATGGCCCGGGCAATTGGAGCACCGCGCCGAATGAGCACATCCCGATTCGCGACTTGATCACCGCGGCCGAAGTCTACGCCGCAACCTGCATGAAGGTGATCACGAGGCCGCGTCAACAGTAAGGCGTTGGGGTCGAAGGGCGTGAGCGCTAGTGTTTCTCTCTGCGGGCGCCAAAAGAAGGGATCGCGGCATGAAGATCACCGCCATCGAGGCGATACCGGTATCAGTCCCCACGCAGGCGTTTCGAAGCGCGCTCGGCGTTTTTCCGACCTACGACTATGGGATCGTGATCGTCAGTACCGATGCCGGGATTGACGGCATCGGGGAGATCTCGACCCTCTGGGACGGCAAGGGACCGCTCCAGTGCCACTTCGTGAACGATCTCTTCGGGCCGGCCTTGATCGGGGCGGATCCGTTCGCGATCAACCAATCCTTGCGCGCCATGGAGACCTCGTTCGAGGGCGCATGGCCGGCCCGGGCCGCGGTGGAGATGGCCCTGTTCGATATCGTCGGCAAGGCGCTGGATACGCCCGTCTATAACCTGCTCGGCGGCCGGGTGCGCGAGAGCATCGTTCTCTCGCGCTCGATCCCGATGGACGCCCCGATCGAGATGGCGGCCATCGCGTCCCGCGCCGTCGGCGACGGCTTCACGTGCGTCAAAGTGAAGGTCGGGCGTGATCCCGCGGCCGACCTCGCGGCGGTCGCCGCGATCCGGGAGGCCATCGGGCCGGACATTCTCCTCCGCGTCGACGCCAACATGGGTTGGCGGACCGCCTAGGAGGCCATCCGCAACATCAAACGCATGGAGCCGTTTAATATCCACTCCGTGGAGCAACCCGTGCCTCCGGGCGACCTTGACTCGCTCAGGCTGATCAGGGAGTCGGTTGACACGCCGATCATGGTTGACGAGTCGGTCTGGGGGCCGCGCGACGCGTGGGCGGTGCTGCGCGCGGGTGCCGCCGACTTCCTCAACATCTACGTCGCCGAATCGGGCGGTCTCACCAATTCGGGTCTGATCTTCCGCATGGCAGAGGTCGCCGGCGTTCCTTGCGTCATCGGCGCCATGCCGGAGCTTGGCATCGGCAGCGCGGCGGCGGTCCACCTCGGCGTCGCGATGACCAACCTGCACGCGCCCTGCGATGCCTGCGGCGTGATCTACCACACGGCCGACGTCGTGAACGAGCGGTTCAAGGTCCAGGAGGGGCGGATCTGGCCGCCGGCCGGACCTGGGCTTGGCGTGACCCTGAACCGTGACGCAGTTGAACGGTATCGGACGGGTTGAGCGGAGCGCGGGAGGTACGGGATGCCGCGGAGGTTCGAGATCGTGTTGGAGCAGCTCCAGGTGCGGGCGGTGGCCGAAATGATGGACGAAGAAGCGCCGCTCACCTGCCAGGCAGTCTGGGACGCACTCCCCCAATCGGGGCCGACCTACCACGCGAAGTGGGCGAACAACGAGGTCTACATCCTGACCCCACCTTTCGCCCAACAGGAGCCGGGGCGCGAAAACGCGACGGTATTCCCGATCCCCGGTGATGTCCTCTACTTCTTCGTACCGCCGGGTGGGCACGTGCCGCCGGACATGCGGGAGCAATGTCGGGCAACCGGGGTCATTGATCTTGCCATCTTCTACGGACGGAACAATTACCTGCACGGCGCCGATGGCCACATGCCGGGCAACCTGTTCGCCACGATCACGGAGGGGCTCAAGGAGTTGGCCGCAGCCTGCCAGGACCTCTGGCGCAACGGAGCCGCGGGCGAACGCATGACGTTCCGACGCATCGAGGAGTAGGCGAGGCGCCACCTTCGGGAAGCCGACCGCCATCCGGACGGAGGCGAGCGACATGGACACAGCATTCTGCGGCTGGCGGGCGAGAATCGGCATCATCTATCCGGCGTCCGGTCTGGCCGACATGGAGTTCGCCCACCTCTGTCCGCCAGGGGTGTCGGTCCACGTCACGCGATCGAGCGTACCCAACGACGGGGGAGTCACGCTGGAAGACGTGCTCGACGTGGCGGCGGGCCGGCAGTTTGCCCAGCTCGCCGAGGACCTCGCCACGATTCGCCCGCATGCCGTCGCCTGGATGTGCACCTCGGGCAGCTTTAGCCGCGGCGTGGATTGGGATGGCGAACTCCGTCGCGTATTGAGCGATCGGGCGAACTGCCCCGCCACGACCACCTCGACGGCAATGATCGCGTGCCTGCGGGCGCTGGGCGTGGAACGCGTGGCGCTCGCGACACCGTACGAAGCTCGGGTCAACGAGAAGCTGATCGCCTACGTCGAAGCGAACGGGATCACCGTGGCCAACTGCGTCGGATTGGGGTTGACGCTGGACTGGCACATCAACATGCTGCGCCCACTCGATTTGCGCGACCTGATCCGGCAAGCCGACACGGCATCCGCGGATGCCATCTTTTGTAGCGACACGTGCATCGTCCTGAGCCCGCTCGCGCAAGCGCTCGAGGAGGATCATGGAAAGCCCCTCGTGAGCGCCAACATGGCGACGATGTGGCACGCGCTGCAGCTTGCCGGGGTACGCGAGCCGCCGCC
>CADDZI010000102.1 GCA_902812405.1 bacterium | reverse complement strand
GGCACGCCGTCCTTAGAGGCCGGCGCGGGCGCCGCCATCGTGCGCGCCGCCGCGTGGGCGCGTGCCACCGCCGCCTGAGCCTGTTCCCGCAGCTGAGCCACTGCGGCTTCATCCAGGATGCCCTCGGCCTGCAGCCGCCGGGCGAAGATCTCGGCAACCGGCGGATGCCGGGCGATGCGGTCGTAGAGTTGGGGCTGCGTGTACGCCGGTTCGTCGGTCTCGTTGTGACCGAACCGCCGATAGCCGATGAGGTCGATGACGGCATCCCGGTGGAACTCGCGCCGGTACGCAACACACAGACGGGCGGCGGCAACGACGGCTTCGACGTCGTCCGCGTTGACGTGAATGATCGGCACGTCGAACCCCTTGGCGGGGTCGCTGGCATACCGTGTCGAGCGCTCCTGCGGGGGCAGCGTTGTAAAGCCGATTTGATTGTTGGCAATGATGTGAATCGTGCCGCCCACGGTGTAGCCGGCCAAGTCCTGGAGGTTGAAGACTTCGGCGACCACACCCTGACCGGCGAACGCCGCATCGCCGTGAACTAAGACTGCAGCCGCCTTGGTGCGGTCGGGGGCGCCTTGGGCCGCACTGCGGTCGGTTTGAACGGCGCGCGTCTGGCCCTCGACGACGGCGTCCACGGCTTCCAAGTGGCTGGGATTGTTCGCCAGTACGACCCGCAGGCTAGCATCGCCGGCCGCAAACGTGCCCGATGCTCCCTGATGGTACTTGACGTCTCCCGTTACGTCGCCTTCGGTGTAGCGTACTTCGCGCTTCTGGGCCTGCTCGAACTCGAAGAGGATTTCTTCATACGGGCGGCCGACGACGTGCGTGATGACGGCGAGGCGGCCGCGGTGCGCCATACCCAGGCGAACCTCCTGGGTGCCGTCGGTCGCCAGCAGAGAGAAGACTTCCTGCAACAGGAGGACCAGGGTGTCGATCCCCTCGACGCTGAACGTCTTCTGGCCCAAAAAAGTCCGCCGCAGGTAGCGTTCGAAGGCTTCGACCCGCAGCAGGCGTGCCAGCAGGTCGCGCTTACGCTCGGGATTCAAAGGAACGCGGTGTGTGCCGGATTCGATCGCACGGCGCAGCCACGACCGCTGCTCGTGATTGCTGATGTGTTCGACCTCGTAGGCGATCGTGGAGCAGTACGTCTCGCGCAGCGAATCGATCACGTCGGCCAGCGTGTGGCCCGGGACGTGGACGCGCAGGACGGAGGCCGGCACGCGGCTCATGAGAGCGTGGTCCAGTCCCAGGCTCGTCGGATCGAGAGCCGGATCGATAGGTGCCGCTTCGGCTAGGGGGTCCAGGCGGGCGGCGTTGACGCCGTGGGTGCGGTAGCGCGTAATGAGGGCTGCGCCGGCTGCCGCGGCGCGCGCCAACTCGAGGTCGCCGGGCGCCGCCGTTCCCACCGCCGGCGCGGCTGCGGATGCGGACTGCGCCGTGGCCTGGGGTGCACTCACGCCGACGCCCAACGAGCGGGTGACCTCATCGTAGAATCCATCCGCGCCGGACAAGAGGTGGTCAACGCGCCGCAAGAATTCACCCGACTCGGCTCCCTGGATGATGCGATGGTCGTACGTGCTGGTCAGCGTCATGATTTTGCTGACACCCATCCGGCTCAGGGTGTCCTCCCCGGCGGCACGTACGCCGGGCGGGTAGTCGATGGCGCCCGCGGCGATAATCGTACCCTGGCCGGGCATGAGGCGGGGAACCGAAGCGATCGTGCCGATGGCGCCGGGATTCGTCAGCGTGATGGTGGCGCCGGCCAGATCCGCAGGTTGCAGGGAACCGCCGCGCGCCTTCGCGACCAGCGCCTCGTAGGCGCGCACGAAGGCGGCGAAATCCAGACGATCGGCGTCGTGGATCACCGGCACGACGAGCATGCGCGTTCCATCCGCACGCTTGATGTCCACTGCGAGACCCAGGTGCACACCGCGCTCGACCCGGACCGGACCCTGCGGACCGAGTTCGTACGCGGCGGCCATGACCGGTACGTCGGCAACCGCCCGCACGATCGCGAAGGCAATGAGGTGGGTGAAGGAGACTTTCTCATTGCGACCCGCCGCGCGTAGGGCGGTGTTGATGGCGCGACGGCGCGCGTCCAGCATGGCGACGTCAATCGTACGGAAGCTGGTCGCAGTCGGCACCTGCAGACTGCGTTCCATGTGATCGGCAAGCGCGGCCGCGGCGCCGCGCAACGGGTGGACGGAGACGCCGCCTGTGCCTGTCTCAACCGCCGGCGTGCGCATCGCATTGCCTGCCCCTGCGGCGGCACGGCGCACGTCGGAGCTTCGCACAGGCTGCCCTGGGATCGCCGGTTGCACCGAGGTGAGGTCCACGCCAAGCTTGGCGGCGGCACGGCGCGCCAAAGGTGAGGCGTCGGTGACCTGCCGGCCGGCGCTCGCAGGCGACGGACCTGCGGGATGGGCGGTGGTTACGTCCGGAGCCGGCGATTGTGGTACGTCGGGGGGTGCGGCTGCCGTGGGCTCGGTCCTCTTCCCATCCGCCACCGGCGCGGCGGCAGCCTCGTTCGGGTTCGTGCCGGAAGCGGCGGCCCTCGTCGCCGCTGCGGGGGAGGTGGGTGCGACGCCGGCTGCCTCCTCGGCGCCGGTAATAGCGTCGAGCTCAGCCAGAGGAGCGCCGACGCCCACGGTTGCTCCTTCCTCGGCGATAATGCGCGCCAGCCGGCCTGCCGCGGGCGACGGGACCTCAACATCCACCTTGTCGGTGGTTACATCGACCAGCGCTTCGCCCGCTGCCACGGTGTCGCCGGGTTTCTTGCGCCAGGCGGTCACGGTGCCCGCCGCGACGGACTCGCCGAGTTCCGGCAGGACGATTATCAGTCGTTGCGCCACGCGCTGGCCCTTCCCCGCCCGCCCCACCCGGCCCTCGCTTG
>CADDZI010000101.1 GCA_902812405.1 bacterium | reverse complement strand
GTCTCGGAGGGCATCTCACACCTCGATGAAGGGCCGTAAATTGATGTGATGTTGGCGTACGAACGCCTCCATCCTGCTCACCCAGAAGATGGGCCGGGGGTGGGGAGTTTTGACCCGACGAGTCCGGCGGTCATGGGCTTCCCGTTTGACACGGGCGCGACCTTCCGCGTCGGCGCACGATTCGGCCCCGCGGCGATCCGGTCCATGTCCGTCGCCCTGCGTCCTTATAATCCCCATTTCCGTATTGATTTGTTCAAGTATTGCTCGGCGGTAGACTACGGCGATCTGCCGACGGTCCCGGGCGCCATCGAAGAGTCCAACCGGCGGGCGACCGCCGCACTCACACCGCTCGTCCGGGCTGGCGTGGTGCCAATCGTGCTTGGCGGGGATCATTCGATTTCACTGCCAGAGTTGCGCGCCATCGCTGAGGTGCACGGTCCCGTTGCCCTCGTGCACTATGATGCGCACACGGACACGTACGATGAGTACTTCGGCCAGCGATATACGCATGGCACGACGTTCCGACGCGCGATCGAGGAGGGACTGATCGATACCGAGCACTCAGTGCAACTGGGGCAGCGTGGTTCTCTGTACGGGGAGCGCGACTGGCAGTATTCGCGCGACGCCGGTCTTGAGATCATTCCATGGGAAGACGTCGTCGCCCAAGGACGGGCCGCGGTAGCAGAACGTGTCAAAGCGCGAGTTGGACAAACCAAGGCCTTCTTTTCGTTTGACGTGGACTTTGTCGACCCTGCGTACGCCCCGGGTACCGGCACGATTGAGATCGGAGGGCCAACGAGCGCCGAAGCACTCGATCTGGTACGACGCATCGAGGGCTTGAATTTTGTAGCGTTCGACGTCGTGGAAGTTATCCCCATGCTGGACCCTTCGCAAACGACCGCAGCATTGGCTGCGAACATTGCGTATGAATTCATGACGTTTGTGGCTCTTCAAAAAAGACGAGCCGCTGCAGTGACCAAGTGACCGCCGAGCGCGCACCCGCGAATGTTGTAGGGATGAAGCGGACGCGGATCTCGGAAGTTTCCCGGGGGATCGTTCACACCTACTTGACGTTTGACTCTCCATTGCTGCGGGGCTACGAACTTCCATGCGTCGAAATCACGGGAGAACGTCCGGGACTCCGGCTCTGTGTGACAGCCGGCGTCCACGTGAACGAAGTATCGGCTATCGAGGCCGCGGTTCGTCTCCAGGGATCCTTCAGTCCATCTGCGCTTCGTGGTAGTGTGTCGATCATTCCCGTGGTCAACCAACCGGCCTTGTACGAGCATACGGAGTACATGTGTCCGATTGATGGGAAGAACATCAACTTCTCGTTTCCTGGGCGCCCTGATGGCACTTTCACGGAGGCGTTATGTCATGCGCTTCTGTACGAGTGGGCTGTGGATGCAGACCTGTTTGTGGATCTCCATGGTGGAGATCTGCGTGAGGAAGTCTCGAAGTTTGTCATGTTTCAGCGCACGGGCGATGCGGACCTTGATGCCGTGCGCGAAGAGATGGCCCGCTGTTTCGATGCGAATTTTGTCGTCGGCTTAGAGCCTGAGCACCTGGGCGGTCCGGGCCGGGCGATAACAGCTCGCGCTCGTATGGGCCGGCATGGGGTGATGCCTGAAGCCGGACAACACGGCGTTGTTGATTCGGATTCGGTTGCCTACCACGTCCAGGGCGTACTTCGGCTCGCGTGGTTATATGACATGATCGAGGGACCGCTTCCCTCCCCGGCTCGGCGCCCCACGGTGTGTGACCGTTACCTGTGGGCACGATGTCCGGTGGACGGATTTCTGCGTACATCGGTACATTCTGGCGAACAGGTCACTCGTGGCCAGAGGATAGGCGTGATGCACGACGTATTCGGAATAGTGATTGGCGAAATCGTTGCCCCGGACACGGGTTATGTTCTCTGGCGCATGACGCATCCTGTGATGCGGGCTGGAGATTCTGCCTTCGGCATTGGATGCCCGGTCCAAGGCCAGTAAGCCCTCCCGCGATCGAGAAATCGCGATCGAGAAATCGAGATATGTCGTCTTCAAGAAGACGGGTCGATCTCGACGCGGCCTTTTCTGACCGAGGCAAGAGATCACCGCGAACCACGGCCGTATCTTCTCCCAGGAGCGAGCGATGTTGCATTGCCCGCGTCGAAGTGGGGACAACTGACACCTGAAATTGGGCGAGGGGTTCGCCCTTCCCGGTTCACCGAGCGGAGGTAGACTCGATGAAGCGGGAGGTGGCTGATGCCCTCGCACGGGCGGAAGTGGACGGCCGAAGAGACAGTGCAGATCTTAGACGAAGCCCGCAAAGCAGGCCAGGCCGTGAGCGAGGTGTGTCGCCGGCAACAGATCGCGCCCGGACAATTCTACGAGTGGGAACGACAAGCGCGGACAGGAGCCCTCGAGGCGCTACGGGCCAAGAAACGCGGTCGCAAACCCAGCAAGACGGAAACGTATCTCAAGCACGAGGTCGTGCGCCTACGCATCGTCGTCGCCGAGCTCAGCGCCGAGACGCTTTAGCTCAAAAAGGATACGAGGAAAGCGTTTGTCCACCCCGAACGAAAGCTCAGTGGCGTAATGACAGGGGGTGCACGGAATGTCATATACGCAGGGGTCGACGCTCATAAATCCACATCGCACATTACGGTGTTGGACGAAGCAGGCGCGCTGGTCAGACGGCTGAAGGTGGCGAGCTCGCCCGATGGAATCCGGACCGCTCTTGGCGGTCTCCCCGGTCCCGTGAAGGCTGTCGTCGAAGCCAGCTACACGCGGGGGCCGGTCTATGACTGGTTGGAAGAAAGTGGCAGATGAGGTGATCCTGGCGCACCCCGTGAAGGTGCGTGCCATCGCCGAAGCACGCATTATTACGGGGAGCGGTAAATGTTTGACATCTCAAGCGGCGTATCGGACGCTGGGATGATGGAAGTAGCGGCGTACCTTCGTTGGCCGCCGCTGGGTGCTCCAGAGATAGCGCCGCACGTTGCCGAT
>CADDZI010000100.1 GCA_902812405.1 bacterium | reverse complement strand
ATCGCTTCCCGCATTACGTGGGCTGCGCGCTGCGCAGCGCGGCGATGCCCGGCAGTTCCTTCCCCTCGATGTACTCGAGCGTTGCACCGCCGCCGGTCGAGACGTGGGTCATCTTGTCGGCAAAGCCGAACTTGCGAGCGGCCGCCGCCGAATCACCGCCGCCGACAACCGAGATGGCACCCGAGTCGACGATGGCCTGCCCGATGGCCTCCGTGCCGGCTGCAAAGGCATCGATTTCGAAGACGCCCATCGGCCCGTTCCAGAGCACGGTCTTGGCCTCCAAGATGACGCCGCGGAAGTCCATGGCGGTGGCCGGACCGATGTCGGCGATCATCTCGTCCGGCGCAATGTGATCGACGTCGGCTTCGCGCACGGGCGCATCCGGGGCAAGTCTCGTCGTCACGATGGCGTCCGAGGGCAGGTGCACGTCGACCTTGGCCGCCTCGTGCTCGATGCGCTGCACGATGCGCCGCGCCGGCTCCAGGTCCGCATCGCGCAGCGACGTCCCGACGTCGAAACCCTGCGCCGCCAGGAGCGTGTTGGCCATGCCGCCGCCGATGACGATGGCGTCGCACAGATCGAGCAGCCGCTCCATGACGCCGATCTTGTCGGCGACCTTGGCGCCGCCGAGGACCGCGCATAGCGGCCGCTGCGGATGCCGGAGCACGCTGTCGAGGATCTCGACCTCGCGCGCCAAAAGCGGCCCCATATACGAGGGAAGAAATTTCGTGATGCCGACAGTCGACGCGTGCGCGCGGTGCGCCGTGCCGAAGGCATCGTTAACGTACAGGTCGCCCAGCGAGGCAAGCTCCCGCGCGAACTGCGGGTCGTTTGCCTCTTCGCCCGGATGGAAGCGCAAATTTTCCAGGACGAGGACGTCACCGTCATGCATGCGCGCCACCGCCTCGCGTGCCGCATCACCGATGCAATCCGAAGCGGTCGTCACCGCCACGCCCAGCGCGTCACTCAAAGCCCGGGCAACCGGAGCCAGGCGCAGGGATTCGACGACGCGCCCCTTGGGCCGCCCCAGATGGGACATGAGGATGACCTTGGCGCCGCGTTCGCGTAGCATGCGCAGCGTCGGCAGGGTGGCTTGAATGCGGGTCAGATCGGTGATCCGGCCATCCTGCAGCGGCACGTTGAGGTCTTCGCGGACCAGCACCCGCTTGCCGCTCAGCGGAAGGGCGGCCAGATCCTCCGCCGTCACGCGGGTTCCTTGTTCAAGACGAACACCGCCAGGTCGGCCAGACGATTCGAGTACCCCCACTCGTTGTCGTACCACGACACGACCTTGACCAGGTTGTCGCCGATGACCATCGTCGAGAGAGCATCGATGATGGAGGAGCGCGGATCGCCCCGGTAGTCGGTGGACACGAGCGGCTCGTCGCTCACCCCCAAGATGCCCTTCATGCGCCCGGCGGCATACGCGCGGTAGAGGTCGTTGAGCGCCGCGGCGGTCGTCGCCTTCTCGGTCAGCGCCACGACGTCGACGACCGACACCGTAGGCGTCGGCACGCGCAGCGAAAAGCCGTCAATCTTGCCCTTCACCTGGGGCACGACCAAGTGCAGAGCCCGTGCCGCACCGGTCGTCGTCGGAATGATGTTGACGGCCGCGGCCCGCGCACGGCGCAGATCCTCGTGCGGGAAATCTAAGATGCGTTGGTCGTTCGTGTACGAGTGTACGGTCGTCATCGAGCCCTTGACGAAGCCCAGTTCATCCACCAAGACTTTGACGACCGGTGCGAGGCAGTTGGTCGTGCACGAGGCGTTGGAGATGATGCGGTGGCGCGCCGGGTCGTACGTCTCTTCGTTGACGCCCAGCACGAACGTGCCGTCGTCGTTCTTGGCGGGCGCCGAGATGACGACGCGCTTGGCGCCCGCATCGAGGTGCGCCTTGGCCTTGGTGGCATCGGTGAAGAAGCCGGTGGATTCGATGACGACGTCGACGCCCAGGTCGCGCCACGGCAGCTTGGCGGGATCGCGTTCCGCCAGCAGCCGCACCGAGCGGCCGTCGACCGCAAGCGCCCCCTCGGCGTGGGCGACGGAACCGCGGTAGCGGCCATAGGTCGAGTCATAGGTGAAGAGGTGCGTTGCCGTCTTGACGTCCATCAGGTCGTTGATTGCGACGACCTCGACGTTGGGATAGCGCTCGAGCAAGACGCGAAAGACTTGACGGCCGATGCGGCCAAAGCCATTGATCGCCAGACGATTTGCCATGCTACATTCGGGCCTCCAGCGAGGGCGTCGCGCAGAACCGGACGACAACGTCCCAGCAAGGGGCCGCTGTACGAACGCCCGCTGCGCCGCGGGCGAACCTAGTCCGCCACGCGCGGCGGCCTTACCTCTTGGCGAGCCTTTCCAAAAGTCGCATCCGGCCGGCCATGGCTGCCTTACTCACGGAGGGCCGAGCAAGCGCCCCAAGTTCGGCGAGCGTGCGTGACGGATGAGCTAGCCGCAGTGCTGCGGCCTCGCGCAGGGCGGGCGTCAGGCGAGCCCCGCGGCCAAGCGCGAGAACGCGCCGCGCGGCAGCCCGTTGCCGAGCTGCCGCCGTGGCCGCGCGCACGGCATTGGCGGTTTCGCTGTTGACCGTGCGGCGGATCGCATTCTTTGTCTCCCGCACGACCCGCTGGGTCTGCAGCGCCAGCGCCGCGTGCGTCGCGCCGGCGTGAACCAAAAGCGACGTCACGCTTTGAACGTCTTTCGCGTACAGCAGCGGCCGCTTGCGGCGCCACGTTAGGAGCATGCGAATGCCCAAGCCCGCCGCCGCGCGCTGCACGAGGCGCGCGTCCTCGCGCCGGCGGCAGACGATCTCGACATGGTAGCCTCGCTGCGGATCGCTGACCGAGCCGCGGGTCAAAAAGGCGGCACGCACCACGGCGCGACGGCAGCAGCGGCGCGCGAGAGCGACCCGCGGTCGTCGCCCGGCTGCAAGTGGCCCGACGGCAATGCGCAAACGGGATCGGTCCGCGTTCTTCCGCGGCGCCGGCGGCGCGGCCGCCTGCGATTCCGCAACTGTCTGCCTCGCGCCCGGC
>CADDZI010000099.1 GCA_902812405.1 bacterium | reverse complement strand
GGCTCTTCCCGATGCCGGCTTCGCCCGCCAGCAAGACGAGCGACCCGTGGCCGGCGCAGGCTTCGCGCAGACGCTATCCGAGCGCCTCGAGTTCACGCCGACGGCCAATGAGTCGCGGATACTAGACCGCTGCCCAGACCATGCGGCTTGTTAGTTCGTTGGCTACTTGCTTGTTTGGCGCCGTGGCTGTGGCGGTTCCTTCGGTCCGAGGACCCCCTTGTGCCCTGGGCGGGAGTTGGCCGCGGCAGATCGCCCGTGGCCGGTTCTCGGCCGCACAAGCGGGCGCGCGGATTGCGCGCTTACGGGTGGCAGGTTGGGGCAATGCCCTGCTTTTCGAAGTAGCGCTGATGGTATTCTTCAGCCTCGTAAAACTGCGAGGCAGGCTCGATGGCCGTGACGATCGGGCCCTTGTAGCGGCCCGAAGCAGCCAGGCGGGCCAGCGATGCCCGGGCGGCTTTCTCCTGTTCTGGTGTATGGTAGAAGATCACGGAACGATACTGCGTGCCGACGTCCGGGCCTTGCCGGTTGAGCTGGGTTGGATCGTGAATGTCCCAGAAGACCTCGAGGAGCTGGTCGTACGAAACGCGCGACGGGTCGAAGGTCACCTGCACGACCTCGGCGTGGCCGGTTGTGTTCGTGCACACGTGGCGGTAGGTCGGGTTGGGCACCGTACCGCCCTCGAAGCCGACACGTGTGTCGACGACGCCAGGGACTTGGCGAAAAGCAGCCTCGACGCCCCAAAAGCATCCCGCGCCGAACGTTGCCACCTCAATCGACATCTGTCTGCTCCTTTGCTCTCCGTTACGATTGTTGGCGTGCCGCAGGTTTCTTGCACTTCGCCGGCCGTGGCGCGCCTCATCCTCCGCCGCACGTTTAGAACCGGCCTTCTCAGCCCTTCCCGCCGCCAACCGGCGCAGGCGGCCACGCGGCCCGCGGCTGCTGGCTGCTGCGGAGGGGGCGGTCCGAGCAGCTGTGCCGAAGGGCAGGAGCACAAGGTGTGCCGACGTGCGCAGCCGCGGCAGGCATCGGCCGGAGCTGCAGTTGAAGTGAACGACAACGCCCGCATCCTTCACCGTGTGCACACCGGCCGTCCCGCGAAAAAACAAACTTCTGCCGCCCGACGGAATCCCTCCCCATCTTTGTCAGCGAACAGCGAGGTCCGTGAAACGCTCGAGAATCCGAATGGCCGCCCTTGCCCTGGCTACGTGCTTGGGGGCGCAGGCCGTTGGGGTGCCGGCTCTTGCGATGTCCACCGCCACCGAGATCGCCCAAGGGCGAGCCGAGGCGGCGGACGTCGATGCGCACAGCATCGTCATCACCGATCCGTTCCTGACATCGTGGGTGAACCGTGTCGGCGCGCAGCTGGCCCAACAGCGCCGGCGCCGCGACGTCACGTACAGCTTTACCATTCTTGCCGATCCCGACATCAACGCGTTCGCGCTCAAGGGCGGCTTCATTCACGTGGACATGGGCTTGCTCAACTTCGTGGGGTCGGATGACGAACTGGCGGCGACGCTGGGCCATGAGATGGGCCACGTCGAGCTGCGCCACGTCGTCAACGGTTCCAACGCGGGTACGATCGTGGATATCTTGACCATGCTCGCCTCGGTCCTTTCACCGGCCGTGGGCCTGCTGGGTCAGATCGGGGGCGAACTGGCGGGTCAGAAGTATTCGCGGGCCCAGGAGTTGCAGGCCGACCACTACGGCTTGCAGTTGATGACCGACGCGGGCTACGATCCCGAAGCCGCGGTGGACGTGATGACCAAACTGGGACAGATGGAGCCCGGACCCAACAGCAGGGCGGATAAGGCGTTCCTCGACCACCCGGTGCCACAGGACCGCGTCGCGCATTTGCTGGGCTATCCGGAGTTGAACAAGCCTCCGGTCACGGCTCTCATTGCGCAAGCCATTCACGATCAAGACGAGGGGCGGTACAGTTACGCCGACGCGAAATTACGGGCGGTCGAGGCGCACGACCCTAACCCGCTTGTTGCGGAGCACATCACCCAACTCAACTACGCGTTGCGGGAATCGGGCGCACTGGCCGCGCCCGATGGGCGAGTGATGCGTACCGTCGTGAGCGTGGACGACCCGGGCCGGGTTCGGGCGGTGCAGCAGCTGCGCGCCCTGCAGACGGCCGCACGCAACGCCTCCGATCGGGCCAAGGATGCGGCGCGGCTGGGCTTGGGAGACTTGGATGCCCTCCAGCACCAACTGGCATCAGGTGCCGATGCACTGGGTAATCTGCCGCAGGGGCCGGCGGGTCCGCAGGCGGTTAACGCGGCGGGCGGCGTGCGCTCCGTGGCCCACCTGGAAGCGCTCATCGAGGGGACGATGGCGGCGGCCGACGACGTCTTGACGACGGCGCCCGGGCTTCTTGGTCCGAATCAAGACACGATTCGCGAGATGGTTGAGCCTCTGACCGAAGACGCTCCCCTGACGCCCAAGTACGCAGCCCTGCTCGAGTTTTACCCCGCGATGATCCGCGGTTTGGACGAGTCGACGCACCGGCTGGTTGACAGCATTGCGCAAAGCCGGGCTGCAATCGCCCAAGCGCAGCTTGCGGCGCAGACGCTGGCCAATGTCGGGCCCGGCGCGAGCTCCACGCCGAGCGCAGGGCCGCGGCCGACCGGGTCGCCGCCGCCTCCGCGCAACCTCGGACCGGCTTTGAGTGCATGGGAAGAAGCATTCGGACTGGCGCAGCGCGCGCAGGACGAAATGTATGCCGCGCAGGCGGCGGACCTCTCGGCGGAGATCACCCTTCTCGACGTGCAGTCATCACCGGACCGCTATGCGGCGTTTGCGAAGGCACTGGCATACCGTTTCCCCGGCATCACGCCGCCGGATTTTGCCCAGGCGCAGCGTCTGGGGGTTGCTCCGGGCGAGATTGCCTGCGCCGCCTGGTATGCGTTTGACACCCACGACGATATCGAAGCCGTGCTGAATCGCCTGGCGTCCTCCGGAACATCGTGCGAAGACGAGGCACTGACGCGCCATCTTCTCGGCGAATCGATGGAGATTGCAGAGGGGCTGGTCTACGAGGACTACGTGGACACGCCTCAGCCGACCAAACCCACCTAGCGCCC
>CADDZI010000098.1 GCA_902812405.1 bacterium | reverse complement strand
CCCCCAGGGGTGGCAGCGCCCCGCGCGATTTGTCGTCGTCCGGCGCCCGGTACCCGAAGAGCCGTCCGCGCAACTGCACCTCTTCAAGATGGAGGGGTACACGTATCAGGTCCTCGTCACCAATCTGCGCTGGCCCCCGCTGACAGTGTGGCAATTCTACAACGATCGCTCCCGGGCCGAACTCATTATCCGCGAGCTCAAGGCCGCGTACGCGCTCAACAAGATCCCCATGCAAGACTTCGGCGGCACCGAGGTCTTCTTTCAATTCGTGTTGTTGGCGTACGATCTGCTCATGTGGTTCAAGCGGCTGTGTGCGCCGCCGAGTCTTCAACGAGCCACTATGCAACGGTTGCGCCGGCAACTTTTCCTCGCGCCTGCCCACCTCGCCCGCCCGCAGAACAGGCCTGTGCTTCGATTGGCGCGCGCTTACGCCTTTCCGGATCTCTTCCGCGACACGCTTCGACGCATTCATCGCCTCAAGCCCCTGCACTTGAACGGGCGAAAATGAGCACTTTTCACGCATTTGTCAGGTTATTGTCGGGAGGTGTGTGAACGATGCGAAGAATCGCAGTGACACTGGTGGCGTTGCTGGCGACCGTATTGCTGGCATGGCCGTCGGCCCAGACGTACGGCGCGGCGCAGGCCGCGCCGAACCCGGCCAAGGTGGGCGGCCTCGACATGACCCTGCGGCACCTGTTTGTCGATCACGTTTTTTGGGTTCGGGCGATGGTCATTTCGACCAAGTCGGGCAATTCAGAGGAGGCGCAGGTCGCCTACCGCATGGCCCTCGACAACGCGCAGGCCTTCGGCGGCGCGGTTGCCTCATTTTACGGCCAGAAAGCGGGCGATGAGTTCGCCAGACTGTTCGCCGACCACGTGAACGCGGTCAAGGACTACTGCCTGGCGGATCTCAAGGGCGATGAGGCCGCGAAGAACGCGGCGGCGGCGAAGATGACCAAGAACGGCGATCAGCTCGCAACACTCCTGAGTTCAGCCAACCCCAACCTGCCGAAGAACGCCGTGTTGTCGCTCCTTGGCGCGCACGTCGCACAGCATATCGCCGAGTGCAACGCGGTGGCCGCCGGGAACTACGGTCAGGAAGCAAAGACGTGGGACACGATGCTGAGCAACATCTACGCGATCTCGGACGCGCTTGCGGGCGGCATCGCGAAGCAGTTCCCGAACAAGTTCATGTAGCATCGAAGGAGGGACGCCCGGCCTCATCACGCCACCTACCGCACACCGGTCGAGCGTTCCTCCTTGGCGGGCCGAAACGGCCTGTGAACGCTGGATGATGGAACACATCGGACAGAGTATGCAACGGACGGAGGCGCGCACATGCAACGGCAAGTCGGGTTATGGATCGTGCGGGGGGCGGTCTGCGCGGCGGTGGCAGCGCTGGTCCTTCCGCCTCTTTCCGGAGGCCCGGTTGCTGCCGCTTCGCACACTGTGACCGTGCCGCTCGTCGCGGGTCAGACGCCCGCGGACGGCGGGTTTAACTTCAACGGCTACGGGCACGGCGGCATGACGGTCGAGGTGCCGGCGGGGTGGAAGGTCGTGGTCCAGTTCCGGAACGCGAGCGCGCTGCCGCACAGCGCGATGATCGCGCCTGTGGCCGCCGCGCAGGCGGGCGTGCCGCCGGCGACGCCGGCGTTTGCGGGCGGTGCGGCGAGGGACCTGACGACCGGACTGGCCCAGGGCGTCACCGCCACGTTCTCGTTCACGGCGGCCAAACCCGGCACGTACGCGATCGTGTGCGGGGTCCCGGGTCATGCCGCCGCCGGCATGTGGGACAAACTGGTCGTGTCGGCGTCGGCTAGGACACCTACTGTAGCGCCAGCAACGGCGGCACACCTCAGGTCGGAGTAGCGAGACGTGCCTCGCCGGGCCTAGGAGAAGAGACGTGATGGCACTCACAGGCAGACACTCAGAATCCGTGCGCAGCGCGCGGGGCGGCTCGGTGCACGTTCAGGTGAAGCGTGCCTACGATCCGCCGTCTCGCGATGATGGGGCCCGAGTGCTCGTGGATCGCGTGTGGCCCCGCGGCCTAACGAGGGAGAAGCTCAAGATCGTCGCCTGGCTTCCCGATCTCGGACCGAGCACCATGTTACGCAAGTGGTTTGGTCACGATCCCGCCAAATGGCAGGAATTCCGCGAGCGATACTTGAGGGAACTGGCTGAAAAAGGGCCGCTCCTCCGGCAGTTGGCGGAACTGGCGCGCGGCGGGCGGCTCACGCTCGTGTACAGTGCCCGGGATACCGAGCACAATCAGGCGGTGGTGATTCAGGAACTGCTCGAAAGAGGACGGAAGGGTTAGTTGATGCGCGGCTCCTCTTTGAGCCGGCGCAATGAGCCGGCACACGCGCGCTGCTACGATTTGAATAGAGGCGAGAAGTGCTGCGGGAGTCTCGTCAGGATTGCGGACAGTGGAAGGGAGTGAACGGTCATGATCTGGCAGAATGTGGTCAATGCGTTGCTCGGCATCTGGTTTATTGTCGCCCCGTTCTCGTTGTCGTTTACCGGTAACACAGGCGAGACGTGGGCGAGCGTCATCGGGGGTGTTATTCTGCTGCTTCTCGCCGGGACCGCTGCGCTAAGGACCGGCGCGCGCCGCCAGGTTTGGATCCAGTATGTCGACGGCCTCGTTGGAATCTGGTTCATCATCGCGCCGTGGGCCCTGTCCTTTACGGGGGAGCCCAGGGTGTTCCTGACGTCATTGATTCCTGGAATCGTCGTGTTGCTCCTGAGCGCGTGGCTGCTTGGGTTGATGCCCAAGACGGCGCCCACCGAGCAGCCCCGATAGACTCCCTCCCGCCGCACTTCCCGCCTTCGCACCGTCCGAGAAGAGGTACCTTCGAAGCCCGCGCCAATCCATCCGTGACGGGTCCGTCGCCGTTGATTGAAGACGTGGATGGGCCAGCGAGCTAATGAGTGGAGGTAGGACGATGCCCCGTCGTCCCGTGCATCGCGCGATCGGGCCTAAACCCGGATTTCCATTTTGACGACGTAACAGGAGTCCCGGGGATGCGTCGAATGTATTGATCTGTAAGGCTTTGCGCGCGATGACGATGTGGCGGAGGTCCGCATCCGATGGGTGAAGCCCAAAACCCG
>CADDZI010000097.1 GCA_902812405.1 bacterium | reverse complement strand
CGATGGAACGTGCCGCCTTGAGTCGGCTTCACGGTGTGAGGTTCTCTCGGCCGCGCAAGCGCGGCCGCTACGGGGGATTCCAGGCGGCGCGTTACGAGGGTTCCAGGCGGCACGTTACGAGGATTCCAGGCGGCGCGTTACGAGGATTCCAAGCCGGCCTGGAACGCGTTACATGCGGCGGGGGATCAACTCGGCTGGCTGCGGCGCAGCGGTAATCGCTTCGGTAATCCGCGTGACCAGCGCATGCAGCGGAGACTTGGAACACGCCGGATCCGTGAGGCCCGCATCGCCCGTCAGTAAGAATGCCTGACAGCGGCAGCCCCCCCAGTCCACCTCGCGCCGCTCGCACGAGCGGCACGGCTCGGGCATCCACCCTACGCCGCGATAGGCGTTGAAAGATTCCGATTCGTGCCAGATCCAGGCCAGCGGCTTCTCGGTGACGCTCTCGAAACGCAGCGTCGTGATGGCAGCCGCGGCCGGACACGGAAAAACCCGGCCGTCCGGAGCGACGGTCAAAAACATTTGCCCCCAGCCGTTCATGCACGGCTTTGGGTACGGTTCGTAGTAGTCGGCCAGCACGTGGGTAATCTCCATCCGGCCCGCCAGACGCCGCGCGGCTTCGCGCACGCGGTCGCGCGCGCGCTCCACCTGCTCGCGTGTCGGCAACAAGGCCAGCCGGTTGCGGTACGCCCACCCGTACAACTGCGCGTTGGCCAGCTCGACGCGTCGCACGCCGACACGCTCAGCAAGCGCGATGACGTCTTCGACCTGATCGATGTTGTGCCGGTGGAGCACGCAGTTCAACGTCAGGGCGACAGGGCGCCGCGCCACGCGCGTCAGCGCCTCGATTTTGCGCTGGTGTACGCGCGCGCCGGCAATCTGATCCGCCAGCTCCGCGTGGGGCGCCTGAACGCTGATCTGAATGTGGTCGAGCCCGGCGTCGAGCAGTCGGTCCAGGAGGTCGTCCGTCAGGAAAGTGCCCTGCGTGATGAGATTGCTGTACATCCCGCGCTCGCGGGCGCGACGCACAAGGGCGACGCACTCCTCCGGACGCAACGTCGGCTCCCCGCCCGAAAAATGGACCTGCAAGACGCCCAGGTCGGCCGCCTCATCCAGCACGCGGCACCACGTCGCCGCGTCCAACTCGCGCCGGTAGGCGCGCAAGTCCAGCGGGTTGTAGCAGTACGGGCACTGCAGGTTGCAGCGGTAGGTGAGCTCGGCGAGCAGCGAGAGGGGGCGATACGGCGCGCTCATGGCTGCCTCTCATTCTCCGGCGCCCAGACAACCCACATCTTGGAGCTCATCTGCGCGAGCAGCTCGGCCACGTCGGCTTGCATCTGCGCAGGATCGGCCTCGTAGCGGCGGGTCAAATCCTCCGCAATCTCGCCCACCGTGCGCCGTCCATCCACCAGCTCCAAGACGGCCGCGGCCGAACCATTCAACGACACGACCCCCTCGGGGATGAGCAAGACAGCGCTGCCGTCGGCGGCCCGCCGAAAACGTACGCCGGCCGCCAAGGCGGGCGTTCTCACAGCCGCCCCGCGGCCTGCGGGCCGATGCCGTAGGCCGCCATGGTGGCGTCCAAGATCGCCCACAGGACGTCGCACTTGAACTCCAACGCCCGCGCGCACGCATCTTGCGCCTCCTGCGTGCGGGCATGCTCGACGACCCAGGCCAACGCATAGCGCGCGTCGCGCGGCGCAAGCGTCAGGCGCTTGCGGAAGTATTCCAGTCCGGCCTGATCGATCCACGGGTACTTGGCGGTCAGAACCTGCAGGCGCGCCGACAGCAAATCCGGAGCAAACAATTCGGTCAGCGAGGAGGCAACCGCGAGCAGCCAGGGCTGGGTGCGCGCGAACGCGACGTAGGCATCGGCGGCGAAACGCGTCCCCGGCCGCACGTACCGCTCGCTGAGGAGGTCATCGTCGCGCAACCCGACCGCCCGCCCCAGCGCCAGCCACGATTCGATGCCGCCGCCACCCTGTTCCAGCGTGCCGTCGTGGTCGATGATGCGCGCAATCCACACCCGGCGCATCTCGCGCGTCGGCAGGTTCGAGAGAATGGCGGCATCTTTGACCGGAATGATCTTCTGATAATAGTAGCGGTTGGCCACCCATCCTTGGATCTGCTCGCGCGTCAACCGTCCCTCGTGCATCGCACGGTGGAAGGGGTGCTTGTCGTGGTAGCGCTCGGCGCCGATGCGGCGCAGACGCTCAACGAACGGATCGTCGTCGCGGACGAGAGGCTCGGCGTGTGCCATGCAGTGCAATCTCCAGGCCGTCGGCAGGGACGGTAAACCCGGCGCGGTGCAGCGCGCGGCGTGCGGCGGACTGCGGGTCGAGGAGCGGATTCGAGTTGTTGAGGTGGGTGACGAAGCGATGGCGTGCGCGCAGGTGCGGCAGGCGCGCCAACCAGCCTCCGGGCCCCATCACGGGTGCATGCCCCATGTTTCGCGCCGTCCGCGTCCCCAAACCGAGGCGTACAAGTTCGTCGTCGGTCCAACACGTTCCATCTAGGAGGACCACGTCCGCAGCGGCGAGCGCGTTGACGAGCCCGGGCGAAAGGTCGGCGAAGATCGGCGCGTACACCGCCCTTGCGCCCTCGTGCTCGAAAGAGTACGCGACCGTCGCGCCGCGGAGGGGTCGTCCGCCTGCGTAGGACGGCAGCAGCCCGGGAACGGGAATGGCCCGGATCCGCAAGCGCGGCGCCTCGGGAACGCTCAGTCCCACGGCGTCCGAGTCTCGTCGCAGGGCGAAGGCGGTCCAGCGCCGCGGCCGGCGGGTGAACGGTGCGAACATGCGTTCGCCAGCCAGCGTCCGGCGAACGAGCGCCGTCGAGTACGTAGAAAAATCGGCCGCCTGACGGAACTCCAAGATCCCGGCCGTGTGGTCGATGTTGGCGTCGGTCAGCAGGAGGCAGGAAATGGGGTTCGCCCGGCGGCCAACGGGCCACAGGTCGGGCGTCGAGGCGAGCTGAGAGCCGATGTCGCAGGGGGCGTTGACCAGCACCCAGCGCCCGTCGTCGGCGCACACCGCGAGCGCAGCGATCCGCCGGGGCCGTAGTCGCCCGCGGCGCGTGCGCGTGCAGTTGGTACAAGCACAATTCCATTGGGGCAGCCCGCCGCCGGCCGCGGTGCCCAAAATCTTAATTCGCATCAAGA
>CADDZI010000096.1 GCA_902812405.1 bacterium | reverse complement strand
AGCGATGGGCGCCTCGCCCGCCGAGACCCCCCTGATCGCGCCTCGCTCGCGGCGCCGGCGCGCGACGCCCGCCAGCGGCTCGGCGAGCGAGGCGTGGACGAGGTTGCCTTCGACGCGCTCCACGCGAATCTTGACGCGCTGGCCGGCGGCGTTCGCTGCATCCTTCACCTCGACGAGATAGCCGTTGACCTCGGCGACGCCGGACGCCGGATTGGGGAGGCGCACGTTGAGCAAGTCGGTTTCGATGACGCTCGACGGCGCAGGTGCCACGCGCATGCGACGCGCTTCTTCGACGAGCGCCTGCTCGCGGTGGCGGTGCGGATCGACGAACAGCGCCACCTCGGCATTGTGGTCGCGCGCCAGCTTGAGGAATTCGTCGTGGTACCAGCCCACAAGCTGAGTGGCCACACCTGGATCGACGACGACGTCGAGACGCTTGATGGGGCTGCCGTTCTTGCTCAAGCGATCGCGAATCTGGCGTAGGACGCTGATGGCGACTGTTTCGCTCGACATGACCGTTCCCAAGCCCGAGCAGTACGGGCAATCCGAGCGCAGCTGGCCGGCCAGGTCGCGCCCGACACGCTTGCGCGTGAATTCGAGCAAGCCGAGTTTGGAGAACATTTGGATCGTGCTGCGGGTGCGGTCGCGGCGCAGAGCCTCGGTGAGGGTTGCGATGACTTGTTCGCGGCTGCGCTCGTGCGCCATGTCGATGAAGTCGACGACGATGATGCCGCCGATGTCGCGCAGCCGCACCTGACGGGCGACCTCGGCCGCCGCCTCGATGTTGGTCCGCACGATCGTGTCTTCGAGATTGCGGCCGCCGGTGAACTTGCCGGTGTTGACGTCGATGACGGTCAGCGCCTCGGTGTGCTCGAGCACGAGGTGGCCGCCCGAGGGCAGCGGGATCTTCGGGCGCAGCAACTTTTGCAGTTCGACGTCGATGTTGCGCTGCTCGAAGAGCGTCCCCGGGCCCTCCACGAGTTTCAGGCGGTCGAGGTACTGCGGCCCCAACAGCGCCATCGTCGAACGGATCTCCTCGTACTGTTCGCGCGAGTCGATGTAGACCGCGGTGACGTCGCTCGTGAGGAAGTCCCGCACCGCCTTGAAGACTAAGTTGAGGTCTTTGTGCAGCAGGGCGGGGGCGGTGGCGCGCTTGTAGCTTTCCAAGATGCTGTGCCACAGGCGCAGCTGCACCCCCAGGTCGGCGATGAGCTCGGCTTCACTTGCGCCCGCGGCGGCGGTGCGCACGATGGTCGCCATGCCTTCCGGGCGGACCCGGCGCATAATCTGCTTGAGGCGCGCGCGCTCGTTGGGATCCTCGATGCGCGACGAGACGCCTGAGTAGCGCCCGGTAGGCATGAGGACGAGGTACCGGCCGGGCAGCGAAATGTTCGTCGAGACGCGCGCTCCCTTGAGGCCGCGCGGCTCTTTGATGACCTGCACGAGGACTTCCGACCCGACCTTGAGCAGCTCGTTGACCGTGTGGCCCTTGCGCCGGTCGGTGATCTCAGTCTCGCCGATGTTAATCGGGTCGCGCAGGATGTCGTCGACGTAGAGGAAGGCGTTGCGCGCCAAACCGATGTTGACGAAGCAGGCCCCCATGCCGGGCAAGACGTTCTCGACCCGGCCCTTGTAGATGGAGCCGATAACTTTCTCTTCGCGCTCGAAGTAGATTTCGGCTAGCGAACCTTCTTCAAGGACGGCAACGCGATTCTCCCACTCGTCGCAAGAAATTAAAATCTCTGTCTTCAACAGTGTGCACCTTTACTCTCAGGACGCGGGCAATGACGGAATACCGCCGCATGGCCGGGGGCCGGGCGGCTTTCCGAACAGTGCTCGTCAGTGCGTTCAGCCTTGTTCCCCCCAACGGTGTGTGGACGGGGCCCGCGAGCGACGGGCGGCGCAGGCTGCGCCGCGCGCTCCAGCGGGGGCAAGTGTGGCCGGATAGGTGGCGGTTACCGGTCTGCGAAACGGCGGGCTCTTTGCATGCCCGCATCCTCATACTGTCGTAAATCGTACTCTCCGGCGGTGTCGGCAATCAGCTGCGGCCGCACCGCATGTGGTCGCTTCGCTCTACCTTGAACCTTCGTTCCATCAGGCTCCGTGGGGTGCTTCGGCACGGCCCGGGGAAGCGCCTTTTCCCTTCCCCGCGCAGGGCCGGGCGAACGCGACCCTCGGCGCAGGCCCCGCGGGCGGCGGTGCGATTCTGCGCGCGTGCCGCGGCCGGGACCGGCTTTGGTCGCATCGCGAGGCGGTTTAGTCCGCGAACAGCATCTTGTCCTTTTGACTGTGGATGTTGAGCAAAATGCCGACGCCCAGGAAGGACGTGATGAGACTGGAGCCGCCGTAGGAGATGAAGGGCAACGGAATGCCGGTGATGGGCATGATGCCCACGGTCATGCCGATGTTGATGAAAACCTGAAAGACGAACATCGCGCCGATCCCGGCCGCGATGAGAAGACCGTACTTGTCGCGCGCCGCTCCCAGGACGGCAATCGCCGAGCCGAAGAGAACGCCGTAGAGGGCCAGCAGAATCAGCGAACCGACGAATCCCAACTCTTCGCCGACGACGGTGAAGATGAAGTCGGTGGCATGCTCGGGCACGAATCCGAGCTGCGTTTGCGTGCCCTGGTAGAGCCCCTTGCCCGTCAGACGGCCGGAGCCGATCGCGATGCTCGACTGAATGAGGCTCCAGCCGCTGCCCTGGGGATCGGCTTGAGGATGTAAGAACGCCAGTAGGCGCCGGCGCTGATACTCTTTGAGCACCGAGGGTGAGAGGACGACGAAAGCACCCGCAGCCAGGACGCCGGCCGCGTAGACGGCGACGTGCCACCAGCGCGGCACGGCAAAGAACAGCATAACGCTGAGAATGATGATGAAGACGAATGCGGTGCCGAGATCGGGCTGTTTGAGGACGAGCAGCGCGGGCGGGATGACCGCTGCGACGGGCAGCCACAGGTCTCGCAGGCGCGCGTACGAGCGTTTGGGATTGGCCAAGAGCGCCCCGAGCGAGAGCACGGTGAGCAGCTTGGCGGGTTCGGAGGGTTGGAAGACGATGCCGCCGACGCCGATCCAGCGCTGCGCGCCCAGTGCGCTGTGGCCGGCCAGCAGGACGGCCGCGAGTAGGAAGAGATTCGCGAGGTAGATCGGCCATGCCAGGCGCTGCCAGACATGGTAGTCGACGAAAGCCAGCACCGACATCGCCGCCACCCCGATGACAAGGTAGACGGCCTGACGGACGACATCGCCGGCTTCCCCGGGAGAGTGCAGCGTTGCGCTCTTGATGATGAGCAGGCCGAAGAGCGAGAGCGCAACCGCGCTTGCCGCCAGGGGGTAGTTGAGCGTTGCATACCAGGG
>CADDZI010000095.1 GCA_902812405.1 bacterium | reverse complement strand
ATGGCGCAGCATCGGGCCCTCGATCGGAGGGCGTGTGGTTGCGGTGGCGGGGGTATCCGCAAAGACAAACATCTTCTACATGGGCGCGGTGGATGGAGGCGTTTGGCGCAGTACCGACTACGGCAACGTGTGGACGAACATCACGGACGAGACGCTGCCCGGGTCGAGTTTTAGCATCGGTGCTATTGCCGTCGCCCCCTCCCAGCCCCGCATCCTGTACGTCGGCACGGGCGAGAGCGATATTCGGGCCGATTTCATCACCGGCGACGGCGTCTTCCGTTCGAACGATGCCGGCAAGACGTGGCAGCGTGCGGGGCTTGAGCAGACACACACGATCAGCGGGTTGGTCATCGATCCGCGGAATCCCAACGTCGTGTATGCGTCTTCCATGGGGCACGTCTTCAAACCCGATCCCAACCGTGGCGTGTTCAAGACGACCGATGGAGGCCGGACCTGGCGCCGGATTCTCTTCATCAACGACGAGACAGGCGCCATTGATGTCGTCATGGATCCCCACCACCCGGACGTGCTCTACGCGGCGATGTGGCAGGCGTACCGGACTCCCTGGAAGTTATCCAGCGGCGGCCCGGGCAGTGGACTCTACAAAACGGTAGATGGCGGCGCCCACTGGACGGACATCAGCCGCAATCCGGGTTACGCGTCCGGCCTCCTGGGCAAAATTGGGGTCACCGTATCAGCCGCCAGACCGAACGTTGTGTACAGCATCGTCCAAGCCAAGGACGGAGGCGTGTTCCGGTCGACTGACGGCGGGGCAACCTGGCGGCGCGTTAATGCCCAGTGGAGTCTGCGCCAGCGCGCCTTCTACTACATGTCGATTTTCGCCGATCCCGTAGATTCCAAAACTGTCTACGTTCCCGAAGTAGACGCACTGTGGGTTTCTCACGATGGCGGTGCGACCTTCTCGCGGCTGCGAACTCCTCACGGCGATAATCACGTTCTGTGGATCGATCCGCAGGATCCCCGTATCCTACTGGAAGGCAACGACGGCGGCGCGACGGTGTCGACCGACGGCGGAGCAACCTGGAGCGGTGAACACAATCAGCCGACCGGACAGTTCTACCACATCAGCCTTGACGACCAGTTCCCGTTCCATGTCTACGGGGCGCAGCAGGATGAGGGCTCCATCAGCGGCCCCAGCGCGTCTGCGGATGGCTACATCGGTCTCAACGACTGGCAGCGGGCCGCCTACGGTGAGAGCACCTTCGTCGCGCCCCAGCCGGGTGACCCCGACGTGACGTACGGCAGCGGTTACTTCAGCATTTTCTTGCGCTATGACGCCCGAACCGGGCAATATCGCAGCGTCAGCCCGTGGCCCAATTATCAGGAAGGAGCGTCCTCGGCCGAACTCACGTACCGCTTCGGGTGGACGCATCCCATCCTGTTCTCACCCGTCAATCCCAAAGAACTCCTGGTCGGCGCTCAGTACGTCCTGCGCAGTGACGACGGGGGCCGGACATGGTCGCACATCAGTCCGGATCTCACGCGCAACGATCCCGCCACGGAAGGCCCCAGCGGCGGACCCATCGACCTTGACCAATCCAGCGCCGAGGTCTATCCGGGAATCTCGGCACTCGCGGTCTCACCCCTGAATGGCGGCATGCTCTGGGCCGGGTCGGACGACGGTCTCGTGCACGTCACGACCGACGGCGGAGCGCACTGGCGACTCGTCACGCCTCCCGCCCTGCCCGCGTAGACGCAGATCACATCCATCGAGCCGTCGCACGCCGATCCCCAGACGGCGTATCTCTCCGCGTCCGGATACATGCTGGACGACTTCCACCCCTACATCTTCAAGACGACCGATGGCGGCGCACACTGGACGAGCCTCGTGTCCGGCCTGCCGGACGACGAGTACGTCTTTGCGGTGCGCGAAGATCCCAACGAACCCCGGCTGCTATTTGCCGGGACCAAGAGTTCCGTGTACGTCAGCTTTGACGCCGGCGCTCACTGGCAGTCACTGGCTCTGAATCTCCCGCCGGTCCAAGTCCGTGACATCGCGATCGACACGCGCCAGGGCGAGGTCGCCATTGCGACGCACGGGCGGGCGTTCTGGATTTTAGACAATCTGGCGCTCCTGGAGCAGTTGGCACATGCCCCGGCCCCACCCGCGGGCGGGCCGGCACTCTTTGCACCGCAGACCGCGTGGCTGACCCACGCCTACGGTCGCAGTGAATTTGCGGCGTTGATTCCCGGGGCGGGCCTGAACCCGCCTTTTGGAGCGACGGTTTTCTTCACGATACCGTCGTCGTACAACGGCTCCACGCCCGTGACGTTGACGTTTGCGGACGCCAACGGCAACGTCATCCGCAGTTTCTCTCTGCACCTGAGGCGCCCGGCGCCGCCGCGCTCGCCGGCCGAAGAGATGAACGAAACTCCCCAGCAGCGCAAACAGGAGGAATTGGACCGTTTGACCGCCATCCTCCCGGGTGCGAACAGCCTCCAGTGGGATTTGCGCTATCCGGATGCGACGGAGGTCACCGGCTTTCGACCGCCGATTGCAGCCGGGGGGCTCCCGGATGACGTCAACGGACCTGTGGTGACGCCGGGCCGGTACGTGGTCAGCTTGGACTACGGGGGTCAGATCCTTCGGGCTCCGTTCACCGTCGCACTCGATCCCCGTCTCACGGCGACGCCCGACGATCTGGCTGCGCGGCTCAACCTGCAGCTGCGGATCCACGCCACGCTCGATCACCTTGACCAAACCATTAACCGTGTCATCGCGGCCCGCGATCGTCTTCAGGTGGAGGTCGCGGCACATCGTCTGAGCGACCAGCAAGCGGCGGGCGTCATCGCAGCGCTCACCAATACGATTGACGACTACGTGGCGATGGACATCCAGTCAAGCGAAGGCAGTCTGCTCCACGAGACCAAGCTGCGCAGCCACCTGGCGTATTTGGCCGCAGACATCGACCTGGCGTACGATCGTCCGACGCCGGCTCAGTATGCGGTGTTCCAGGAACTGCAGCGCGAAGCGGCTGCCGCCGAGCGGGTACTCAACGACGCTCTCGGCAAAGTGACGTCGCTCTTGTAGCGGTCGTTCTTGCGCGACCGACGTGGCGTCACGCCCTGGGCCGCGTGCAAGACGCGCGACCTTTTCTCGGTCGCACAAGCGCGACCGCTACCGTGTGCGTTAGCCGGTTTATGTCGCCGTCGACTCGGGCCGCGTCAGCCCGGGCCGGTGTCGGAGCACTTCCCGCCGGCTGCGGGCTGCGCCTGCTCCATTCGAACCGGGCGTGTCTGCTCCTACTGTGTCAAGGTGCACGAGTCCCACGGCACACCAGCCGGCTTCCGGGCAGCGCCAACGAGGCGTCTTCGAACAACCTGGGCGTCGCCGCCGCGCTACGATGGCGCAGCATCGGGCCCTCGATCGGAGGGCGTGTGGTTGCGGTGGGCGACCGCTACGCGAAAACCATACCACGGCTGCTACAAACAACC
>CADDZI010000094.1 GCA_902812405.1 bacterium | reverse complement strand
CGTGGCGGTCGCGCTTGCGCGACCGAAGGAACGTCGGGGGTGTGATGCAGCGGTCGCTCAGCGGCAGACGGCTATACAGGTTGGCGCACCGCTCAGGCACGAACAGAATGTTCATGACCGCACGTATCGACGTCGAGCACCTGCCTGCCGGAAGCACGGTGGATCTGTACATTAGTCCATCCTGTCCGTACTGCCGTCAGGCGATGGCGTACTACGATGCCATCGGCCAGGCCTACACCGTCCACGACGCCCAGAACGATCGCGCCGAACGTGAGGAGATGTTCGCCTACACGGGCGGCAATCCGACGGTACCTGCGATCGTCGTCAACGGAACGTACGTCCAATCCGGGTGGGGCAAGCCGCCGCGCGGGTGAACGGTGCACTAGTGCGTTCCGGTCGGAACGCTCAGCCGCCGATACCCAGACCCTGTTCAATTGCCTGGATCTGCGCCGAGGTGGCCACCTCGGGGTTGCAGATCCAGAGCATCATGCCGCCGTAGCCATTGGTCTTGACCCACGCCGCCAGTTGTTGCAACGTCTGGGGCGACGGTATTAGCGCACCACCGTCGTTCTCGTTGCCCAGCATCAGGCGGTGCTTGTCGAAGATCTGCGCATAGAGCTGGAGATCGTTTTCGGCTTGCGTGTAATCGTAGCTCATGACGTTGATCCACGAGAGCGCCTGTGCGACGCCCGGCTGCGCGAGCACCCACGCGTCGTCGATCGTCTGCGGAGTCTCGAAGGCCGCGTAGGTGATGATGTCGTTTGCCATGCCGTGCGTGTCGAAGTACGTTCGCGTCGCGGGAATCAGTGTGGCGAGTGCGGTGTTGCGCTGCTGTTGCGTGCCGGACTCATCGTCGAAATCGACGCCGTCAAAACCGTACTGCTGCATGACGCCCGCCAGGCTTGCCTCAAAGTCGGGCACGTCCCCGTCGAAGACGAAGGCATTGGCTGGATCGGCTCCGCCCAAAGAGAGCAACACCTTCACGCCCCGTTGATGCAACGCAGCAATGTCCTGCGGTGAAAGGTTCTGCGGCTGCACGTTGCCGGGTACGACGCTGTGGCCGTTGACGAAGTAGAAGGAAACGATCACCGTGCCTATACCGGGCGCAACCTGGGCCAGATTGTTTTGCATCCAACCAACCCAGTATCCGACGAATTGCGGAGTCGCCGATCCCGGTGCGTTGGTCGGTGAGGTGAAGGGAGCGGCTGACCCTCCTCCGCCGCAAGCCGTGAGTATGGCCGCGATCAGCCCGCCTAGTGCGACCCGCAGCCCGCTGTGTGTCGCCATTGCCAAAAGTGTATACCCGAAATACCCGCGATACAAGACGTGCAGCTCATCACACTCTGAGATCCATCTAACGCGGTACGCCGCGTCGGTCGCGCCAGCGCGACCGCTACGGCACATTCACGTAACCCTCTCTCAGTCGCGCCAGCGCGACCGCTACGCCATCAGGGGGGAGCGTTTCGTGACGTACCAGGCGTGGCGCACGGCATCCAAATAGGGCACGCGAATCTGACGGACGCGGATGCGCGCGCCGTGCGACGCCGCCACCGAGCGTGCCTCACGCGTCGGCCGCCCCGCCCGGCCTTCATAGAGCACGAGAACGCCGCCGGGGCGTACAAAGGGTAAGCCCAGAGCCAGCGAGCGTGCCGCATCGGCCACGGCGCGCATGAGCGCGGTGCCTGCCGTGCCCGTAAGCTGCACCGCGCGCTCACCGCGAGCGGAGGATTGCACAACGCCGACATTCTCCAACCCCAAGGCAGCCACCGCCGCGCGTAGGAACGCTACGCGTTTGGCGCGCGGCTCGACGAGCACCACACGTAGACGCGGCCAGGCTACGGCGACCGGAATGCCCGGCAACCCACCCCCGCTGCCCAGATCGATCACCGGCCCACGTACAGCCATGCCCGCAAGCGGCGCCAAACTATCCAAAAAATGTGCGCTGACTAGAGCCTCCATGTCGCGGGCTCCCGTGAGATTGGTTCGCGCGTTTTCAGCCAGCAGCAGCTCGCCGAAGCGCATCAGCACCCGGGCAACATGCTGCGCCCGGGGCACATCCAGAGCGCACAGACCGCTTTCCAGACGCAGCGCGACGTCGGAGGGCGCCGTCACGCCCGCTGCCCGCCGCTGCCGACCCTTTCGCGCTGCAAGTAGATGGAGAGCACCGAGATGTCGGCCGGCGTCACGCCCGGCACGCGGGATGCCGCGCCCAGAGTCGCGGGCCGCACGCGCGTCAGTTTCTCCCGCGCCTCACGCGACAATGCCGGGCAAGCGGCGTAATCAAATCCTTCGGGAATGCGCACCTGTTCGGCTCGGGCCAGGCGCTCAACTGCCGCCGCCTGACGTTGCACGTAGCCCTCGTACTTGACGTCGATTTCGACCCGCGATGCAATCTCGTCATCAACCTCGCGATCGGCAAAGAGATCCCGGTAGCCAACGTCCGGACGCCGCAGAACCTGCGACACCGGTGTCCCCGGCTCGACACCCCACGCCGTCGCCTCGGCCGGCCCCAGGCGCGCCTGCGCGACATACGCCCGTTCCCGTGCCAGCGCTTCCATCCGGAGGGCAAACGCCTCCCATGCGGCATCATCGACAAGACCCACGCGCCGGCCAATCGGCGTCAGCCGTTCGTCGGCATTATCGTGGCGAATCAAGAGACGGTATTCGGCGCGCGAGGTCAGCATGCGGTACGGCTCGTCGGTTCCCTTGGTCACGAGGTCGTCAATGAGCGTGCCGATATAGGACGAGGCGCGTTCGAGCACAAGCGGCTCACGGCCGAGGGCGCGCTGGGCTGCGTTGATGCCGGCGACGATTCCCTGCGCCGCCGCTTCCTCGTACCCCGACGTGCCGTTGATCTGCCCGGCGTGAAACAGACCCGGCACCGACTTCACTTCAAGCGTTGGCCGCAACTCGGTCGGACTCACGAAATCGTATTCGACAGCATACCCGGGCCGCAGCATGTGCGCCCGTTCCAAGCCGGGCAGCGTGTGCAGCATCGCCTCCTGCACCTCTTCCGGCAGCGACGTCGAGAAACCCCCGACGTACACTTCCTGCGTCTGCCAGCCTTCGGGCTCCAAGAAGATCTGGTGACTCGGGTTGTGACTGAACTTGATGACCTTATCCTCGATCGACGGACAATAGCGCGGCCCGCGGCCCTGGATGAGATGCAACCCGTACATTGGCGAGCGGTGCAGGTTGGTGCGAATGAGCTCGTGCGTGCGCTCGTTGGTCCGCGTGATGTGACAGGCCAACTGCGGCCCCGGAAAACGCGGCCGGCTGCGGTAGGAGAACGCAAGGGGCACCGGGCTTGGCGGCTGCTCCTCGGTCTTCGCGTAATCGATGCTCGCCCCGTGAACCCGCGGCGGCGTTCCGGTCTTGAGGCGTTGCATCTCCAATCCCAAGGCCGCAAGCGACGCCCCTAATCCCAGCGCCGGCGGCTCGCCGGCCCGGCCGCCCGGCACGCCCTTTTCCCCTGCGAAGAGCTTGCCGCCCAAAAACGTTCCGGTTGCGATGACAACCTGGCGCGCCCCAAGCCGCGTGCCCGAAGCCAAGACGATCCCGGCCACCCCGCGCCCCTC
>CADDZI010000093.1 GCA_902812405.1 bacterium | reverse complement strand
GGCCCTAAGGTAGCGAAGGCCGAAATTTCGGCAAAGGAGCAGGAGACTCAGGCGACAAGGTCCAAGCGTAGGCGGCGCTGCATATCCAAGTGGAAGGTGCCGTAGGGATTGATATGCTGCCACTTCAGCGGCGTCAAGGCGCGCAGATCGCGGGCGGTCAGACGCCCCTGCCAGGCCGGTTGGGCCAACACCTGCTGAATCATCAGGGTATTCACGTAGACGAGGCTGATTTGCAGCAAGTGCAGCGAGAGCATGAGCATCTCATGGTCCTCGGTCCGGTTGCTGGCAAACTCGCCCCCCTTTCCGTACAGGATGAAGTCGTTCGCGCCGTTCCAGGTTTCGATCACCTCCAAGCCCTCGTGAATCTCCCGGCGCAGGGACTCCAGGCGCAGATAATCACATAAGAAAGTTGTTTTCAGGGCCTTGCCCAACTCACACAGGGCCTTGTACGTCGGATGTTGCACGTTCGTGCGGGTGAAGCGGCGCAGGATCGCCTCCGCGTCCGCCGTCCCCAAGCGGAGCGCGCTCGCAAACTTGATCACGTCGTCGTATTGCTGCTCGATGAGCGCCCAATTGATGGGACGCGTCAGCAGGGGTTGGAGGTTGGCATAGGCCCCCGGGTCGCCGCTGGTGGGGCGATAGAGTCGCTGCTTCTTGAGGTTCTTCAGCCGCGGGAGCAACTGAAAGCCCAGCAGGTGGCAAAAGGCGAAGCCCACCTCGCTCTGGCCGTGCGTATCCACGTAGTTCTTCTCGACCTCCATCTCGGTATCGTGTCGCAGCACGCCTTCGATCATGGCGGCGACCTCCGAACTCGAACAGGACTTGAGCTGCGAGTAGATGCAGACCGAGTGGCGTTCGACATGGTAATAGATCATGATCCCACGCCCACCATAGCGTGCATGCCACTCCGTTATCAGGTTCTGGTCCCACGCCCCAAAGCGCTTGCTGTCCGACGCGCACGCCGTGGTCCCTTCCCCCCACACGTCGACCCGGCGCACGGCGAAGATCGCATCGCAGACTCTGGCGATGGCGACCCGCAATTGCTCTTTGCTGATGTAGCGGCGCCGCACGTACGCTAAATCGGCGTACGTCTCCCCGCTCCCGCCACTGCACATACGCTTGAGGCCGGCATTGGTGCCTAACCCGTGCAAGCAGAGGAGTAGGCGGCGCTGCAGGACCTCCGGGGCCAAGGCTTCGCGCGCGCCCAGCGTGCGGAAGGCCTCGGTGAAATGGACGCGCAGCTCCGTCTCCTTCAAGATGTCCAGCAGGTTGGTCATCGGCCAGTGCTGCACGAGGGCGGCGGTGAGCTGGGTGAGGTTGGGCGGCTCTGGTTGGGCCGTGAGCGGGGTCAGCACGATGCGCCCTTTGCCCGTCTTGGCGGTGAGGATCTTCACTTTGGCATTGCGCGGGAGATCGGCGTCCAGGGCGTCCAGGGCGGTGACCATGGCGTGCCGGACCTGCGCCACGAACTGGGTGGCCGCACGCGGTTGCGCCAGCGCATCGCAATACTCGTCCCGCCGCGCCGCGAAATCCTGGGGCACGTCCTCATCGGGATCGCGGTAGCGCAAGGCGCCGGCCACCCAGATCTCTTTGCAGCGCACCTTCTCCCGCAGCGTCGTGAGTAGGCAGATCTCATAGGAGATCCGGTTGACCCGGCCGCCGCGCGTCTCATCGACCACCAGATCCTGCCACTCGTCCTTGACCACGCCGTCCAAGGGCACGGCCTCATGGCGGGGAAACACGGGCGTCTTGCACCCCCGCTGCCGCTGGAGCAGCGCCAAGGCGTCCATCACCGGTTGCTGCTGGTTATGGCACTGGAAGGACAGCTCTTCCAGCAGGGTCGGCACGATGCGCCGGTAGTGGTGGCTGTACGAGGACCGTGTCACGAGTTGCACCCGCCGCGCATACCCCGACTCGGCTTCGGTCTCCTGAATGACCGCGTCAAGGGTCTGCTCGCTCACGACCGGGTAGATGACCTCTTTCACCAGGCCATTCGGCTGACCTTTGGCCGCCTTCGCCAGCTTGTAGAGCAACGCCGGTTTGCCGATGATCTTCTTCACATAGGTGCGTAGCGTCGCCTCGACCTTCTCCTCGGCCCGGGCCCCAATATGACGCGCGATATGCAGCAAGAGATCGACGAGGGTGTCGGTAATCTCGCGCGCCCGTTGCCAGCACAAGGCCGCCAGCAACATGGAGCGCACCGCCGGGGGGTGACGGCGCAGTTCCCGCGGCTTCTCGCTCGCGGCGCGCTGCCGGTAGTGCGTCACGAACGTCGCGGGGACGTCGCGGAAGAGCTGCGCCGGCAACCCCAGGGCCCGGAGGCGCCGCAGTTTCTCGATCTCCTCCTGCACCGTCTCCACCTTGACGGCGCCGGCATCTTCCTTTAAGGACGCGAGTTCGGAGCGCACGGGGAAGAGCGGTGCCTGGTACGCCTCGTCCTCGTCGGGCGCGGTCTGGATGAGCGCATCGAGGGCGGCACAGGTCGCCGGCGAGAGCTGCGCCGCGATCGTGGCGACGAGCCGCTCCTCATAGGTGCGCAGCGCCGCGCGTACCAGTCGGCGCAGGCGCCTTGGAGACGGCGGTTCGATCTGCTGGGCGCGCAGGTGACCGTAGGCCAGGCGCAGCAGGGGCTCAGCCTCCGGATCGAGCGAGGTGACGCAGGTGCTCAGCCAGGCCACGAAGCCCGGTTCATCGTCGGCGCGGAAGGCCCGAAACCCGCAGTAGTCCCGGACCTGCGCGCGATGATGGCGTTGCGTGCGCTCACTCCAGATCCCGACCGCATCGGTGTCCGGGCTGATACCAACCTGCGCGGCGAGGTAGGCGACCACGCTCTCGGCGATGTTATCGCGCCGATCAGGAAAGCGCCCCGCGAGTTGGAATGCCTTGAGCAGCAGGGCGAAGGCCAGGCGCGTCGCCCCCGTCTTGGTGGCCAAGAGGGCCCGCTCCTCGTCGGTGAGGGTCCAACACGGCGCGTGCTCATCGGGCGGCCACTCGTGTTGCATGCGCGCGCTCCCGTGTTCGCCGAATACGCATACCGCGAACTTCTTCGGCTACAATAGCACGATGGACGATCGCTCACGCCCTGCAGATGCCCCCGGACTTCGCGCCCAAGCACCCGACGCGAACTCTCTCCACGCGGTGGCCCAGGAAACGACGAAGCTCTGGCGCAAACATCACCTGACCTACGACCAAACCAAACAGGTCGTGGCGCAGGCGCGGCGTGCGCTGCAGCTCAGCGCGCCGCGCACACGCCGACGGACGGTGGAGCGGCTCGACCGCGGGGAGGTGACGGCGCTGATCGACGCCGCCTATCGGCGATCGAGTCGCCACGGCCTGATGGTCAAGACGCTGTTTTACACGGGGGCACGGGTGAGTGAGTTTGTGCATATTCAGGCGACGGACCTCCATCTGCGTCTCGACCCGCCCCAGATTTACCTCGCGCACGCGAAGGGCGGCAGTGATGGCTATGTGCCCATCGTCCCGGCCCTTGCCCAGGAATTGCAGACGCACCTCGGGGGCCGCCGTCGCGGCTATGTGTTCGAGAGTAATCGGGGCGACAAGTACACGCCGCGCTACATCCAGTTAGTCGTGCATGACGCGGCCACCCGGGCCGGAATCGCGAAGCAGGTGACGCCGCACCGTCTGCGCGCCAGCGTGGCGACGATCCTCCTCGACGCCGGCATGCCCCTGGATCACGTCCAGAAGTTCCTCCGGCACAAGCGCATTGCCACCACGCAAATCTATGCCGAAACGAGTCTGCATGGACTCGGCGAAACATATATCCAAGCCTTGACCGACGCTAGTCGGGGATACACTGGCGCTACTTTGCCGAAATATCGGCCTTCGCTACCTTAGGGCC
>CADDZI010000092.1 GCA_902812405.1 bacterium | reverse complement strand
TAGCGGCCGGGTTCAGCCATGGGTTCATGCACGCCCCGGCCGCAGGCAGCGTGCTAGCAGAATACATCACCACCGGGCGGGCCCAGGCGCTGTCGTTAGAGCCCTTCCGACCGGATCGCTTTGCCGGGGGCAGGTCCAACCGGACGACGTCGATTGACACAGGCTGGGAAGCACACTGATGTTCTTCGCGGCCTTACGTCGGAGGCTGAGCTTGGTCCTGCCAGGGTTCGGCGCGAAGCCACGAAGCAAGGTCACGCGTGTGTACGGCCTCGCCCATACGGTGGCGTCGGCCGATGATCGGGCCGCGGCGATAGACCGACGGGGTCGCACAGGGCGGTAGAGGTAGCATGCCATTGCCGATAGTGTCTTCGCTTTGGAGATGCCGCCGATTTACTCGGCGTCCTCGGGATCGCTCAGCAGTCGCGGCCCAGTCGGTTCTGAGCTTCTCTCTGATAATATTTTCCTCGCGCGGCACTGCGTTGGGCCCGCACACGCGTCCAGGCGGGTCTCTTCGCGCGGCTCCCAGGGCAGCATGATTGCCCTCGTGTGGCGCCGGGTACTGAGTTCATTGCCGCTCCTACTTGGCGTGAGCTTTGCAGCATTCTTGATTCTCCATCTGTCGCCGGGCGACCCGGCAAGGTTGATGCTCGGGGAGAACGCAACGCCATCAGCGATTTCGGCGCTCCACCGTCAACTCGGGCTCGACCAGCCACTACAAGTGCAGTTTGGCTTGTTTGTTTGGAACGCTCTCCACGGTAACCTCGGCTACTCGTTCCGCACGTACCAGCCGGTGGCTGCTGAACTATGGCTCCGTGCCGTTGCGACTGCCGAGCTGAGTGCGGTTGCGTTCGGTCTCTCGTTACTCGCCGGGGTGCCGCTGGGCGTGCTAACCGCTCTCCGCCGGAACTCCTGGGTGGACTACGTACTGCGCGTGGTCACGCTCGTGTCGCTTTCAACGCCGGTGTTTTGGTTGGGCATTGTGCTGATCTTCGTGTTTGCTGTGAAGCTGCACTGGGTACCGAGCTCCGGCGCTGGCACGCCGACGGCGATCATTTTGCCGGGACTCGCGCTCTCCACCTACACGTTTGGGATTCTGTTTCGCATGACACGCACCGCTGTGACGGACGTTCTACACGAAGACTTTCTCCGGACCGCGTACGCTAAAGGACTTCGCAGGCGGACGGTGATCGCACGACATGCGCTCAGGAACGCGTTTATTCCAATTCTGACAGTACTGGGGTTGCAGTTTGGATCATTGATGTCCGGCGCCGTGGTTACAGAGACGGTGTTCGCTTGGCCCGGTGTGGGACTCTACATGGTCCGCGGGTTGTTCGCCCGCGATTATCCGGTGATCCGCGGCTGCATTCTCTTGTTTGCTGTGAGCTTCTTACTGATCAATTTGCTTGTTGACATACTGTACGGCTACCTCGACCCTCGTCTTCGGTATGGATAGCCCTCAGGCCGGGCGTATACAGGCCGTGACCCGTGTCTGGACGACTCTGGTTCAGTCTCGGCGGCACAAACACTGGTTTCGCAACGGCGGGTCGCTGGCAGGTTTCACAATAATCGTCCTTATGCTAGCATGCGCGGTGGCGGCCCCGTGGATCGCACCTTACGATCCGACGAATATGGCACTGACCGAACGAGCCCAAGGCCCGTCCTGGAATCATCCGCTGGGAACCGACGGGCTTGGTCGTGATCTGCTCAGTCGCATGCTCCTGGGCGCACGGTATACGTTAGGGGGTGCGCTCGCGTCCGTCGTCCTCGGCGCGACGGCCGGGTCGTGCGTTGGGGTGGCGGTCGGCTATCTGGGTAATGCGACGGACAACGTAGTGATGCGGATCGTTGACGGAATGCTCGCGTTTCCATATATCGTCGTTGCGGTCTTCCTTGTGGCACTGTTGGGTCCGGGACTATCGAGCGCGGTTGTTGCCATGGGCATCGCGTCTGTGCCGGCGTACATTCGCCTGGTGCGCGGGATCGTGCTCGGCGTGCGCGGTCAAGAGTATGTCCACGGCGCCGTCGCGGCCGGCGCGACGGTCCCGCGTATTATCTGGCGCTACGTTCTGCCCAACGTCATATCGCCGGTAGTCGTCTATGCGAGCCTGGATGCCGCCTCGGCGTTGATCCGATTGTCCTCGCTTTCCTTCATCGGCATGGGGGCGCAGCCGCCGATGCCCGAGTGGGGAGCGATGATGAGCACCGCAGTAGAGTGGCTGACCGTTGACCCCTACATGAGCATCGTGCCGGGGGTGGCCATCGTCTTGGCTGCGGTGGCCTTCAACCTTGTTGCGGAAGGCGTACGCGATATGCTGGACCCGCGGCTCATGAAGTGAGCCCGGAAAGGGAGGGCACATGGCTACCAAGGTACCAGGTTGCATTGAGCGTTTAATGATGCCAGAGCGCATACCGATGCTGGGGCAGTCTGAGGTTGCCCCGGTTTCGGCGTGACCAGTAGCGGGCACCCACGAAAGGAGGTGGACTGGCAACACGGGTGACTCGGAAGTTCACACTGACCAGCCGGTGAGAGTCCGGCCGGGGTAGGGACCAGGCCGCCCGGTAGCTGACGGCCGCCGCCAAGCGAGAGCCGACCGGCGAAGCGCCGTGACAAAGGGCCTTCAAGGGGTCGAGCAACTCACCAGCCCGTAGCACGAAGCGAAGCCTGCCGCGTCGATAGGGCAAGCCCCCGCGAGGGGGACCAAAGAGGAGCCGAGCCTGGCTAAAACGGGCGAAGGCCACGGACGACGTGAAGCGCCTGGAAATGCAGCGTCCACGAACTTCTCGGCGTAAGGGGCGCGGAATGGTGAGAGGGCCGGTGTGAAAACTGGAGAGAGCCTCCTCCGCCCGGCGGCCACGTAGCCGCTGGAGCGCGACCTCCCATAAGCCGCAAGGTGAAATGGGGATCAGCGGAGAGGCAGTCGGAGGGGAGCATACGTGTACTGATGACGGCGACGACAACACAACGCCGCCCGAGGGAAGGCTCCCTGCCTTGTCCATGCGATCCGGCGGAGGTAAGAGCGGCTGAATGCGGCCGAGGCTAACCACACCGCCCGTGCTCACGCGCGGGCCCGCACTCGACAACTCCAGCGGGCGCTGTATCGGGCCGCCAAGGCCAGCCCGACGCGACGATTCCACGCGCTCTACGACAAAGTGTCCGATCCGGACATCTTGCAGAGCGCCTGGGAGGCTGTCCGAGCCAACCGTGGCGCTCCCGGCATCGATGGCGAAACGATCCAGGCCATCGAGGAACGGGGCGTCGCAGTCTTCCTCACCGACCTCCGGTGTAACGCGTCGCGTTCATTGTCGTCGATGGCGTCACGATAATTCCGTCTACTTTCTCAGATTCACCTCGGCGGAGCGGCGTCCTGATGGGATAGATAAGGATACTCGCACGTGTAGGCAGACGGAGGTATCCCGTCCGGTCTGCACGGGTTTCGATCATCCGGATCGTAAAGCGACGCTGCCAGCCCGTACCGCCCCATACCTCCTGCTCGGTGGGCCATCAAGGATGCGGCCTGCGGCCCCGCTGCGCGGTCCTTGATGGCCTCGGTCGCGGGAGCGAACAGCGCCAGCTGCGGGCTGGCAGCGGATCTCAGCAGGGAGAGGGGTGGCGTGGGGCGCCGGGACGCAGGTGGGAGCGGGCTACGACGGCAAGCCGTAGCGATCGTCGTGCCGGATAATCGCTCCGTGCGCACAGGCTGCGGTGACGGCGAGTTGCGCAGTGCGCTTGGAACACGCGGCGCGGGCCATGAGGTGGTGGCGCAATTGCGTGTAGCGGGCGGGCTCTCCGAGGTCCCGCAAGGTTTGGGTGATGTCTGCCGGCTCGACCTTGCGCCGGGCCGACGCCGGCGTGGCCGGGTGGCCCGCGGGCCCAAACCAGAGCGTGTCAGGATCGAGCGCGAGCCGGCGGGGCGGCGGCGGGGAGGCGTAGCGGCACTGCACGCGCACGTCGACGGTGGGGACCTGCGGCGACGCGCGCGTGAGGAGTTCGAGCTCGGCGTCAACCTCGCCGCC
>CADDZI010000091.1 GCA_902812405.1 bacterium | reverse complement strand
AGCTACGCCTGCCCGCGGGCGCAAGGGATGTGGGATCACATGCCCATGGCAGCCCTGACATCCGCCAGCGTCTGAGCCGCGACGGTGCGCGCGCGACGCGTTCCCTCGGCGAGCACCTCCTCGACGAGCCGCGGCTGCGCCGCCAACGCCGCCCGGCGTTCACGCAGCGGCGCCAGAGCCGCGTTGAGATGACGGGCCATATCGGCCTTATCCTCCACGCAGCCCAGCCGCCCGGTGCGGCAACGCTGCGCAATCTCGTCGGCAGCCGACGGGTTGAAGGCTCGCTGAAAGAAGAACACGGGGCAGGTTTCGGGATGTCCGGGATCGGTCTTGTGGATCTTCGCGGGGTCGGTGAACATCGTCGTGACTTTGGCCCGAGTCTCTTCTTCGCTCTCCGCCAGGAGAATGCTGTTGTCGTACGACTTACTCATCTTGCGACCATCCGTTCCCGGCACGAGCGGCGTCTGCGACAACATGGGTTCGGGTTCGACGAGCACCGGCCCGTAGAAGTGGTTGAAGCGCCGGATGATCTCGCGCGACAGCTCCAGGTGCGGCAATTGATCCTGCCCGACCGGCACGCGCTCGCCGCGCATGATCGCGATGTCGACGGTCTGCAGGACGGGGTAGCCCAAAAAGCCGTGCGTCGCAAGGTGGGGACCCAAAATCTCGATCTGCTCCTTGTACGTGGGCACGCGCTCCAGCCACGACAGCGGGGTCAGCATGGAGAGGATGATCGCCAGTTCGCTGATCTCCGGGATGCGCGACTGCAGGTAGATCGTACAGCGCTGAGGATCGAGACCCGCGGCCAGCCAATCCAAGACCATCTCGCGCACGTCCGCCGCAATCTCGGCACCGCGATCGAATTTGGTGGTCAACGCGTGGAGGTCGGCGACCTCGTAGAAGCACTCGCCCTCCTCGCTGAGCGCGATGAAGGTGCGCAGCGCGCCCAGCAGGTGACCAACGTGCAGTTTACCCGTGGGCCGCATGCCGGCCATGATGCGCCGCCGGTGCGGCACGGGCTTACCCGCAGCGTCGGCCAGGGCTACCACGCTCGAGCTCCGTCACAGCGCACCCTCCTTGAACGCCCGGCCGCCACAAGTCCTGCGCGGCGGCTTGCCTTACGCGCCGCGCAAGTGATAGAATCCCAAAAGGTTCTCGGACCCCTCGAAAGGAGCTTGAACACACGGTGTTTACAGACCAACTTCTCACCTGCGTTGATTGCGGACAAGAGTTCACTTTCACCGCCGGCGAACAGGAATTTTTCGCCCAGAAGGGCTTCACGAACAAACCCAGCCGCTGCCCGGATTGCCGGCGTGCCCGCAAAGCGCAGCGCTCGAACGGAGGAGTCGTGTTCGACGCCCGGCCGAGCGGTCCGCGGGAAATGTTTCGCGTCGTCTGCAGCGAGTGCGGCAACGAAGCCGAAGTGCCATTTCAACCGCGCGGCGACAAACCCGTCTACTGCCGGGCCTGCTTTCAGCGCCAGCGCTCGCGCGTCTAACCTTCCCACCCGCTAGACGACCTGCGGCGTTCCAGATCCGAGCGTCCGTGCACGGCGGCGTGCCGCGCGCACGATGCGTCGTGCCTGCGCAATCGCCGCCGTGAGAGGCTGACCGCGCGCCAAACCTGCGGCCACGGCGGCGGCCAAAATGCCGCCACATCCGCGCACGCGACCTGGCAGGCGCGGCGCCGCCCAGCGCCATGTGCGTCCGCTCGCAACCAGCGTATCGACGCAGCGCCGGCCGCGCAGATGACCACCGGTCACGAGCACGGCACAACCATGCTCTTCGGCAAGGCGCCGCGCCGCCTCGTGCGCCTGCGCCGGGGTGTGCACCGCGAGGCCGCTGAGCAACGCGGCCTCGTCCGCGTTGGGCATCACGAGGGTCGCAAGCCGCAAGAGCCGGCGCAGTTCACGCAGACTGTCGGGCGATGCAAAACGGTACCCACTGCTGGCCGCGAGCACAGGATCGATGACCATCGGCGGGAGCGAACGCTGCGCTTGCAAGAAACGCCGGACCTCGCGCACCGCGGCGGCTCCGGCAATCAATCCGATACAGATCGCGTCGGGGCGCACCTGTTCCCACACCGCCTCGAGCTGGCGGCGCAGGATGCGCCGCGGCAGTGCCTGCACGGAGGTGACGTGACGGGCGTTTTGCGCGGTCACGGCGGTGACAACCGTTGCCCCCCCGAGCGCCAAACGTGCGTAGACGCGTACGTCCATCGTCAAACCGGCGGCACCCAATGGGTCTGTGCTGCCGATGCTGCACACAGTAACGGTCTTTCCCGTGGCGGGGATCCTATCCACAAGCCCTGTGCATATGTGGAGAACAACTGTTTGGTCGGCTATCCACAGTGTCCTCAGGGAATGGGGGACGCGTGCACAGGCGGTGCCGGGGTGGGCAGCATGATGGGGGCCAAGCGCGCAGGGGGCGAGAGGTCCATGGCCCGGTAGATCGCCGCGAGCAGGGCGCGGAAGCGCGCAACCTCAGCCTGGGTCACGGCGGCCGGCTGGGGCAGCGACAACGCCGCAAACCACCGACCAGACTCAGCCTGGAGGAGCAGCTCGCGCACGCGCGGATTGCCGATCGCCGCATCCGAGCCCGCGACTTGCCGTGCAGCGGCCAATGCGGCCCAGAGATTCATTTGGTTGCGCGAACCCATCCAGAAATCGAATCCGCCGAGGGCGCTGGCGGCCTCATAACCGTAGGTCGGGTCAAGCGCCGGTGACCCGTCCAGGTAGCGGCCGGGTGTCGTGGCCTGCATCTCACCGCCGGCCAGCGCCGCAGCCAGATCGTCGGCGGCGCGCCGGCGGTCGGCGCGGCGCAAAAACGCACCGCGTGCCGAGAGGCAGACGGTCAGAAGCGGTACTTGACCGGCCGGCATCACGGCACGTGCGTCGCGCACCGCAGCCGCCAAACGATCCCCGTAGGCGGTCGACGGCGCTGCGGCGGGCAACGCCTCCAGCGCCGCGCCGGTGTCGTCGTCGCAAAAGAAAAGCGGCAAGTGATCGGTGCGGCTTGTCTCCAGCAGGTAGCCGTGAAAGGCTGCGCTGCGGGCCGCGGCAACCGCCTCGGGCGCCGCGCCGACGTTTTCCTGCAGTACCCGGTCCGAGAAGATCGCATAGTGGGCGCCCCGTTCGCGCAGTAACACCGCCGTGTCGTCGTCGTACGCGCCTGCCGGCGCGACAACGCCCGGCGGCGCATGCGGGTCCAGGTCGCGCACCGCCTTCAACCCATCGTCGACGGCCGCGCCCACGTCGGCGCGCGCCCCCAAATTGACCGTAAACGGCGTGCTCTCCGTGCGCCCCGCGGCATCCACGACGAGCGGCATGATCGGCTCGTACGCCGGCAGCGCGGCGGGCTCCACGTGCCCCGTTGTCATCGCACTCTTCAGCCGCTGCAGCACGTCGCGGCAGGCCGGCGCGAAGTCTCGCGCCAGTGCGGCGCGATCCGCTTCGTTCAATGACGGCTTGTCTGCCAGGCGCCGCTCGTCGCGCCCATAACCTGCACCCGCAAGGCTGACCACCAGCGCATCTGCGGTGAGGTCGCCGGCGCCACGGACATCATCCTCGGGGAAACCGTGCGCGGCGATCTGATCGCGCACGGCCTCAACGCGCGCGCGCAGGCGCCGTGCCGCTGCACTCTGGGCCAGTGCCGACGTGGGGACGACGTCGCGCGCGAGCACGGCCAGAAGTTCCCTCGTGCGCGGGTCGCCGGGCTTGACCTGACCGCGAAGAAACGGCACGGCGGCCGAATCGCCGGACGCCGCACGCTCAAGCGCCGCCACAAAGACCGGATCGAAGGCAATCGTCACCGATGTCTCGGGATGCCTCTCCAGCGCCGCCAGCTGCGGCGCAAGAAAATTGAGCGCCAGCGCACCCGCCTCGACCGCCTGCACACTGGGATCCTGCGACTGCGGCGCGGGCACACTCCACACCAGCATGACGTCGGCATGCCCGACGCCCGTCGCGGCGCGCCCGGCGCCCGCGCCGGCTTGGGTAAGCACGCACGCCGCCAGAATGCCAATGAGCGCAGTCTGCAGCAGACCGCGCTCATTG
>CADDZI010000090.1 GCA_902812405.1 bacterium | reverse complement strand
CGCTACGTTAGGTTCTTGTGAACGCAACGTGCGAGCGCGGCGCCTAGGGTGGAGCCCGGCGCTGCGCGGCGCGACTGCGCCGCTTACAACGTGACGCGCGAGGAACCCGGCACGGTCAGCTCATTGGCGAATGCGACAACCGCGATCCCCGCCAATGCGATCGAACCGCCGACAGCCGTCCAGACGGGCACCGCTTGATGCAAAACGACATAGGCAAGCCCGGCGGTCAAAATCGGCTGTGAGAGGAAGGACACGGCAACCACCGCGGCCGGCATGTGCCCCAAAGACTCAGAGACAAGTGTATGCCCCAAGACATTCGCGCAGACGGCCAGCGCAAGCGCAATACCCAGGTCGTGCAAGCCCATGCGCGCGCCGGCCCCAGAGAGCCCCAGGATGACCCACACACACGCCGCGCACGCGACGTAGACGATGCTGACGTAGCGCAACGTAGCGACCCGCCTGCGGACGTAACGGCCCACCAGCAGGTAACCGGTTTCTGCGAATGCTGCGGTCAGAGCCAATGCATCGCCGATGAGTGCTCGTCCGGAGAAGCGCAGATCGCCCCACGTTATGACGGCCGCACCACCGACCGCCACAGCCATTCCCGCGAACATCGCGGGCGACGGCCGCTCCTTGAGGAAGATCCAGGCAAAAGCCGCCACAAAAATGGGGTCCATGCTGACCAGCAAGGCCGCACTTGAGACCGTCGTCCACCCCAGACTCAGCGCCCACAACGTCACATCAGCGGCGAAGAGCGCGCCGGCTCCTGCCGCCGCCGCAGCATCCGAGCTCGAGGTGGCTCGGGGGACGGCGCGACGAACCTCCAACCAATACGACATCGGCAGCGTGAGGACGACGGCAAACAGCATCCGATAGGCCACGACGGCCACAATGGGTGCCGTCGCCAGCTTGTACCATACACCTGCAGTCGACAGCCCAACCACGCCCAGCGCAAGCACGGCATAGCGAGCCCCTCTCATGGACCCGGCCCCGTCCCGTTACCCCAGGGCACGATGACGCCTCGGCTGGGTCCTCCACACGGCCACAGTTCCCGCGCCGGAACGCTATACGCTCTCACGCAGGCGGAGAAGCGTTGTTTTTCTCCTGCTGACGCCGGGCCAGGCGTTCCCTGTAACGCTCTTCGCCCCGCCGGTAGCGTTCGTGCTCCTCCGGGGTGTGAGGGATGAGAGGCGGGACGGCAACCGGTTTGCACTCGTCGTCCAGCGCCACGAAGATGAACCGAGCCGACGCCACGTGCGTGCGCTGGCCGGTCTGCAGGCGCTCGGCCTCGATCCGCACGCCTACCTCCATCGAGCTGCGATGCGCGTAGTGCAGCGAGGCCTTGAGGACAACCATGTCGCCGACGTGGACGGGGTTACGGAAATCTAGCCGGTCGACGCTGGCTGTCACGCAGATGCGCCCTGCATGGCGGATGGCGGCGGCGGCGCAGGCCTGATCGGCCAGCTTCATGATGACGCCACCATGGATGTTGCCCATGGGATTGGTGTCCGCCACCTCGACCAAAGTCGCCAGTTCGACCGCCGAGGCGGACACGGGCTTGCCGGGAAGGCTGCCATTTTCCGGTCTTTGCATGCGACGGGCCTTCGCGGGGCTGGCGCCGAAACCCGGCCCATCGCTGCGTGGCGCCCCGGGACCCAGGCAGACCCGTTCCAACGGCAGCTGGAATCTGCGCCTCGCCCCCTTGAGGACGCAGGCCATGTGTCGCGTCACATGGGCCGGAGTGCGAAACATTGGACCGGCCGGCCGGGTAGAACCCAACGACGGAGGTTGTGCAATTATCGGGCAGGCGACGGACGAGGAGCTCGTTGACCTCGTCCTTCAAGGAGACGGCAACGCCTTCGCGCCGCTTGTCGAACGGCACAAACGGGGTATCGTGAACTTCATCTATGCCATGCTGCGCTCACCCGAAGAGGCCGAAGACGTCGCCCAGGAGACGTTCCTGCGGGCCTATGCGCACTTGGGCACCTTCAACCCCAAGGTCGCGAAGTTCTCGACCTGGCTCTACCAAATCGCCCGCAACACCGCCCGGACGCACCTGATGAAAGCCCGCCGCCGGCCGCCCACTGAAGATCTTTTCGAAGACGAGACGTTGGAACAAAAATTGCCGGACCAGCAGCCGGATGCGGCGCCGGAAGCCGGCATCCTGCGCCGGGAGGACGAGAAGACCTTGCGCGACGCGCTGGTGCAGATTCCCGAAAAGATGCGCGCTGCTCTCGTTTTGCGTTACTTTCACCATCTCGAATACCAGGAAATCGCCGCCGCGATGAATGTGTCATTGGCCAACGTCAAGACGCTCATCCACCGCGGGAAGGCGGCTTTGGCGCGCGAGATCCTGGCGCGCACACCCAAGGCGGTGACGGCCCGCCCCCTGACGGAGGTACAGCATCGTGAAGTGTTCTGCATGTAGGGCTCGGCTTGGAGCCTACCAGGACCGGGAGCTCGATGCCACCGCGGCAGCCCGCGTCGAGGAGCACCTGCGCGCCTGCGAAGCTTGCCGGCGGCTTGCCGAGACGATGGCACGGGCGGAGTGTGGGCTGCAGCAGCTTTCAGCTCTCGAGCCCAGTGTGGATTTCACGCACGCCGTCATGGCGCGCATCGCGGCGCAACCTGCGATGGCGACGGGTAGGCCGCGCCTCACGTGGCTGGGCGTGTACGACCTTATCGCGTGGCTCGTGGTCGTCGGCCTGGCAGCGGCGGGCGTTCTGCGTTGGCAGGCGGTTGTTGCCGAAATTGGCGTGTGGGCAGGCAAAGCCGCCGTGGCCGGTGATGTGCTGTACCGCATCGCCCAGCACTTCCATTTGACAACGCTGGCCCTGGCCGGGGGAGCATGCGAAATTGCCATCGCGCTCATGGTCTTCGTCGCCATGGGCCGTTCGCTCGACAGCACGACGCTGCGGGGAGTGCGCACGACATCATGAAGACGTGGTCACGACTTGCCGGATGCGCACTGGGTGCGCTTGCCGCGTTCTTGGTCGCCGCCAGGACGCCGGCCGCCGGCGCCGAACTCAGCTCCGGCCACGATGTGGTCGTCCTGGGCGGCCAGACGGTGACCATTCAGCCCGGTCAAGAGGTGACCGGCGACTTGGTCGTCATCGGCGGAGCGGCTAACGTCTACGGCACAGTCGATGGCGACGCCGTCACTTTGGGGGGCCGTATCTACATTGCGCCCGAGGGCCGCGTCGACGGCGACCTTGCCAACATCGGTGGCGAGATCCTCAACCAGTCGAACCAGCCGCACGGCCGCAGCATGCCGGCTCCCGGCGCCAGCTCGACGCCCCCGGTGGTGGTCGTCCCCCCGATTCCTGTTCCGCCAGTCAGCGTGCACGTGGGGCCACCCTTCATTCACGACATCCTCGCGCCGTATGAGGAGGCGGTTGGCTGGACCTGGTTTTACTTCTCGGATGCCATCCTAACGATCATCGCATTCCTGCTCTTTCCCGCGCTGGCACGCGCCTCTCGCGACAATCTCGCTGCGAATCCTCTACTGGCGTGTGTCTTGGGCTTCTTCTCGCCGATCATCTTTGCCGTCCTCGTCATCGCGTTGTGCATCACGATCATTGGGATTCCGCTCGTCCCCCTGGCGGGGCTTGCGCTTGTGGTGGGCTATTTGGTGGGCAAAGCAGCCATCGCGGAATTTCTCGGTGAGCGGGTCGCGCAGGCTCTGCGGTCGACGGTGAGTCCGGTTGGCACGGTCGCGATTGGAGCCGGCATCCTGTTTCTGATTTGCGCGCTGACCGGGTCGTTTGGGATTATCCTATGGTTTGCGATTGCCGCCTTGTCGGTGGGCGCCGCGATCCCGCTCGTGCGTGCCATCCGCCCGCCGCGCCGGCCACCCGCGGTCGTACCGCCGGCAAGTGGTTTCTCGCCGCCGGCCAACCCGGCGCAAGCACCGCCGCCCGCGCCATAACGGGGTTCGCGCCGGTAGCGCAGCGGTCGCGCTTGGGCGCCCGACAGGGCGTACGTGCTGTGTAGCGGTCGGCTTTAGCCGACCGAAGGAGCGTGCCGCCTTGCTCGCCTCCGCAAACGCGTCAGTCGGTCGCGCAAGCGCGACCGCT
>CADDZI010000089.1 GCA_902812405.1 bacterium | reverse complement strand
GACAACGTGCAGATGGAGGTTGAGCTGATCACGCCGATCGCGTGCGAGGAGGGCCTGCGCTTTGCCATCCGAGAGGGCGGGCGCACGGTCGGCGCGGGCGTCGTCACCAAGGTGCTTGACTGATGGCGGGAAAGATTCGCATCCGGCTGCGCGCCTACGATCATCGCATCCTGGATCAATCCGCGGCGCGCATCGTGGAGACGGCAAAGCGGACGGGGGCGTTCGTGTCGGGTCCGGTACCGCTGCCGACCGAGATCCAGCGGACGTGCGTGCTGCGGTCGCCGCACATCGACAAGAAGAGCCGCGAACACTTCGAGATCCGCACGCACAAGCGCCTGATCGATATCCTGCAGGCCTCGGCCAAGACCATGGATGCGCTCATGCACCTCGACCTACCGGCCGGCGTGGACATTGAACTGAAGGCGTGATCGTGTCATGAAGCACATTCTGGGGCGTAAGGTGGGGATGACCAGCGTGTTCCGCGCGGACGGCAGCGCGGAGCCGGTGACGGTCATCGCCGCCGGGCCGTGCCAGGTCGTCGACGTCAAAACACCCGACCGCGACGGCTACGAGGCGGTCGTGCTGGGCTTCGAGGACGCGAAGTTCAAGCACACGAGCAAGCCGATGCGGGGTCGGTTCGAACGCCTCGGCGTCGCCCCCAAAGCGGTTCTGCGCGAGGTGCGCATCTCGCCGGGGGCCCTCAAGGTCGGCGACACGGTCAGCGTCGCGGCATTTGGCATCGGCGATCGGGTGGACGTCACGGGCTTTTCCAAGGGCAAGGGTTTCGCGGGCATCATCAAACGCTGGAATGGATCGGGAGGCGGAGCCAGTCACGGCTCGATGATTCATCGGCAGCCCGCCAGCAACGGCGATACCAACGCCGCCAAGAGCGTCAAGGGAAGCCGGCGTCCGGGTCACTTGGGTGTCGAACGGGTCACGGTGCAGAACCTGGAAGTCATCGCCACCGACGCGCAGCGCAACCTGCTGCTCGTGCGAGGCGCTGTGCCCGGGGCCCGGCACGGCCTCGTCCTGGTGCGGCCGAGCGTCAAAGCCAAGACGGAGACGGCGCTGCGGGCATGAACGGAGTGACTCTCATCGACACGTCGGGACGCGACGTCGGCCAGGTCGAGCTGCCGCCCGCCTTCCGGCATCCTCCCAAGAGCGCCCTTCTCCACCAGGCTGTGGTGCGCCACCTGGCCAACCGGCGCGCGGGCACGGCGAAGACGAAGAAGCGAGATGAGGTGTCGGGCGGCGGGCGCAAGCCGTGGCGTCAAAAGGGTACGGGCCGGGCACGGCATGGCAGCATCCGCTCGCCGCTGTGGCGCAAGGGGGGCATCGTTTTCGGTCCCCAGCCGCGGTCGTATCGGCAGGACATGCCCCGCCGGGCGCGCCGCATCGCCCTCGCCATGGCCGTTGCAGCCAAGGCTGCTTCGGGGGAGCTGCGCGTCATCAACGGTACGGAGCTGGTGTCGTCGAAAACGAAGGACGTGGCTCGGCTCGTCGCGGCTGCGGGAGGCCGGACCACGTTGCTCGTTGTGCACGCCACCCGCGATCCGCATGCCGCGGCGTTGCGTCTAGCCGGGCGCAATCTGGCTCGGGGCCGCGTCATGACCCACCACGAGGTCTCGGTGCATGCGCTGTTGCGCCACGAGCGTATCATCCTGACGAGCGAAGCGTTGGCCGGATTGGCGCAGGTGTGCCATGCGTGACGCGCGGCAGGTGGTCATCCGGCCGGTGGTGACCGAGAAATCCATCGCGCAAACGGCGCGCTCGCAGTACACGTTTGCCGTTGCGGCCGACGCCGACCGGCGCGCGATCGCCGCGGCCGTGGAGACGATCTTCAAGGTCCACGTCGTGCGGGTCAATACGGCGCGCGTCAGAGGCAAGCGCAAGCACGATCCGCGCCGGCGCATGCGCCGCCCGGCGGTCGCGCAGCCGGATTGGAAGAAGGCCGTCGTGACGTTGCGCAAGGGTGAGAGAATCGAACTGGGAGGCGTCAACTACTTTGAATCGTGAACCTGCGGGAGGCGTCACGTGCCGCTGAAGTCGTTCAAGCCCACCTCGCCGGGCAAGCGCTTTGCGGTCATCTCCTCGTTTGAGGACCTGACCGACAAGGCGCCGGAACGGTCGCTCATCGAGAAGCGTCAGCGCCATGCGGGCCGCAATGTCTACGGCCACATCACCGTGCGCCACCGCGGCGGCGGTCACAAGGTCGCCTACCGCCGCGTGGACTTCAAGCGGGAGAAAGACGGTATCCCGGCGCGGGTGGCGGCCATCGAATACGACCCCAATCGCTCGTGCCGGCTTGCGCTTTTGCATTACCGGGATGGTGAGAAGCGGTACATCTTGGCGCCCTTGGGTCTGACAGTCGGCGACGTCGTCGAGTCGGGTCCCGCGGCCGACATCAAGACCGGCAACGCGCTGCCGCTGTCCAACATCCCGACCGGGACCGTCATCCACAACATCGAGCTGTCGCCGGGCCAGGGAGGCAAGCTTGTCCGGGCGGCCGGCGGAGCGGCGCAGCTGATGGCCAAGGAGGGGGCGTACGCCCAGGTGCGCATGCCGTCGGGCGAGGTCCGCAAGATTGCGGTCGTGTGCCGCGCGACGATCGGCCAATTGGGCAACGTCGATCACGAGAACCAGTCGATCGGCAAGGCGGGGCGGTCGCGCTGGCTCGGGCGGCGGCCGGCGGTGCGGGGCGTGGCCATGAACCCCGTCGACCATCCGCACGGCGGCGGCGAAGCGCGCTCCACGGCGGGCCGACCGCCCACGACGCCGTGGGGCGAGATGACGATGGGCAAGAAGACGCGGCGCAACAAGCGCACGGATAAGTTCATCATCAAGCGGAGGGGTGCCAAGTGAGCCGCTCCGCGAAGAAGGGCCCGTTTGTGGCCGACCATCTCCTCGTGCGCATCGAGCGGCTCAACGCGGCGCGGGAGAAGCGGGTCATCAAGACCTGGTCGCGTGCCTCGACGATCACGCCGGCCATGGTCGGCCACACGATCGCGGTGCACGACGGGCGCAAGCACGTGCCGGTCTACATTCAGGAGAACATGGTGGGGCACAAATTGGGTGAGTTCGCACCCACCCGGGTGTTCCGCGGCCACGGCAGCGGAGCATCGGCGGACAAGGCGGAGGTGAGCTGACGCCGTGGCCGGGGGAGGAGCGGATGGAAGCTAAGGCCAGTGCGAAGTTCCTGCGGGTGCCGCCGCGCAAGGCGCGTCGCGTCGTCGACGCGATCCGCGGGCAGCGCGTCGATCGCGCGTTGACGATGCTTGCGTTCACGCCGGTGGCCGCCGCCAAGGCCATCCACAAGCTCGTCCGTTCTGCGGCCGCCAATGCGGAAAACAACCATGGTATGGACCGCTCGGCGCTCGTGATCAGCCGTGCGTTCGTTGACCGCGGGCCCTCGATACGGCGCCTGGAGGCGCGGGCTCGTGGTCAAGCCGCCATCAAGCGCAAGCGGATGTCACACGTGACGATCGTCGTGTCCGACGGAGAGGACGCCTAAGTGGGTCAGAAGGTTCACCCCGTTGGCTTGCGGCTGGGGATCACGCGCACCTGGGATTCGCGCTGGTTCGAGCGCAAGAACTACCGGCAGTGGCTGCACGAGGATCTCCGCATGCGGGAGATTGTCGAAAGCCTGGCGCGTCAAGCTGCGGTGTCGCGGGTCGAAATCGAGCGGCGCGCCAATCAGGTGCGGGTTGCGATCAACACCGCCAAACCCGGCATCATCATCGGCAAGCGCGGCGCCGGCATCGACGATCTCAAGAGGCGGCTGGAGCGGGAATCTGGCAAACAGGTCAACGTCAACGTCGTCGAGATCAAGCATCCGGAGCTGGATGCCCGGCTGGTTGCCAACACGATCGTCGACCAGCTCGAAAAGCGCATCGCCTTTCGCAGAGCGATGCGCCAGGCGATTCAACGGACGATGAAGGCGGGGGCGAAAGGCATCAAGGTGCAGGTGGGAGGCCGCCTCGGGGGCGCCGAGATCGCACGCGTCGAGCGTAATTTCGAAGGCAAGGTGCCGCTGCACACGCTGCGCGCGAACATCGACTACGCTCACAGCGAAGCGTACACGACTTTCGGACGGATCGGTGTGAAAGTGTGGATTTACCTGGGTGAAGTGATGCCGGATGGCCGGGCAAAAGGCGACGGCGCCACGGCGGTGCACCGGGAGCCGGCGGCGGACGTGGTGCCCGCGCAGGCCGACGAGGGCCCAGCTCCGGCGGGCGATGGGCGCAGCACCGAGGCGGCGCAGAGCTCGGAGCCCGCCAAGGCGGCAGTGCCGGTCCAGGGCGACAC
>CADDZI010000088.1 GCA_902812405.1 bacterium | reverse complement strand
AACCAGTCGATCATCGGAGCATTGGGGCGCTGCGAGCTGGCCTCGGCCCTCGTGCGCTCCGAGAGTCACGTTTTGCCGGGTGTGAAGTTCGAAGAGTTCAACTTCACAAGCGGCACGGAGTTTTAGGGCCGGTAGGGGCCGCATTTACGCGGCCGACACGGCGATCTCATGTAGCGGCCGCGTTTACGCGGCCGACACGGCGTAACGCCTTTGTCGTCTCCAAGGCGTTACGTTCTCTCGGTCGCGCAAGCGCGACCGCTACGCCTTCTTGGGCTCGGTCGCGCAGGCGCGGGCTCTAGGGTGAGGGGGTGGGCGCTGGGCGATGCAGCTCGTTGGGCAACATCGGGCGCAAAACGCCACTGCGAACTGAGATGCCAAGAGCGCCGGCAATGGCGTCGGCATCACGAGCCAGGGCTGCGGCGCGAACATCGCCCGAGCAGGTCACGTCGGGCGAACGATGGTGATTCCAGTAGACAAACAGCGAGCTCCCAAACGATGCGCTCTTCATGCAGGCGGGCGCAGGCAGGTTCTCCAGCGGCATCGCGGATTGCAGATCGGCAAAGAATTTGTTTGCCAGGCTTACCGGGATGGCGCCTCGCCCTTGCCCGGCCGCCGATACGTACGTGGCTTGCCCGTCGCGCGTCAACACGATGCGATAGCCCGTCGTGTTCGTCGATCCGGTGCGCATGATAACCGCCGCACCGTGGGGAACCGGCAAGTACGGAGGAGTACGCGGGAAGTGACTTCCCGTGAAGGCTACGATGATCTGCGCGAGGACCGCGCCGGCGAGCCAGGTATTCATATCTTGCTTAGGAAACGCCGAGGGGACGGCAGACGTTGCGTCCCGTTTCGACGTGGGTACCACGGATCGCATGCGGACGGCGCGGAAGACGACGAGACGGCACGCGGTGTGGCATACCCGCATTCGCGTTCGCGTGTGCAACCGGGGACAACGTCAACCATGAAGAGATCATGAGCTAAGAGATCATGAGCTCTCACCCTTTGCGGCCCGGCCGGCAACGTCCCGGGACACTTTCCGAACGGCGCTGGCTACGGTGGGCAGCGCAGCTCGCCGGATTAGGGCTGGGGGTGGCTGGTTTGGTCGCAGTCTCGGCACCAGCCACGCCGGCCGCCACTACCCTTCGTGCCTTGTCGGCAGATCTCCAGACAATGCGGCTGCAGGTCGTGGAAAACTTCGATCGCGTGCAGGCACGCAGCGGCATCGCTGCGGATGTCGTCGGCCGGCTGGACGGAGACGTCGGCGCCATCCTTAGCCTCGCACCTTCCGACACCGGCAAGGCCGAACTCCTCGCGTCGCAAATCGGACTCGATCTGAGCCTGGCACGGCAGCTGCTCGAGGCGCACGCCATTGCTCCTGGCGACGGCGCGCTACCAGGTGCCACCGCACCCGGTGCCACGGCGCCCGGAGTGTCCGAGCGGCTCTTCCCCGCGGGCGCAGACAGAAAACTTCAACCGCTTGCGGTGTACCTGCCGCGGGGCTACGACCCCCGCACGCCGCACCCGCTCGTGCTCGTGCTCCATGGAGCCGACCAGCTGGAGACCCAGTTGATCGTTTCTCCTCTCTTACAGAGGCTGGCCGACGACGCAGGGGCCGTGCTTGCCGCTCCCTGGGCGCGCGGCGACTACACCGACCTGCGCAGCACCGGCGACATCTACGACGCGCTGCGGTTCATGCAATCCGCCTACTCCATCGACCCGCGACGTATCTACTGCGTCGGCTATTCGGCCGGAGGTTTTGCTTCGTTTGTTGTGACGGTCGCGCATCCGGATCGCTGGGCGGCCATCATGAGCATCGCCGGCAGTCTCACCAACGAGGACAAGCAAGCCTTTGCCAACGCCCTGCACATCACACCGGTATACCTCGTCACGGGTTCGGGCGATACGGTGGTTCCCGCAAAGTACGTTCAGGAATCGCGCGACTTCCTCACCGACAACGGACTCACCGTCCGTTACTACGAACAACCGGGTGGCACGCACGTGTTGGGCAGCCTGGGCCCGGCGCTCACCCGCGCCTGGCACGACATGTTCGCGGGGGTGGCAAACGTCGCACCCCAGGTCGTCTTGCCCTCGCCCCAGCCCAGCAACTCCCTGCGCTCGTAGCATGGCGGCCCGACCCGGCCGGCGAATCCTCCCTGGCTTCCGCCGGTGTTCCCGTACGCCGTGCGCAGGTACGCCCTGGTGGCGGAATTGGTAGACGCGCTGGTTTCAGGTACCAGTGGCTGAAAGGCCATAGGGGTTCGAGTCCCTTCCAGGGCACCACGTCACTCGCGTCAGGCGCCGCGCGACTTCGCGCCGCAGGAGGTCCTATGTCGTCGACTCTCGATCGCTCCGCCGTCCAGGCCCCCCTCAACGTCTGGCAGATGGCCCAGCAGCAACTGGATGACATCGCCGAGATCATCGGGCTGGATTCATCCATCCACTCGTACCTGCGCGAACCCAAGCGCGTGCTGATCGTGTCAGTCCCCGTGCGCATGGATTCGGGCACGCACCGGGTCTTCGAGGGCTACCGCGTGCAGCACAACATGGCGCGCGGCCCGGCCAAGGGCGGCATCCGCTTCCATCCTGACGTCACGCTGGATGAGGTCAAGGCGCTTGCCATGTGGATGTCGTGGAAGTGCGCGCTGGTCAACATTCCGTTCGGCGGCGCCAAGGGCGGCGTGGTGTGCGATCCCAAGAACATGTCGCTGCAGGAGCTGGAGAACCTCACGCGGCGCTTCACGAGCGAGATTTCCATCATCATCGGTCCCGAGAAAGACATCCCTGCTCCGGACGTCTATACGACCCCGCAAATCATGGCCTGGATTATGGATACCTTTTCGATGCAGAAGGGGTATTCAATTCCCGGTGTCGTCACCGGCAAGCCGATCGCGATCGGTGGCTCGCTGGGACGCGACAAGGCCACCGCGCGCGGTTGCCTGTACGTCGTCAACGAGGCGATGAAGGAACTGAGGCTGACGGTCGATGGAGCGCGGGTCGCCATCCAAGGCTTCGGCAATGCCGGCTTGCACGCGGCCGAACTCATGAGCGCAGCCGGCTATCGCATCGTTGCCGTCTCCGACAGCCGCGGTGGCGTGGCCAATCCCAAGGGCCTGGACGTGGCCAAGCTCATTGCCTTCAAAGGCGAGACGGGGACCGTCGCCGGTTTTTCGGGCGGCGAGAAGATTTCGAACAAAGAGTTGCTCGAGTACGAGTGTGACGTGCTCGTTCCCGCAGCCCTCGAGAAAGTCATTACGGCCGACAACGCACCGCGCATCAAGGCCAAGATCGTCGCCGAGGCGGCCAACGGCCCGACCCTCCCCGAAGCCGATGAAATCCTCCACGAACGCGGGATCATGGTGCTGCCCGACATCTTGGCCAATGCGGGCGGCGTGACCGTGTCCTACTTTGAATGGGTGCAAGACCTGCAGGAGCTGTTCTGGGAGGAGCAGATGGTGAACGACCGACTGCGGCGCATCATGGAGCGCGCCTTCCGCGACACGTTGGAGCAGGCGCGACGCCTCAAAGTGAACATGCGCCGCGGAGCATACGCGGTGGCGGTGGGCCGCGTCGCCGAGGCGACGAGCCTGCGCGGGGTCTATCCCTAGGCTGTCGTTTGCGGGTGCGATGAGCGAGGCGACTTTCGGCCGCGGGCGGCTGCTCCTCGTGCAGGGCGACATCACGCGCGTGACCGCCGACGCCATCGTCAATGCGGCCAACAGTGCGCTGGCGGGCGGGGGAGGCGTCGACGGCGCCATTCACCGCGCCGGCGGCCCGACGATTGCCCGCGAGTGTGCCGCCATCGGCCACTGCGAGACCGGCAGCGCGGTTATCACGTCGGCCGGCAATCTGCCGGCACGCTACGTCATCCATGCGGTTGCGCCGCGCTACCGGGGACGACCCGAGGATGCAAGGCTGCTCGCCGGTGCGTATGCGGCGAGCATGCGCCTCGCCGAAGAGCACGGGCTAAAGTCGATTGCGTTCCCCTCGCTGGGCACGGGCGCGTATGGGTATCCTCTTGATGAGGCCGCGCCGATCGCGCTGGGGACGGTTGCCGAGCATCTGCGCACGTCGCGCTGCATCGAGAAGGTGACGTTTGTTTTGTTCTCGCCGGCGGATCTGGCGGCGTACGAACGCGCGCTCACAAAGCTCGCCACCTAAGAATGACGTTTTGCCCCCGCTGGGGCGTGCAACGGACACGGATGCAGAATGTTCCTGTAGCGGTCGCGCTTGCGCGACCGATGGAACGTGCCGCCTTGAGTCGGCTTCACGGTGTGAGGTTCTCAGAATGTTCCTGTAGCGGTCGCGCTTGCGCGATCGATGGAACGTGCCGCCTTGAGTCGGCTTCACGGTGTGAGGTTCTCTCGGCCGCGCAAGCGCGGCCGCTACGGGGGATTCCAGGCGGCGCGTTACGAGGGTTCCAGGCGGCACGTTACGAGGATTCC
>CADDZI010000087.1 GCA_902812405.1 bacterium | reverse complement strand
GGGGCGCACTGGGGGAGGCCGGGGTGCTGGTGTCTGCCGTCACCGGAGCCGGACTGTCTGCCTTACGGGATGCAGTTGCCGCCGCCATCGAGTCGCCCGGCGGGATGCCGCCCGCCGGCGGGCCGCCCTCAAGCGCCTCATGCTCCGACGGCTACTGGGGGCCGGCTGCGTTCTCTTCGTCGTCCTCGGCGGTCTCGAGCTGAGGGCTGTCGCCGCGCTGGGCCGTGCGCTCGAAGAGACCGTCGGGTACGGATGTCAACTCGGGAGCCTGGAGAGGCCGAGGTTCCACCTCGATGGGCGCAAGTTGTGCAATCTCTTCGTCGGGGACCCTGACGGATTCATATTGATTGAGTCTGCGCGCGCTGACAAAGACGCGGCCTTCAAGCGAGCCCACCGCCTTGTTGTAGGACGTCACTGCCCGCCCGAGGTTCCGCCCGACCTCAAAGAAGTGCTCGCCTAAGTCCCCCAGGCGCCGGTACAGTTCGGCGCCCAGCGCACTGATCGCGCGTGCCTCCCGGGCGATCGCTTCCTGCGTCCAGCCGTAGTGGACGGCGCGCAAGAGCGCGATCAGGGTCGTCGGCGTTGCCGGAATCACGCGCTGTGCCACGCCGGCTTCGATGAGCTCCGGGTCGGCTTCTAGGGCCGCGCTGAAGAGCATCTCCCCGGGGAGGAACATGACGACGAATTCAGGTGAATGCTCGAACTGCTCCCAATAGGCTTTGGCGGAAAGCTCTCGTATGTGGTTGCGCACCTGCTGGGCATGGACGGCCAGAGCCGCCCGGCGTTCCTCCTCGGTGGACGCTTCCAGCGACGCAAGGTAGGCTTCCAGGGGAACCTTCGCATCGACGACGACGGACTTGTCGCCGGGCAGCCGCACGATGAGGTCGGGGCGCAACGTGCGGCCGTCATCGGACACCGACTGCTGCTCGACGAAATCGCAGCGGTTGGTCATCCCCGCGATCTCGACGACGCGGCGCAGCTGCATTTCTCCCCACCGCCCGCGCACGACCGGAGCGCGCAGCGCGCGCTCCAACTTGGAGGTGCCTTCCTGCAGCATGCGGATCTGCTGGGTCAACATGTCATAGGCACTCGTGCGCTTGGTCTCCAGATCGTGGACCTTTGCGTCAAAACTGCGCAGCGTCTCGGTGACGGGGCGCAGGGCGTTCTCGATCGCCTGCTGGCGCTGCTCCAGTTCGTGCTTAGCCGCCTGTTTGTAGGTCTCGAGCGTGGAGGTTGCAAGGTCCAAAAAGGACTGGTTGTTGTTCCGCAGCGCCTGGGCTGAGAGCGCCTCGAATGCCTCGCTCAATTTTTGCCGGGCATCCTCGAGGAGCGCCAGTTTGTCCGCCTGTGCGCGGCGCTCGGCCGCCAGCTCGGCCTGCGCCGCGGCGCGCTCTGTTTCCGCCTTGCGCACTTCGCTTGCCAGAGCCTGCGCCTGGCGGCGCGTGCCGGCACCCGCGAGCCACACCAGCGCCGCACCCAGGAGCATGCCAAAAACGAAAGTCGCGAACGGTAACCAGGTCGTCATGCTTTCTGTGTTCGGCTCGACCCAACCGAATGCTTTGCCCGTGCCTTGCCCACGTGCACCCCCTCGCGCGCGAGCAAGGCTCGCTTGCGCGCCTGACCACGGGCGCCTCCCCCATACGGGCCTAGGCGGCCGTCGCGGTAGATGACGCGGTGACAGGGTACCAGCAGCCACAGCGGATTACGCGCGATGACGGAGGCGGCGGCGCGGACAGCCAGCGGCCGGCGCGCCTCCCGGGCCAACCAGCCATACGAGCGGGTCTCGCCGTAGGGAATGCGCCGGCACGCCTCGAGTACTTCGCGTTCGAAGTCGCGGGCCCAGGTGAGGTCAACCAGCGCATCGCCGGCCCGGCCGCGGGCGGCGGCGGCCAAAAAGGTGCGAACGAGCGGCGGGCACGGCGCAGTCATTAGACGCATCTTGAGGCGCCGCTCCATGCGCCTCTTGGCGGCCAATGATTCTGGTTCAACGGCTGCGATGCCCTGGTGCGTCCAGGCGACCCGCAATCGCTCTCCGGCCACCGTAACGACCGCCGAGCGGGCAACCGGGAAAAAGAGGTCGTCCTTAGCGCCCATAGCGCCGCATAATGCGGAGCAATTGATCGTGGGGCAGGGCGTAGACCGTATCTCCGTCGCGCCCTACCATCGTCTGAGCGGCCAGCAGGGCGTTGATGATGGCTTCGTCGGTTGCCTCAAGACAGGCGTCGAAGACCGGGTTTATGTACGCCCGGTCGAGGGCCGTCGTCTCAAACGTACGCGAAGACGAATCGTACGGGACGGTTTGCGCGGTGGAAAAGGCGATGATGATGTCGCCGCTGCCCTCGCGGGACGAGCCTCCGGTGCGGGCCAGGCCCAGTGCCGCACGCTTGGCAAGATCCAGCAGCTGCTGGTGCAAGAGCGGTGCGTTGGTGGCGACGACGATGATGATCGAGCCGTCCGCGGCGCGACCGCGAAAGGGCCGAAGGCCCCGTATCTGGGCACCGACTGGAACACCGTTGACTGTGAAGTCTTGGCGTCGTCCTGATGTGTTGATGTTGACCAGAACGCCGACCGTGTAACCGCCATCGGATGCGGGAAGCACGCGGGATGCGGTTCCGATGCCGCCGTGAAAGCCGTAGGCGATGGCACCCGTACCCGCACCGACATCTCCCTGCTGCACAGGTCCGCCCGCTGCATGATTGAGAGCCCAGATCGCATCCTGCGGCGTGTTGTGCCGCCCCTGCTGATCGTTGAGGAATCCGTCGTTGACCTCGGCGACGACCGGAAGTGGCACGTCGTCGGTGATGCCGATCTGGGGCCAGCGGCTGATGAGCCAGGAGATGACGCCGTCATCGACGCGCCCTACGGACAGCGTGTCGGTGAGAACTACGGGCGTCTCCAGCCAGCCGGATTCGTTGACCCACAACGAGCCCGTCATCTCCCCGTTGCCGTTGAGGGGCCACACCGCGGCCCACAGGTGGTTATGCCAAATGTCCGCACGCGGGAGGATCGCGGTGACTCCGGTACGCACCGGACCGATCCCGGGAACGAGCTTGCCTGAGCCCGCGATGTGGGTCACTTGCCCGACGAGAACGCCGGGGACGTCGGTGATCGCATCATAGCGTCCGTGAGCCAAAGTTCCAATGCGTATTCCCAAGGCATAAGCTTTGGCGTAGACGCCGCTGCGTGCCGGCGCGGGGGAGGAAGTCGGGGCCGCGGCCACGCAGGCAGGGGTCACAAGGCATGCCAGGCCGAGCAGCATTGCATATCGCTTCATGGTGCCGCCTTCAACGGGCCAACCGTTTCGGCCTATGAGGGGTCTGGTGCGGCGCCGATTCCTTCGGCTTGTCCTGGGTGCAGCATGCGGGTACGGCGCATCCCACAGCATATGGGTTGCGTCCGCACGTGCGGCCGGGCAGCCGCCCGTGCGCGTGCTGCTCTTTGGCGGCACACCGGTTGTCCAGGCCGCCGTCAATGGTTACACGATGACCCCCCAGTCGGTTGCAGCTCGGCTTTCCGATCCGCAGGGTGTTCTGGCAATCACAGGTGCACCGCTTCTTGACCTCGCGGTGACCACCGCAGCGGGGGGTACGCTGGAGCGCCGGTATCCGGGGACGCTGCTCGTCCAAACGAATGGCTCCAGCCTGTCGTTTGTCAACATCGTGGATGTGGAAACGTACGTTGCGGCCGTGCTGTCGGCCGAAGTGAGTCCGTCGTGGGCGAGGGAGGCGCTGCTGGCGCAGGCGATCGCAATTCGAACGTTTGCCGCGCGGGCACAGGCCGGCTCAGGCACCAGAGCCTATGACGTCGTGGATGGTACCGCAAGCCAGGTCTATCCCGGCGTCGGCGAGAGGTATGCTGTCTTTCGCACCGCAGCCCAGGCGACGGCCGGCCAGGTGCTGACCTTTGACGGTATGGCGGCAGCGGTCTTCTACTCATCGTGCTGCGGCGGGCATACAGCTTCGTTGGAGGAGCTGACAGGCCGGGCATCCCCGCCCTACCTGCAGGGTGTTGCCGACGGGGACGCCGGTCTGGCGGCCTATTGTTCCGCCTCGCCGTACTACCACTGGAGTAACATGGTCCCGGCCGATGCTCTGGCCAGAGCCGTTGGCATGCCTGACGAGAGGCTCGATTCATTGACGATAACCGAGCGCTGGCCGGATGGACGCGTCAAAACCGTGGTGGCCTCCGGGCCCCTTTCCTCGGTGCGTCTTGACGGCCACACGTTGTATCGCCGCGCCCTGGACATCCTCGGTTATAAGGTCATTCCCAGTACCCTGTTCGACGTCACAAAGGTGGGGTTGGATTTTCAAATTGCCGGGCGCGGCGTCGGGCACGGTGTCGGCATGTGTCAGTGGGGCGCACGCGGCCGCGCCGACGACGGCATGAACGCGCAACAGATTTTGGCGGCCTATTTCCCGGGCACAACCCTCACGGGTCCCGGGTAGCGCCAGATTGCCGCCCAAGGCGTTAGCCTCCCTCGGTCGCGCAAGCGCGACCGCTAC
>CADDZI010000086.1 GCA_902812405.1 bacterium | reverse complement strand
CCCACAACGGCGCCGACGTTGGCCAGGCTTGCGGGAATTTGGGGCCGGGCCAGTGCCGCGTAGTGGACGCCATAGCGGTCGGTATAGGTTGTCAGGGGCGTCCGGAAGGTTCGGCTGACAAGCGTCGCCGGTGCGCTGACGTCAATCAGCGTGCGGTTGGCCCAGGTGCGCTGGATGGTAAAGCCCATCCCGCGCAGCCGCGCCACCGTCGCCGCATACTCGGCCGGCGTCGGCGCAAAGTACGACCGGAATTGTGCCACCGTCAAGAAGTGACCGTACAGCGGCGAGAACGGATTGGTTTGCTGCGCAATGAGCTGCCGCAGCTGCGCTTCGTGGTGCAGCTTGAGCGTCAGCGTCAGCGGCACCGCACCCGGCAGCGGGGCGGCGGACACCGCGCCCGCACGCCCGAGGACCAGCGCCGCCGCCAGGACCACCATCGCCAGTTTCATCGTGCGCATGAACGTCTACCCCCTTTCCTTACAGCTGGGCGGCGCTGGCAAAGCCCCACGCCTCCACAGAACCGATCCCGGTCACGTTGTCGTAACCGCGGGTCGCATTGTAGAAACCGTTGTTCCCGCCAATGACGTCGCGGAACAACGGCAGGCCGTTGACGACCGCGTAGTGATGCGCCTTGAACAGATTGTACAGCAACGGATGCACGTCACCTAAACGCGCCCCGTGGATCTGGTCCCACTCCACCACCATGGCCACAAACAGCGGCGAGGACAACGACGTGCCCCCAATCGGACCTTGCCACAAACCCTGGTAGTAGAAAGCCGCTCCGCTGCCCGGATTGGCATCCAAACCGACGTCTGGGATGTTGCGCATCGGACCTGCGGCATGCGGGATACCCTGCTGGTAGGCCGGTTTGGTAAACAGCGCCGAGACGCCGCCGCCCGAGCCCGACCAGCCAAACTCCCGCGCGTACGTCCCGTTCAGGTGCAAGAACAGCGTCGTACCGCCGGCGGCGACAAAGTTCGGACCGCTGGCCGGCGTCGATACCCCGCCCGGCGCCGAGAAGGTGCACTCAAATGTCCCCGAGTCTCCGGTCGAGGCCGAGTACGTAATCCCCAACGCCTCGCCCTGCAGCGCCAAATAGTCCGACAACTGCGGGAAGTAACTGGGATCTGTGAACGTCTCGCACCCGCCGAAACTCGAGTTCACCGCCTCCACCAGGTCGTCCGTGTCAATCTGGTTGTACGCGTCAATGATGCTCGAGTACAACAGCGCATTGGGCAGGTACAGGTAGACCGCCGTCCCGGGCGCCATCCCGACGATCGTCTCGATGTCCAGCGTCGTCTCAATACTGTCAAAGTTGATCGGCGGGTTGGGACCGCCCTGAATCGGAATCCGCACCGTCGCCGGACCCGTCCGGGTTATCCCAAAAAAGCTCAAAAACGTGCTTAAGTCACTCTCCGTGTAGTCCGAGTCAATCACGATGGCCGCAGACTGACCCGTCCCATCGTAGGTCTGGCCCGGCGAACCGCCCTTGACCTGGTGCTGGACCGGATAATCGTAGGCTGTCGCAAAAGCGTACGGACCCAAACCCGTGTCCGGACCCTGCAGCGGCGGACCCAACGCCACCATCGGGCTCGGACGGCGCTGGCCACGCACCCACAGCGGATGCAGCACCTGGAGATTGTCAAAGCCAATCACCCCGTACACCGTCGGGCGCAGCTCCGCAGGCAAGATCGCCGGACGCGCATTGGCGTAGCGAACAGCGCCCACGGCACCCAGCGCCATACCCCCGGGCACCGCCGTCTGTACCACCCGGTGAATCTCGGTCCCAAACACCCGGTTGACCAGACCCGCCGGACCCACAACGTCAATTACCGTCCGGTTCGGGTAGGTCTTCACAATCTGGAAGCCCTCCCGCTGCAGCAATCCGACCGTCCGGGCGTAGTCCGCCACGCTGGGCGAAAACGTGTCCCAAAACTGACGCCGCGTCAAGACCCGAAATTGCGGCTTCAAGTACGGCTGCTCTGCAACAAACGCACGCAGCTGCGCCTCGTTGCGGTACCGCAACACCACCGCCAACCGCACCGGCATCGTCGCCGGCGCCGGACCCATGTCTCGCACCGGCACCCGAGGTACGCCCGCCACTACCTGACCTGTGGCCAGCGGCGCCGCCCAGGTCGCGCTTGCAACCACAAACGGGGCCAGCACCATCCCTATGACACTCAGCCCTTTCATCATGCCTCCTCTTTTGGCTTTCATCCCTTGACATGTGCCGGGCAATGCGTGATCCCCAGGATACCAACGTGGCACGCGCGTCAGATACCAAAAAAACCAAACACCGCCACGACACATACGCAGCGCCGGATATGCCCTAAGCCCGCCCGGCAATCGCCGCGTGAGCCTCGGCGTTACTCGGCCGCTTACCGCGAGCATACCAAATCGTATGGGAAATCCCTTGAGGCGTAGGACCTAGGCATGCGGCACACCGTTTGACGGCCTGGGGACGAACCGCCTGGACGCGAGGTGGACGGCGCCCGTCTAGATCGTAACGCGCACGACCTCTTGCAAGGTCGTGTCACCGCTTTGAAGCCGGCGTAGCGCGTCGTCGCGCAGGTCGTTGAAACCCTTGGCTGAGACGTAGTCCAAGAGCTGATTCGCGTCCGCCCCGCGGGCAATCAGCCGTCGCAGGCCGTCGTCGACCGCAATGACTTCATGCACGCCCATGCGGCCCGCGTAGCCGGTGTCGTGACAGTGCCGGCAACCCTTGCCGCGCCGCAGCGTGCGCGGCGCAACCAGCGGCAGCAGGTCCTGCAGAACGAGCGCCTCCTCTTCGGGCACCTCGTAGTCGTAGGCGCACTTCGAACACACGCGCCGCACCAAACGCTGCCCGACGACCCCAATGAGGGACGCTCCGATCAGTGCCGGATCGACCCCAATGTCGACCAGGCGTGTGATTGCCTGGACGGCGCTGTTCGTGTGCAGAGTGGAGAGCAGCAGGTGGCCGGTCAGGGCCGCCCGCACCGCCAAATCCGCCGTCTCGCGGTCCCGAATCTCGCCGACGTAGATGACGTCCGGGTCTTGACGCAGCAAGGCGCGCAGCACCGACGCAAACGTCAAGCCGCGCTTGACGTTGATTTCCACCTGGTTGACGCCCGCCACCCGGTACTCAACCGGATCTTCGATCGTCGTGATGTTGGTGAGGCCGTCGTTGATTTCTTGCAGGCAGGCAAAGAGCGTCGTGGACTTGCCGCTGCCGGTCGGACCGCAGCACAGAATCATACCGTACGGCCGCCGGATGAGCGGCGCGAAAAGTTCGTAATTCTCATCCGAAAAGCCGATCGCCCGCAAATCCTTGAATGCCGGATTCTTCTCCAGCAGGCGGATGACGATTTTCTCGCCGTTAACGGTCGGCAGCGAAGCGATCCGCAGGTCGGTTTCGCGCTTGAGGTAGCGCATCGAGGCGCGCCCGTCTTGCGGAATGTGGCGCAGCGTAATGTCCATACGCGCCATGATCTTGATGCGCGACACCACGGCCGGGTAAATCGCCTTGGGCAGCTTGCGCATCTCGTGCAGCACGCCGTCCAGGCGGAAGCGCACGCGCACGGTGTCGTGGTAGGGTTCGAGGTGGATGTCGCTTGCCCGGTACTCGGTCGCCGTGCGCAGCAGGGACTCGACCAGCGACACGATGGGCGTCGCGTCCGACATTTTGCGCAGGGTCTCGAGATCCTCGACCTCCTGCCCTTCGCCCCCGAGTCCCTCCGCGGCGACCGTCGGCAGCCCCTGGAGGAGGCGGTCGACGGAGTGCAGCGTTGTGCCGTGGTAGACCTCGTCGATTGCCTTCTCCACGTCCTCGATGAGCGCAAAGCAGATCTCGACGTGATGTTTTGCGCGGCGCGTGATGAGATCAACGGTCGGCAAATCCAGCGGGTCGGCCATCGCTACGGTCAACGTGTCGTCGACGAGCTTGACCGGGACAATGAGGCTGGTGGTGGCGATGCTGACGGGGATCGTATCGGCGGCGTTTGGATCGGGCCGGTTGCGCGTCAGGTCGATGAACGGGACCTTGAAAACGGCACCCAAAAAGTCGTCCAGCGTCTCCTCGGTCGCCAGGCCGGCCTCGACGATCGCCTCCCGCAGGGGCCGGCCTTCCTGCAGCCGAGCGTAGAGCAAGCTATCGGTGTCGGATGCGGACAACTTGTGGGCCTGCTCGATGCGGCGGATGATGCCAAGGTAATACGAACGATGGGCCGGCGGCAAGGGTTCGGGAGTGATGGAACTCGCCTCGCCGTCAAGGGGCTGCACGAAGACCGCTTGCCCGTTCTCCGAGCCATAGATGGCATCAAAAAGAGCGGAACGTTCAGCAAGGCCGAGATCCGCAAAATGGACCCCGCTTTCGTGCTTGCCGTCCGCACCGCGGTCAGTCCAGGCAACCTGAAAGGGGATGCGAACGGTTCGCCCGTCAGGAACCGTGATCTGCGCGGTTCCTCGTGCGTCCTTCTTCAGCGCAGTATCGGTCGTGAGACGCAGACCTCCCGCGCCGACCTCCGAGGCGACGCCGTCCACCGCACGGCCATCCTCGAGCTGAACAACCACCGGCAGGGAGAGGCGGCGGCGCTTGTAGCGCCGCCGAGGGCGCTCGTCGTTACGCACGGCTCGTTTCACAATGCTCTCGTCGCTCTTCCCATCTAAGCCCCTCGCGCGGCGGGACAGTCAG
>CADDZI010000085.1 GCA_902812405.1 bacterium | reverse complement strand
CCATGCGTCGCAATCCGCCGACAGCGACGCGAAGGGGCTCCCGATGACCAAAGCCGGTCCGCGGCGCGTGAAACTCGCCCTCTACCAAGCCGCCGAGATTGCACGGCTATGGGATCCCCAGCTGGCGAGGATCTATTACGATCAGATGGTGCACAAAGGTAAACCGCACAACAAGGCGATGGGCGCGGTAATGAGCCATCTCGCCTCGCGCATCCACGCGGTGCTCACCGAGCAGCGCGACTATGTCCTGCGGGATGTGGACGGACGCGAAGTTACCGCCCGTGAAGCGCGGACCATTATCCAGACGCAGTACCAAGTCCCGGCGGCGATCCGGGCCGAACGTCGGACCAGCAGAAGGAGGAAGCCCGACGTCTCCACAGGTCATCATCGAGGCAGCGCAAAGCGCTCCTCACGGAGATCGTCCACTTCCTCCCACGTGCATTCTACTCGGCCGCAGGAGGTGGATCAAACCGAAACGACGGCGATCGCGCACTGACTACCATGACGGCCTGGGCTGCTTGGGGGTCTTGACACGAATTAGGAAACGTGTCCACGAAACCGGGTCAAGTCCACGCCGTCAACTGAAATGTGCCGTGGACGCCGCTATAGGGCGCTGAACTGCGACTTGCGCAAGTCCGGACCGAGTTGTGCGACATCACCGCCGAGCTCAGGGCTGCTCGGATTGGCCGGTGCGTTGCGTCGCACGCGACGACTATCATTGCGCGCCAGTCGCTCGCTGCCAACCGGTGCTCGGCGTGCGCGAGACCGAAGCGTAGGGGCGGCTCGGTCGGCGGTCGACATCGCCTGTTCTCCTACTCGCGCCGAGGCACCGCTGCCTCAGCCCCTCAAGCCGGTCGTGGCGATCCCACGGGCATAGTATCGCTGGAACACAACGAAAAGCCCGACCGGCACTACGGCCGCGAGCGAGAGCGCGGCGAACACCTTGTCCCACTCCGTGACCCCGGCCTGTCCGAAGGTTGCGATCGCGACCTGGACCACGCGAAGATCCGGGCTGTTGGTGACCACGAGAGGCCAGGTGAAACTGCCCCACATCTCCTGAAACGTCAGCAGTGCCACGGACAGCAGGATCGACCGGCTGAGCGGCAGCAGGATGTGCCAGTAGATCCGCCAGAACTGGCAGCCGTCGATCTTGGCGGCCTCCTCCAGCTCCACGGGCAGGCCCAAGAAGAACTGGCGGAGGAGAAAGATGCTGAGCGCCCGCGGCACCATGGGCAGGATCAAGCCGAGGTAGGAGTTGACCCAGCCGAGGTCTCGGACGATGAGGTACAGCGGCACGAGCAGCGCCTCAAACGGGATGATCATCGTGGCCAGCACCAGGAAGAACAACGCGTCCCGCCCAGGGAAGCGGAAGCGCGCGAACCCGTAGGCGGCGAGGGAGCTGGCTGCGAGGTCCAGCACGGTCACCGTGGCGGCCATGAAGAAACTGTTGCCAAGGTAGCGCGCAAACGGCTCGTCGGCGAAGAGGTGCCGGTAGCTCGCCACGCTGATGTGCACCGGCACCAGCGTGTGGAGGCTCAGGGGATACACGTACTGGAAGATCTCCGTGACCGGCCGAAGCGACGACAGAAACATCCATAGTACGGGCAGCACGAACACCACGGCCAGCACCAGCTTGGCCGCCCCGGCAAGCGCGGCGAACCCCCGCCGTGCGGCACGGGCAACCGGCCGTGGCGCCACCGCCGCCCTCACGCAGGGGCCTCCCGGAGCAGGCGAAACTGGACGATCGCGAGGGCGAGGACGAGCACGAGGAACACGAAGGAGATCGCGGACGCGTACCCGAGGTGGAAGTAGCGAAAGCCCTCGCGGAACAGATGGTAGACCAGCACCATCGTGGCGTCCATCGGCCCGCCCTGCGTGATGACGTAGACGGGCGTGAAGATCTTGAACGCGTCGATCGTGTTGACGACCACCACGAACAGCGTCACCCGCCGCAGCAACGGCCAGGTGATGGCCAGGAACTGGCGCGGTGCGCCGGCACCGTCGACGCGCGCGGCCTCGTACAGCTCCAGCGGGATCTCGTGCAGGCCGCCGAGGTACACAAGCATGGACACGCCGGACCACTTCCACACCGACATGACGACGATAAGCGGCAGTGCTTGTGTCGGGCCAAGGAAAAACAACTGCGGCGGGACCCGCACCAGGGCGAGCAGGCTGTTCACCGGACCGTTGGGTGTGGCGAACAACACCTGCCACAGCCCCGCCGCGACCACGTACGAGATCACGACCGGAAGGAAGTAGGCCGTCCGCAGCACGCCGACCCACCGCGTGGGCTGCTGGATCATGACCGCCAGGGCGAGCCCGGTGGCCGTCTGCAGCGGCACCAGCATGGCGGCGTAGATCAACGTGTTACGCAGCGACTCCCAGAATACCGGATCGGCCGCGAGGCGCGCATAGTTGGCGAGGCCGACGAACGGCGGATGCGGGGTCACGAGATCGTACGCCTGGAGGCTCACGACGAACGCATACACGAGCGGGGCGATCCCGAACGCGACGACCCCGACCATCGCCGGTACGATGAAGGCGTAGCCTGGCAGGACAGCGCGGAGCCCGCACCACCGTCCATGCGCGCCGTGGCGGGCCAAGCCAGCGGCAAGCGTGCCGCGCATCGGCGTCAGAGCACGGACGCGTGGGCCAAGCTGACAAACCGCCGCACCTTCGCCGGGTCCACGGGGTTAGTCACCACGTCGTCGCGCTTCGCCCAATAGCCAAACACCGCGCCGTCAGCCAGCGCGAGCAGGTGCGCAGTCGATGGCTGCATGCCGCTCCCCAAGATAAGCGGCATCTCCGGCACCGCGCGGCGCACGGCCGCGATGTCCTCCTGGCGCGGCGGCTGCGCGCTCTCATCCCCGGACACGATGATCGCGTCCGCCATGGCGCGCTCGGCCATATCGCGCGCCACGGTGGGCAGCGGTCGCGGCGCCAGCGGGGCACCGTGCTTGCTGTAGAGATCGGCGAAGAGGAGCACGTGGTCCGCGCCGAGCGTCCGCCGGTACCGCAGTGCCAAGTGCGCAGGCGCTTCGATGAGACCCTGGTCGGTAACGAGAGCGTCCGTGAGCACATTCAGACGAATGAAGCGCGCGCCGGCGGTCGCCGCTACCGCCAGGGCTGCCTTCCAGTCGTTGCGCAGCACGTTGACCCCGACCGGCGTGTCACCTGCCCCGCGCACGATCTCCTTGACAGCGATGGCCATCGCAGCGACCGTCTCGGGCTCCACGTGCTCAGGATAAAACGGGTTGTCGTTGAAGTTCTCCACGATGAGTGCGTCCACGCCTCCCCGGCGCATCGCATCGGCATCCGCGAGCGCGGCCGCGATGACCGCGTCAACGTCGCCGCCGTACAGCGGCGCTCCCGGGAGCGCCTGGAGGTGGACCATACCTAGGATCGCCCTGCCGCGAGGAAACAGCGCCCGGAACCGATCCCGCGCCGCCATCGGATCACTTCCGGTACTGAGCCAGCTCCTGGTCGATGCGCGCGGCCGCCGCGTCGAGCACGGGCTTGGCAGGCTGCCCGAGCTGGGTGGCCTTGCTGACGCCGTAGAAGACGTCGTGGACAAAGTCGTACGCCGGCGTCCGCGGGCGCGACGCCCCGAACCGCAGGAGGCCGTCCCAGAACACGGTCCAGGGGTACTGCTTGAGAAACGGCATGCGCGCGTAGGCGGACTTGCGTGCCGGCAGGTACCCGGATGTCTGCACCCACTTCAGGTGGCCCTCCCGGCCGGCGATCGATTCCGTGAGTTGCCAGGCGAGGTCACGGTGCCTGGTCTGGGTGGAGATTCCCAGGTGCCATCCGCCGCTATTGGTGGCCGCCCGCCGGTCCTTGGGCAGGAACGTGACGCCGGCGCGGAAGTTTGGGAACCGCTGCGCGAGGTCCCGCAGCACGAAAGGATTCCCCTGCATGAACACCGCTTGACCGGTGGGAAACAGATCCGGGGTCGGTTGGATCGGCGCGAGCTGCCGTCTGGTGTAGAGATCGCTCCAGAAGGTGAGACCCCGGGCGGTCTCAGGGCTGTTCAGATAGCCAGTCGCCCTGGTGGCGTCGGGGCTGAGCACGGTGCCCCCGGCCATCACGAGCCACGGCTGGATCACGTAGAGATCCGGCGGCGTGTACGTCGTCGTGTAGGCCCAGGTCGTCACCCGGCCGTCCTGCCGGCGGACCACCGCCTCTGCCGCCTTGAGGAACTGGGCCCAGGTCCACTGCTGGTCAATCGTGTGCGGCGGCTGCAACCCGGCCCGCTGGACGAGGTCCACGTTGTAGAGCAGCTCCTCCGTCGACTGATGCATCGGCAACGACCAGACGCGGCCTTGGTAGGTCATGTCCTGCCGGGGGCCCTCGTAATAGTCGTCTAGGTCCGCCGTGGGCAGGAACTCGTCGAGCGGCACGAGCTGTTTGCGGTAGACATATCCGGCGACCTCGGGGAAGTCGGCAAAGAAGACGTCGGGCGCCTGACCGCCGGCGAACGCGGTGCTGACCTTTTGAAAGTACTCGACAAACGGGAACGACTGCGTCTGCACGCGCACCCCCGGGTGGGATCGCTCGAAGGCCGTCCCGAAGTCGAGCAGCGTCTGCTGCAGCAGGGGCTGGGCATAGTACACGAACCAAAACTGGAGCGTCGTGGCCGGTGCCGCGCGCACCATTTCGGCTCGCACCACGGCCCGCAATCCCTGAGCGGCCATCC
>CADDZI010000084.1 GCA_902812405.1 bacterium | reverse complement strand
CATGCTGGCCCGCCAGGACGTGCGCGACCGGCTCGACTATCTCCGGTGGCGCGCCCCCGGCTGGCGGCGGGTCGAGCGCGCGCTCGCGTGGTCGGCGTGGGCGCACGCGATGGCGATGCTGTACTCGCAAGGCACGGAGATCCTGCAGGCGCTCCAGCTGGCCTGCGAGGCGGCGGGCACGGCCGTTCTGCGCGACGTGTCCGACCTCCTGGTCCGCCGGGTGGCCGAGCGCGCGCAGATCAAGCAGGCGATGAGCGAGGCGGGCGTATTCCCGCCGATGCTGCTCACGTCCGTCGGCGTCGGCGAGCAGCACGGGACGATGCAGGAGATGCTGCAGGACGCCGCGGCGTGGTACGGCCGCGAGGCGGAGCTGATCCTCGAGCAGCTGCCGAACCTTCTGCAGCCGGTCGCGATCGTGGTCGTGGGCGCGATCGTGGGGTTCATGGTCCTCGCGCTTTACCTGCCCATGTTCAAGATGTTCGGCGTCATCAATCAATTGGGCTCTAGGTGAGCACTGGATCTGTCAGTAGTGCAGTGCAATTGTCAGCAATTTGTCAGTCGCGGTTGCGTTGTAATTGTCAGTGTCCGGTCCCGGGAACCCGACTCGGCATCACGAGTACTCGCTGGCCCGGCTGCGCCAAGAGTCGGTTCGGGAAGTGTATCGGCGGTTCGTCACTCTTGAGCTCCCGCGACACAGGAAACTGCTCATGGACTACGGTGCTTGGCTGACAGACTGTCTCGCCTCAGCACCCGGGGAGGTGTTACCGCCGTAATGGCAGTCGCCTGGCGAGCCTCGCGGCCCTCAAGCGTCGTCGTGTCAACGTCGGCGGCCCGGCGGCTGTCGTGATCACGCCGCCGGTCCAGTCTATACCGTCGAGCGCACTTAGCAGATATGCGAGCGGCCGCTGCGGCTTCTTGCGGCGACGATAAACGACGGCAATGTCCCAGGTCCACGACGGCAGATCGCGGACCGGCAGGGCGACCATGGCGCCTGCCTGCAGGTCGGGCTGAACCGTCAGCCGCGGGAGGAGCGAGACGTACCCCCACTTCAGCACGAGGTCATGCGCCACTGCGGCCGGCGACACCTCGCGCCGGCTCATCCCCTGGGCACCGTTCCGTTGGAACACCTCCAGGGCCTCCAGATATCCGGGCCCCCACGTAAAGAACACGAGGGGATGCGCGCACAGGTCCCGTACGTGGAGGTCATCGCGCGCGGCCAGCGGATGATTCCGCGCCGCGACGGCAAGCACCGGGTCCCGATGGAGCGTACGCAGCCTCAGGCCGCTTGATGCCGGACCCGCCAGCACGAACCCGGCGTCAGCTGCGCCGTCGAGCACCATCTGCTTGACCTCGGACGTGTGGGCGGTGCGGCAGGCCACGTCGATCGGCGCCTCACGTAACGCGGTCACGACCGTCGGAAACACGTGCGGGGCGATCGACGCAGGGGCCGCAAGCGAGAGGCGCCACACGTCATGCGCCGCACGGGCTTTCTCCCGGCCTTCCTCCACGAGTCGCAGGCTGCGCCTGACATACGGCAGCAACGCCTTGCCCGCGCTTGTCAGCGTCAGCCGCCGCGCGCCCCGCACGAACAACAGCGTGCCCAGTTCGGACTCCAGGAGCGCGATGCGCCGGCTGACCGCCGGCTGTGCAAGGTGCAACGACGCGGCTGCGCGGCTGAAACTGCCGTCCGTGACGACCTGCGCGAGCACCCGCAGGTCCATTAGATCCACCGGCTATCACCATTCGCGATCACTGCGATCACGACTCTGTGACTTCTCAGGTGCGCGAGGTCATGCCACAGTGAAGCTGCTTCGATCTCGCGCTTGGAGGCCCTGCCGTGCAGATCGGTGCCGTGCGCCGCACACATCTCCTGCCGGCGCTGCGCCATACGGCCTTCCGGTGGTTTGTGGTCGGTCAGGCCATCTCGCTCGTTGGCACGTGGATGCAGCGGGTCGCATTGCCGTGGCTCGTGCTGGAACTCACGCACTCCGCGCTGCTGCTTGGCGCCGTAACCGCCCTGCAGGCGGTCCCGGTGATCCTGTTCTCCCTAGCTGGGGGCGCCCTGGCCGACCGCGTGCCCAAGCGCCGCATCCTCGTTTGCACCCAAGCGGCTCAGATGGCGATCGCGGCTGTGATCGGTGTGCTCGTCGTGACCGGCACCGTGCAAGTGTGGCATTTGGCGGTCCTCATCGTGTGCTTCGGGCTGTCCACCGCGCTCGACGATCCCGCACGGCACGCCTTCGTCGCAGAACTCGTGGGCCGCGAGGATGTGCTGAACGCGGTCGGGCTCACCTCCACGATCTTCAACCTCGCCCGCCTGATCGGCCCCGCGTTCGGCGCGGCGGTCATCACGAAGTGGGGGCTCGGCTGGACGTTCCTGGTGAATGCCGCCAGTTTCGTCCCCGTGCTCGCCGCTCTGCTCCTGATGCGCCCGCCGGCACCGTCGCTGGCAAGGCCCGCCGCGTCGACCCTGCGAGAACAACTTCGGGAAGGTTTGACCTATGTTTCGGGTACGCCCACCGTGCGGCGCACGCTCGTCCTCATAGCGACCAGCGCGCTGCTCCTCATGAACTTCTCGGTGCTCGTGCCGGTGTTTGCCCGGGCCGTGTTACAGGTCTCTGCCGGCGGGTTCAGCATGCTGATGGCCGCGCAGGGGGCTGGAGCGCTCGTAGGCGCCTTGGGGATCGTACTCGCCGGGCCGCGCCGCCCGCACCGGTCTCTCGTGGCCGCGTCCGCGGCGGCGCTGGCTGCTGCCGAACTCGCAATGGCTATGATGCGCGGGTACCTGATTGTCGCGGCAGGTCTCGTCGTAGCCGGTGCTGCGCTCGTCGTCCTCCAGGCCGCGGCAAATACGACGCTCCAGGTCTCGAGTCCCGATCACCTGCGCGCACGCGTGATGGCAGTCTATTCGCTGTTGCTCGCCGGTGCTCCGCCGGTAGGGGCTATGTTGGCCGGCGCCCTCGCTGAAGCCTGGGGTGCGCCGGGCGCCTTCCTAGCGTGCGGGACGGCGGCTTTAGTCGCGGTGTGGGTCCTGACATGGCCGCGGGCGGTGGTGGTCTTGCTGACTCGGACCTGAGCTGATGATCACCGGGTAACGACTCCCGTCCCACCGGACGGTACCCCCCATCCAATTTCTCGTCGCCCTGGGTTCCCGCCTTACGGCACCTGACTGGCGGTAGACTATGCGGTACCGCTCCACCCCGGGCCTTGGGCGCAGGAGCACGGCGCAGGAAAATGACAGATATCCTGCGCCAAAGCGGTGACAAGTAGGTGGGCCGATGGTTAGGGGAAGGGCCGAAAAGTTGTCCGGGGCGCTGCCAGATATCGTGAAATCCTACATTTTCACCAAAGGAGGTTTTGTTCAATTGATTCGATTGTTTGCGCCGAACAGATATCGGCCGTTGATTCACGGCCGCCATGTACCTGCCGGTCGAGTACCTCGGGCTTCGGCTCGAGGCTGAAGGTCCCGCGGGCATGGCCACTGCGAGTCCGACAGGCGCCGCTTCGGCGGTGCGAAAGACTAGCCTGGCTGAGCCACCGGCCCGGGTGACCGGCCGCCGGGGGCGTTTGAAGGCAGCTGAACGATCTGGGCGTGGCGGCCCGAGCACGCCGCGGATGCTCCCCAAGTCTGCGGCCTCTGTGATCGTCAGCGGCGATGGGGGAAATTGCCCCGCCGGAACCGGCGGGAGGCGGACTGGTAACGCTCCGGTGTACGTTCCCGTGGTCTCCGCTTCAGCGAGACCACTCATGCCCTGTCACCCGGCACGTGCCCGCGAGCTCGTGCGGCGCGGACGCGCCGTTCGGCGCTTCAGCAAAGGCGTGTTCTATATCCGGCTTCTGGATCGCATGGAAGGCGCCGTTCAGCCCGTCGCCGCGGCGTGTGATCCTGGGTCAAAACGCGAAGGGTACACGGTCAAGTCGGCAGCGCATACGTACCTGAACGTCGATGCTGATGCAGTGACGCACGTCTCCGAAGCCATCAAATCTCGCCGGTACCTCCGCAACGCAAGGCGCTGCCGCAAGACGCCGCACCGTCCCCGCCGGCCCCACCGGGCACACGGTGGTCTGCCGCACTCTACCCGTGCCCGGTGGCACTGGCGGCTCCGCATCCTCTGCTGGCTTCAGCGCCTGTATCCCGTTTCGATGTTTGTGGTCGAGGACATCACCGGGCGACCAAGGCGTGGGCGGCGGCGGTGGAACGCGTCGTTCTCGCCGTTGACGGTCGGCAAGCAGTGGTTCTACGCGCAAGTTCAGCAGTGCGGAGCGCTTGTCACCCGGAAGGGATTTGAGACGTACGCCCTGCGCCACGCTCTGGGGCTCACGAAGACTCGCAATAAGATGGCCGATACCTTCTGGGCCCACTGCGTGGACAGCTGGGTGCTCGCCGCGAGCGCAGTCGGCGGCACCGTCCCTGACAACATGGCCGTGCTCCGCCTATCGCCCCTGCGCCTGCACCGGCGGCAGTTGCACCGGATCCACCCCGCGAGAGGCAGCGTTCGCTGGCTGTACGGCGGGACGCGCAGCCTGGGACTGAAGCGCGGCGCGCTTGTCCGTTGCCCGCGCTTCGGGCTCGCATACGTCGGCGGGGCCTATCCGAAGTATTCGCACGTGAGCCTGCACGATGTGGCGACGGGGCGGCGCGTCACCCAGCATGCGGATCCGGGCGAGTGTGTGGTCCTGGCTTGGAATGCCTGGCGGACGCGTGTCATCCCGGCAACCGGCTCGCGGATCGCCGCGACAACGCGGGTGGCGTCATGACGGGCGGCACCGCCCGAGCGGCCGACCTCGTCCCTCCGCTCTCCGGCGACGGCGACAGCGGGCGCGTCCCGGCGCGCGAATCGCTTGTCCTCGCCTGGCTCGCCGAAGGCCGCCGCCGCGGCGCGAGCGACCTGCACCTC
>CADDZI010000083.1 GCA_902812405.1 bacterium | reverse complement strand
TTGTGGGGGGTGGGTTGGCGGGAGCGACGTGTGCCTACCGCTTGTGGCAGGCCAGCGTTCCGTTCTACCTGTGCGATGCCAACAGCGCCTTCGGCGGCCGAACCTGGACGCTGCGCCGTTTTTTCCGCGAGGGTCAACTCGTTGAGCACGGCGGCGAGTTCATCTCAAGCGAACACGTCGCGCTGCGGCGGCTGTGCGCGGAACTGGGCCTGCCGCTGGAAGACCTGCGCGCCGCGCAGCCGCCCGGCACGGAAGAGATCTACTACGTGCACGGTGAGAAGTACACGTGGCGCGAGATGCTGCACGACTATGCGCAGATCTACCCGGCGATCGCCGCGGCCGCCAAGGCGGCTCCCTTCCCCACACTCTACAATCACTACACCCGGGCGGGGTACCGTTTCGATCACATGTCGGCACGTCAGTTCATCCAACAGACGACGCCGGGCGGCATCCAGTCGCGGATCGGCTGGCTCATGGACGTGGACGTGACGACGGAGAACGGCGGCGACTCGACCGACCAGAGCGCCCTCGAGTACATCTACATGCTCGGCTACATGCAGGCCTTGACCGCGCACAGTAATCAAAATTTCTACCTGGTGGGGACGGACGAACGGTACCACGTCGTGGGCGGCAACGACCAGGTTGTCGCGCGCATGGTGGCCCATCTACCGGCCGCCAGCCTGCGTCCGAATCACGTGCTGGAGTCACTCGTGCGCCGCCCGGATGGCTCGTACCGGCTGACCTTCCGCTCCGCGCTGCGCAGCGTCGTGCTCGACGCCGATCACGTCGTGTTGGCGCTGCCCTTTAGCACGCTGCGCCGCTGCGACCTTCGCCAGGCGGATTTTGAGCCGCGTAAGCTCCTCTCCATCAACAACCTGGGCATGGGGACCAACGCCAAATTGCAGGTGCAATTCCGCGATCGCATCTGGTACGGGCTGGGTTACAACGGCTACACCTACGCCGACCGCGGTTTCCAGCAGACGTGGGAAGCGTCGCGCCATCAAGCGGGCCGGGCCGGCATCCTCACAAGTTACTACGGGGGAACTTGGGGTGCGTCGTTTGCCGCTCCGTCGTTTGCGCCGGCCGCCGCCGGCTCAGTCGCCGCGTTCCTGCGGGGTTTGGAGCCAATCTACCCGGGCGCCACGCAGGCCTACAACGGTAAGGCTTTCTTAGACTTCTGGACCGCCGATCCGTGGCATCGCGGTTCGTATTCTTACGTCCGTGTAGGCCAGAGTACGTCCTTTTTGGGCATCGAACCGGTGCGCCAGGGCAATGTCCATTTTTGTGGAGAGCACTGTTCGATTCATTTCGGGGGCTTCATGAACGGTGCGGTCGAGACGGGCCAGGCAGCGGCCGCCGAAGTTGCCCGGGACCTGGGGCGCGTGCTGCCCCACGCCGTGTAAGGTTGCACATTCTTTTCCGGTTCAGCGGTCGCGCTTGCGCGACCGAGAGTGGCGATCACCTTGGTCGAGCGTCGCGCTATGCCGCGGTCCGGTAGCGGTCGCGCTTGCGCGACCGACGGAACGTCACTCTTGCCTCACCCGAGCAACGAACCCCGATGGTCTCGACCAGGGCCGGCAGGTGACCGCTTCAGGAGGTTCTTTCGCGCGTTATCCTGCGTCCCGGCAACACCTGGTCCACGATGACGAACACGAATCCAATCAGCAAGAAGCCTGCCAGGACAGCGGCGGTATTGATCATTACCTGCGTCCAGCCCAGGGCGTTGACGTCGGCAAAAGGATAGGGATAGCGCCCGGTGAGGACTCCCCGAAGAACCGTGACGACAACGTAGGCCAAAGGATACACAAGCCACACGAAAGGGTCCCGCCAGCGCAAGGACCGGTGCGGAACGAAGAGCACCCAGTAGATGATGAACGTCACCGGGATGACGTCGTGCAGGCAGGTGTCGGCAACAAGCGCCAGGCCCTGCGGCGACCATGTCTGCCGGAGCAGCAAACTGTACACGATGCCGACCAAGGAGATGGCCGTGGCGACGCCGCCTGCCACCGCAGGGCGGTGCGACCAGCCGTTGCGGTCCTGGATGGCGGCCGCCGTCAATGTGACGGCCACCAAAATGTTGGTGAGGATCGTGAAGTAGCCTAAGAAGACGACAACGCCGTCGAAAAGGCCGCCCTCTTGCGCAAAGACGGTGCCGGTCGTCAGGTACAATTGCACAAGCAGCATCATCCACCCCACGGCTGCGGCTGCGAGGGCGTACGTCCTGGCGACTTTCGCGTCGGCCGAACCCGTCAACATCTTGGGCACCCCTTCCTCGGTGTGCCGGAGGGCTTACACCAGGACGACCCGTTCGAGCGGCGTTTCCACGAGGCGTCCGTTGACTCGGCGTACCCGATGCGCACGTGCCTCCTTGCGGTTGGAAACACTCTACATCAATCGCCCCTCCGCAAAATGTAAGCCGACATGGTCATCGGCTGCGTAGCCTCCGGGCAGTCGACCGTTGCGCACGAGAGTCCGATGCACCGGACCGGCTTGGCGGACGAAAAGCCGCCGCCGAGTACAATAATCGTGCGCTGCCGGCGCATGAGAGAGCCTTATGGCCCGCGAACCCCAACTCCCGCCATGACGTTTACCATTCGCGAATTGAGCCGCACCGAGTTGGCCTCGGTGACGCCCATGCGACGCGCCATGATCGAGGAGATTGACGGGATTGACCTCGACGCCGCCTCACCCGGCTGGCATCAACGCTGGATATCGTTCTTCGGGGACCTCATCGATCGGGGACAAGCCGCAGTCTGGGTAGCGCAAGACGGGAGGGAGCGCATCGGAACGGCGGCAGCCTACCTCCCCGTCACCCATCGGAGCGCCGTCCTGGAGCATCCGTCGGCCTACATTTGCAATGTCTACGTGGCTCCTCCATGGCGCCGCCGAGGGCTGGCCACCGCGCTCACGACCCGAGCCCTCCAGTGGGCGCGGAAAAAGGGGTGCAGCGTGGCGCGCTTGAGGACGTCATCCATGGGCCGGCCGGTGTATGAGCGGCTGGGCTTTCGTCCCTCCAACGAGCTGGAGTTGACGCTGGCGCCCGAGGACCAGCCCCGGCGTTGCTCAGACGAAGCTGAGTTTTAGAGAAGCAGGTGAGAAATCGCGGCGCCGGCAGCACCCGGCGCCGCCACACGCGAAGAGACCGGTGCTATGGCAATGCAATCTCCTCCGGCCTCCCCGTCTCCGACGACCCCACCCGGATACGTTCGCGTGCACGTGTGGAGTGCGACGCTGGCCGCCGCAGTGACGGCTCTTTTGTTGGGTCTCATCGCCTGGCCCATCCGCGCCGCACTGTGGGCGCACGCCTGGCGCCACGGTGCGTGGCGCGGCATGACCGGCGCGCCCGCACATCCCATGATGGCACACCCAATGCTCTTCCATCCTATGGCGGGCGTCCATCTTCTTGCGATCGTCGTGGTCGCAATCTGGGCGGGCATCGGGGGTGCCGTCTTCGCCGCGCTGTACAACGCCTTCGCGCCGCAAGGTTCCTAAGCTGCTCCCAGGCGATTCCAGGCGGTTGCGAAGAAGCGGCCCCGGCGTCCGGCTTTTCTCCGTCGTGCGCGCGGCGTTCATCCTTTTCAGCGGCGGGTTCATTTACCCGGTCGGTTCAGCCGACAGGCTCGCCAAGTCGGCTTGGATGTCCTCAATGACGCGGGGACTGCGAAGCCAGAGGTAGCCGAAGCGCACGAGTCCCACCAGGAGCAGTCCGGCAAAGACGTAGGGCAGCACGTTGTACGGAGCTGCCGGCACGGGATACAGGCTGCCGACGGTCGCAATCGCCAGCATGGCAACGGCCAGAACGGACATGAGCGTGTCGACGGCTGATGCTTCGCCACGGCGGCGCAAAAAAAGCGGCGCCGCAATGGATACCAAAACGTAGGCGAACAGAAAGCCGAAGGTCGCCACCGAGCCGAGGTAGCCAAATGCGTCCAAGAGCGCAACGTGACATAGGACGAGTGCCAGCGGCGGCACCAGCACGGCAAGCGCGGACCAGGTGACGGCGACATGCGGAGTGGCGTGGGTGGCATGAGTTTGACCCACGCTGGCATGAACGAGGCCGTGCCTGGCCATGGCGTACACGACACGGGCCCCGGCGTTGATGCAGGCAAGCGCGCAGGCGAAAAATCCAACCGTTGCGCCGGCATCAAACAGCGTCCCCAGGACGGGCAGACCTGCAACCGTGGCCAACACGTTCAACGGCGCATTGGACTGGCCCAAGGAAACAGATTGGCCGTGAAACGCGTCGACCAGCGTGTACGACATAAAGGTAAAGAACGCTCCCACCACCAGCACGGTCGTCAGCACCGAGCGCGGGATCGTGTGCAGCGGCTCGCGGGCCTCATGGCCCAGAGCGGTCGCGCTTTCAAAGCCCACAAAGCTGAAGAACGCCAGTACCAGACCTTGCCGCATGCCCGCGAGCGACATGCCGGTCAGGGAGAACTGTGTTTGGTCGACGAGGCGCCCAGTCTTGGCATAGAACGCCAGCGCCAAGAGCAGCACGATGCCGACCGAGGCACATTCCAAGCCCAGCATAAACCTCGTGGAGAGTTGGATGTCGCGGAAGGCCAGATACCACGCGCCCGCAGCAACGATCAGCATGACGACGGCCGTCAACGCGAGGCCGCCGTGGAAGCCGGTCAACGCGTCGACAAGGACCGTGACGTAGTTGGCCGCGCCGCACAGGGTCGCCGACCCGGTGACAAGGTACGCGATGACGAGGGACCATCCGGAGATGACGCCCCACCCGGGGCCGGCCCCTTGGGCGACGAAGGTGTACAGAGCGCCGGGAGAGGCCGAGCGGCGCGCAAATTGATTGATGTGGTACGTGACGAACAGCAGCGCAACGGTGGAAAATGCGTACGTGAGCCACAGCCCGTTGCCGGTCTGGGCGAAGACCGCCGGAATGATCAACGCCGGAGTCGCCGATGGTGCGATGTTGGCGACGGACTGAGCGACGACTTCGATGAACGACAGACAGCCGCGACGCAGCCCCGGGGGAGCGGTTTCGCTTTGGGACACCTGCTCGATCCCTTCGATAACAACAAGCCCAACGTGAGCCGTCAACACGACGCCTCGCGGGGGACGTCTTCGCGGGGGGATTCTGCGGGCATGCCATCCCGCCTCCTCGGCTGCAGCTCCTCGGC
>CADDZI010000082.1 GCA_902812405.1 bacterium | reverse complement strand
CCGCGCACGTGGGGCCGCTACGGAAGGGGTTTGGCAGCACCGGCGTCACCTGGGTCGGCGCGTGACCTCCCCGGCCCACCGCAGGTACCGGCTATCCGCATCGTCCGCCGCAAAAACCAAAATCTCGGGCGTGTCGTACGGATGCAGGCGTTGCAGCGCCTTGATGACCTGTTGCGCAATGCGGCTCGGAGCTTTTATCACGCAGCGCCATTCGCGACTGCGCTCGCACTTTCCACGCCACCAATACAGGCTCTCGAGAGGCCCCTCGATCTGCACGCATGCCGCCACGCGCGCATCGAGCAACGCGGTGGCTAACCGCCGAGCCACCGGCTTTGTGGCAGCCGTAGTGACGATCTGAACCAGACCACCACGGCGGCGCGTCCGCCTAGTCCGCCCTTGCGCCGACAACGCCGCCGTCAGTGTGCTGTGATGGACCTAGAACGGAAACGGTGCGAAGGGGTTGAACGCACCTGGGTAGGGCGAACCGAAGGGCATGGCCGGCATGCCGGGACCATAGCCGGATGGTGCCAAGCATCCCAACGGTAGGCCCGAGTTGTTGAACGTATCGCCCAGGAACAGCTGCGAGGGATCACCCATCCACCAACCCGGTTGGTTTTCGTAGCTCAGGATGCAATTTTGCATGTTCCACCAGGCATACGATCCGGGGCCCCAGCCCACCCACGGCTGGTAGAATGCAGGATAGCCTGGATTCGATGGCCGGTTGATAGATTGATCAACGCGCGAACGACCCTGATCGGGAGTCATCCCGGGCCAGGAGCCTCCCGAACGATCCTGCACCTCGTTCTTGGGAAATGCGGGACCGGGCATCGTGATGGGATGCACGCCACCTGGGTTACCCCCGCTGGTGGGATGCGCCGCTGCCGGCGCAATCATCATGAGAAGTGATAGCGAAGCAAAAACAGCAACCGCAGCACTCCAAGCTGCCTGGCGGATATTGCGGTTCATGGTAACCTCCCCGGGAGCCCCTGACGTGCCCTGCAGGCTCCGGCCCTACACCCAATCATACGCCGGTTGGCGTCACCTTTCAAGTCCAACGGTTTGGACGGCGCCGGACAATCGGCCAACGCCGCGCACAGATGGTTCCGCCAATCCCGGCCCCACCGTGCCTGAATCTGTTGCCTAGGCCTTAAAGCCGCACGCCTTCGGGGCTGGTGGACCGCCGGCCCCGGCAGGGTACCCCGGCCGGTTTGCCTGACACAGGGCCATGCCCAACCCCGGCTGGCAGCGGACGCTGTGGCTCATGGTGGTAGTCCAGGGCGTCATGTCGCTGGCTTTTTCCATATCCGGCCCTTTTCTGCCGCTTTTCATCATTCAGCTGGGTGTTCGGCCGCTCAGCCGGGTGGACGTCTGGGCCGGCCTCATTGCGTCGGTGAACTTTCTGCTTGCCGCACTCGTGTCGCCGGTGTGGGGCAACATCGCCGATCGTGTGGGACGCCAGGCAATGGTTTTGCGCTCCAGCCTCGCCGTCTGTGCTTTCACCGCGCTGATGGGCCTGTCGCGCAACGTCTATCAGCTCTTTGCCTTTCGCGCCCTCATGGGCGCCTTTAGCGGCTTTTCGGCGGCCGCCATCGCTTTGGTGGGAACACAGGTGCCGGAAGATCGGCTCGGATTCTCTCTGGGTTGGATGGCCAGCGGACAACTGATCGGCGGTCTGGTCGGCCCGCTCCTGGGAGGCGTGCTGGCCGATCGGCTCCACGATTACCGTTACGTGTTCTTTTGGACGTCCGCCATGGCTGCCCTCGGCGCCATCCTGTGCGCCTCGTTTGTGCGGGAGAATTTTCAAAAGCCTGCGGACGCGACCCGGCGGGCGGCGCCGTTGTGGCATCAGCTGGCCGAGCTGGGGCGTCACCCGAGCCTGCTGCCGATGTTCGTCGTCGTCTTGTTGGCGCAGTTTGCGGCCTTCGGGGTGCAACCGGTGATTTCGCTCTTCGTCCGCGAGCTGATGCACGATCCGCGGTGGCTGGCGACGGCGGCGGGTGCGGCTTTTGCCGCCACCGGCATCGCCGATCTTCTCGCGTCCCCTTGGCTGGGCAAGCGCTCGGATGTTCTGGGCTATCGGCGCGTGCTGCTGATCTCACTCCTGGGAGCCGCCATTTTCACCATCCCGCAGGCGTTCACGCACAGCATTGGGGAGTTTCTGGCATTGCGCTTCGGGGTCGGCATGTTCTTAGGGGGTATTCTTCCGACGGCCAATGCTCTCATCGGCCGCTTGTTTGCCGCCCAGCAGCGCGGCCAGGTCTTTGGCATCACGTCAAGCGCCATGTTCTTGGGGATGTTCCTGGGTCCGCTGAGCGGCGGTCTCATTGCCGCGCGTTTTGGTTTCCCGGCGGTCTTCCTCACGATCGGTGCATGCCTTCTCTTCAATTGTCTCTGGGTTTGGACCCGAGTGCAGGAATCGCCGCCTGCGTGAGGGCGGTGAAGATGGAACGTTCTTTCGGTCGCGCAAAGCGCGACCACTACGCAAGGATCCGGCGTAGTGCTCGGCCGAGAACCTAGGAAAAGGGTGGTGGAGCGGCCGAGGTGCGGCCCTGGATTCTTCTCAGTCGCTCGAGGGCGCCAAGAGAGCGAAGCCGCCCTGGGCGGCGACCGTCTCCCCGGCCCGCAGACCTCGGGCAATCAGCGCCTGTTTTCCGTTGTCGTAGGCGACTTGGACGACCCTCTGTTCGTAGCGCGACGAACCGTTGGGATTGTCTTCACGCACGAAAACGAGAGAGTCTCCAGACTGCGGATCCTGGACGATCGCAGTGGACGGGATCACGATACCGCGCGCCATTCCGATCTCGATGACGGCATGCACCGCACTTCCGGCCACGCTGCCCGGGGGCACACCGCTCACGACCACCGTCGAGTTTTGCGTCGCCGGATCCACGCTCGGAACGACGCCTACCACGCGACCCGAAGCGCTTGCACCGCCCGCGTCCACGGTCACGATGGCGGCGTCTCCGGGCGCGATGCGCCGGGCATCCGAACCCGGCACATCGAGCGTCGCCTCGTTCTGCCCAACCGGGCCGATGGCAAGAACTGGCGTCGTGGTGTCCGCGCTCTCCCCGACATGTTTGAAAATTGCTTCGACCACACCCGAAACCGGAGCCGTCAGGCTCGTGCGCCGCAGGACCGCGGCGGCTGCCGCGGCTTTGGCCTGTGCGCTCGCGGCGTCCGCCGCAAGCACGACGGGCTGCGTCTGCGCCGCTCGCAGATCGGCCTCCGCGGATGTCAAGGCCGCTTGGTCGGATGCAAGCTGCGCTTGCGCGGCCTCAACGTCTTTGGCCGCCGCAATGCCCGCGGCTTCGAGCGTTTGTTCGCGCCGCAGAGCCGCACGGTCGACGACAATGCGCTGTTGGGCCGCCGCGACGCGGGCTCGCGCTCCCTGCACTTGCGCGGCCGGAACGGTTCCCGCCGCGTACGCCGCTTGCGCCGCCGCGGCTTGCGCCTGCGCATCGCGGGCTGCATACTCGTAGGGCGCGGCATCCAGCGTCGCCAGAACCTGGCCCGCACTTACCTGCTGCCCGACGCGCACGTCGATGCTGTGGATGATGCCCGGCACCGCAAACGCAACGTTGCTCTGCGCTCCCGCGGGCGGTCCCACCCGGCCGTATTCTTCCAAGGTCTCCTCGATGACGCCCAGGCGTGCCGTCGCGGTGGCGATCGCAGGATGCACCGAGGGCGCGGCGGCCGGAGGAGCATGCCGCGCCCACAAGACCGCAGCCAGGATCGCCAGCGCGACCACGCTGATGCCCACCGCGACCGGAAACCGGACGCGTGGCTGCACCGCAACTCTCTCTTCCCCTTGCTCGATGATCATGTCTTTATCCACCTTCGAGAACGGCGAGCACCGCAGCCGCCCGATCTCGGTCGTACGCCGCGGCGATCGCCGCCAAGAGCGCCTGCTCGTAGGTCTGGCGCGCGGTTTCGACCTCCAAACTGGAGGACGCACCGTGACGGTAGCCGATCTGCAGCGCGGTCAACTCGGCCTGCGCCTCCCGCGCCGCACGGGCCGCCGACTCCGCGGCACTGACCTGTGCGAGGTACGAGCGCACAGCGGCGCCGACCTCGACCTCGATGCTGCGGCGCACCGCCTCCAAGCGGTCTTGCGCCTCGTTGACCAAGAGCCGATCCGCATCCGCCCGACCGCGCGCCGCCGGCCCAAAGGGCAGGCTCACACTCAGGCTGGCACTAGGCCCGCTGACAGGAACACCGGTATCGACGCCGCGCGTCACCCCCGCACTGAGCGTGACTGCCGGCAGAATCGCCTGCCGAGACACGCGATACGCTGCCTGCGCCGCCGCGACGTCCGCAATGGCCGCCGCTATTTCGGGACGGCGTACAAGAGCCCGCTGGATCGCAGCCGCCACATCGCTCTCCTGTAGCTGCTGCGACGCCATCTCCGCCGTGCGCCCGGGTGCGTTGATGCCAAAGGCCGGCGACGAGGGCGAGGCTGGCACGAGGTCCACGAGACTGGCCGGATCGACGCCCGTTTCCAGGGCAAGCGCTTGCCGTGCATTGCGTTCCGCAGCGCGTGCCGTCGCCTCCTGGGCGCGGGCTTGGGCCACGGCGACATCGGCTCGGACGACGTCCAAGCGTGGCGCATCTCCCGCCCCGTAGCGCACGCCGGCCGCTTCCCGTTCGGCTTGCGCCAGCGCCAATCCCGAAGCCGCCGCATCCGCCAGTGCCCGCGCGCGCAGCGCGTCAAAGTACAAACCAATTACCGTCTCGCGCTCGGCGGCTTGAGCGGCTAGAAGTGCCGACTGAGCCGCCTGCAGCTGGGCTTGCGCTTGCGCGACTGCGGGTTGCCGCGTCAAAACATCGCCTAACGTTGTCTGGATGCCCGCGGTGATGAGGTGCTGCTCGACTGTACCGCTAACCGCGCCGGCTTGGGGAGCGGCCGCATACCCCAGGGTCGCCGACGGCCCATAGGCGCCTTGCGCGGCGACGAGCAGTGCTTGGGCTCGATCGCGCTCGGCAACTGCTTGCGCGACGCTCGGCGAGTGTGCGAGCGCACGATCAATGGCATGCTCGAGCGAGAGCCGGGCAAACGTGAAGGTCTGCAGTGATACCGCCGGATTCGGCTCACCGGCACTTGCCGCCCAGGCTGGCAAGGTGCACCCCACGGCCAGCCAGGCTGCGACCGCAGCCGCCGCGATGCGGCGCCGCGCCCGCGCACTGCCGCCGTAGCCCTGGCCCGCTGCCGCGGCCGCACCTGTCGCATCGGGTCGGCAATCGCGAATGCCGGCCGCGGCAGCGGGCCAGGGCTACGGC
>CADDZI010000081.1 GCA_902812405.1 bacterium | reverse complement strand
CCCCCCACAATCACGACGGGACGAATGCCTCCCCCTCCCGTCTGCGCGGCTACGCGGGGCTTGTCCGCAGCGCAGCCCGGCGCGGCGCCGCACAGAACGGCCGCCCCGAGACCGGCCAGAAAGTCGCGCCGACGCACGCGAGCGGCCTGGAATCGTTCCTCGACCGCGTCCAGCGGTTCCCCGGTTTGTTCGGCCAGCGCGCAGATCGCGTGGGCGCGGCGCAGGGCGGCCGTCAGGGCTGTACGAGCCACGGTGCGCCGCCTACAGTTTGAAGGTCGTTTCGAGCGTCCAGGTGGGTGGTGACTTCTGGCCCTCCTGACCGATCTCGGTGTTGTTGTACCAGCTGGCATACGGATAGGCCAGCTGAATCGGCGGATGCGCGACGAAGTTGCCGGCCGGTGCCAGCAAGTTCGACGGCAACTGACCGTAGATGCACGTATGAGGATCGTCCCACGGGAAGCCTCGCTGCCAGCAATGGTCGATGAGGCTCGATCCGGTCAAGGTGGCCTCGATGCGATCGCTGAGCCGCACGTCAATCGACAGGTTGGCGGTCAGCCGGGCGGGCTGCCGGAATGCACCCAGCGTGTCGAACTTGCCGGTGTACTTGTCGGGGATGAAGATGAAACCCGCGCAACCGGCCGGCGTCGTGTCCGGTGCCGGTGCGGTCAGGGCGGATGGATTGCCGCACGTGCTGGGGTCGTAGCCGGGCCAGACCAAGGGCGAACCGTACGACTCACCGTCGCTGTACGTGAAGCTCGGGGTGATCGTCAGTCCCGCGTGTTTGTACTGGACGATGAGCGAGGTTGCGAAGGGGGTGGCAAAGCCGTTGGCGTTGTTGAAGGGGGCGGGGATCGTGCTGTACGTCGTGTAGCGCGCGTTAGGGTCGAGCAAAGGCTGCGGCGCCAGGTTGTAGTAGGGGTTGGTCGTGACGACGCCGGTGTTTGGATTGGTAAAGGTCGGCACCGCATTCGCCGAGCCGTAGGTGCCGCACACCGAGGGGCGCGGCGTGGCGCAGGCCGACGTGAACGAATTGTACTGCTCGATGTAGTTGTTCAGCAAATCGATGACGTTCTGCCCGTTGGGCTGCGGACCGTACTTAATCGTGCTGTTGAGATACGTGAAGGAAGCCTGCAGCGAGATGCCGTCGGCGGCGAAATTGCCCTTCTGGAACGCCAGTTCCACACCGTATGAGTTCTGCTGACCGGCATTGACACCCGCCAGCACGCCCTGTGCGTTGAGCGAGAGGAACTGGACCTGCCCCTGCGTGCTGCGGTAGTAGGGCGTCAACTTGTACGAGATGTCCGTGCCGCGGAAGTGCTGCTCGATCGACAGATCGTAGTTGTTAGCGGTGTCGGCGTGGAGGTAGTGGATGGGCGTGTTGTAGCCCATGTTGATGAAGGTGCTGATGAAGAGGGGTGAGTCTTGCTGGATGACGTTGTACTCCTGGTACGACGTCGCCGCAGGCCTCGCATAGCGGCCGTACGTCAGGCGCAGGATCAAGTCCGGATTGACGGTGTAGGTTGCGCCGACGCGGGGCTGCCACAGACGCTCCGAGATCGTGCCGCCCGAGAAGTTGTGCAGCTGCGTGTGCGAGCCGCCCAGGTTGCAGGTGAAGACGCCGGTTGCGGGATTGAGCTGCCCCATGTACGGGCCGGTCGAACCGGGGATAAAACAGAACTCGTTGTTGTAGGCCTTATACCAAAAGGCCCGTGCCGGATACCCGTCCGCGAGGTCGTCCAGACGGTAGTCGAACACGTCCAGACGAGCGCCGAGGTTGAAAGTCAATTTATCGCTCGGCCGCCACTGGTCGTTGACCGAGTACCCTGAAAAGTACGGCTTGACGGTATCGATCTGCGCGTGGGGACCGGGTTCGGTGATGAGCCACTGTGCGTGATTGGCAACCGCGGGACCGCTCGCCGGCATGCCGGGCACGAGCCCCGTGCAGCCGATAGCGGGGTTGACGCAACCCTGGGATGCCAGATTGGGGTAGCCTGCCGGCGGGAGCTGCGGAAAGCACGACGCATACAAGCCGGTCGTATAGTCGTAGCAGTTCCCGTTGGCGTCGACCAGATTGGACGTCGGTTCGGCATAGTCAAAGAAGGTCGCAAACTGGCCCGAGTAGGTCTCCAGGTGCGAGGTGAGGTACGACGCCGTGACCTCGAGGAGATTTTTGTCGTTGAGCTGATTTGAGTAGTCCAACTTGCCACCGTACTTGTGCTCGCTGACCTCGTAGTCGGGCAGCTGGCCGCCGTACACGAGGTTGGCGCTCACCGGACCCGTGATGAACCAGATGGCGTAATCCGTGTACGCGTCAAAGCGCAAGTACGACCGGTCGTTGATGTTGCGTTGGTATTGAAATTTGGTCAGCGCAACGCCGTTTTGCGACCCCTCGCGTTCGTCGATGGGGATCGGGGCGAACGGCTGGCGATCTTGCGGAGAATTGGGAAACAGGAAATTGGAGACGAGACCCGGATTGGGAGGTCCGAAGACCGGGCCGTTGTAGGCGTATCCGTCGAAGTAGGTCATGGGGCCGCCGAAGACGCTCTCGACGTTCGAGGTGATCTGGTCGCTGATCGACCCGTAGAACTTTTGCAGAATCAGGCTGTTGTCATACAAGAGCTGCACGTCGTCCTTGTCGCTGTCGTGCCGGTGTTGCAGCCCGATGTGAAAGTTGGCGATCGTTTCCTGGTCGGTGACATGGGCGATGGCATTGGTGGGGCCGGGCGCATAGACCCAGGGCGCGGAGCCATCCCAGACGGTCGTGTTCAGGGGGGTGGCGATGACGCCTGAATTCGGCGGAGGATACGGGTTGCCGGTCGACAGGGGGTAGAAGTACAGCGGGTCGCTGGCGCCGTTGAACTGGTCGCCGTAGCGGTAATTTTGGGAAACAAGTTGCGTCCCGATGTAGTACGAGAAGAGCCGGTCCGGGGTAGCTCCTCCGGCCTCAAAGGTTCCCTTGTTGTACAAGGTGGGACCACCGATGCCGGTGATGAGGTCGGCATATCCGGGGTACGTGCCTGTCTTGATGACCTGGTTGATGTACCCGGCGAGTCCGGGGGCGTCGGCCGAGGCGGGTGTGCCTCCGGTGTAGACTTGTACCTCGGCTTGGCCTAGGCTCGTGAGGGTGGTCACCGCGCCCTGATCGGACTCTCGGATGACGGGCACGCCGTCGAATTCGTACGCGACTTGGTCGATGTCGCCGCCGCGAATGTAGATGTTTTGGTACCAACCCTGCTCTCCCTGATCGTAGTTGACGCCGGGAGCGCTTGCGATGGCCCCATACGCCTGATTGAGGGCACCCGCGCCGCCCAAGGGTGCGGCCGCCTTTTGCTGCGCCGGGCTGATCGAGTAGACGTCGCTGACGACGCCCGAGCGCACTAAACCCGTGCTGGCGCGCACGGCAACCTTAGCGATCGTTTTCAGCGCGGACTGCAGGCGGAGGTCGACGTTGCGATTTTGGTCCGCGATGACGGTGATGCCCGCTACCTGCTCGACGGTGTAGCCGTCCTTTCTGGCCGTGACGACGTACGTGTCCGGCGCGAGCGACAGAAAGGCGTAGTACCCCGAGCGATCGGTGACTTCGGTTGCCGACTGTGAGGGCGACGCAACGGTCACCGAGACACCGGCCAGCGGCTGCCCGGTTTGGCTGTCGAAGACGCGGCCGTGAATACCGCCTGTTGTTCCCGCGCGCGCAGTCTGCGGCAACGCGGTAAGGACAGCGGCACAAACAAGAATCCCCAATTTGCGCAAGAACGACACGATGGTGATCTCCCGATTCCAACTCGCGCGGGCTATCCGATGACGGCGCCTGGCCCTGTTGCGGCGCCGCAAACGCAGCGGCTCTGCCGAAGAGCATGGCTCGCTGCTGGCCCTCTCAAGTGTACCCTTTAAGGGTGCGCCAAGACTATGTGCGCCAAAAACAAATTACCTGTCACTTCTTATGAGCGAACTCCAAAATCTTGGCAGCCAATTGTAACTGGAAGCGCACTTCGGGGTCTGCCAGGTCAAGACCTAAGACGTCAGATGCCTTGGCAAGGCGGTAGCGCAGTGTGTTCTGGTGGATGGCGAGGCTGTCGGCGGTGGCCTTGAGGCTGAAGCCGTTCTTGGCCAGCGTCAGCAGCGCCCGCTCGAGATTGGCCCCATCCCTGCGGCTGCGCAAGCGCCCGAAGATGGAGTCGATAAACTCCGCCTGCGCTGCCGGATCGCCCTGCAGCACGCGCGGGACGAGCGAACCTTCGAAAGTTTGCACACCGGGGCCGCCCGCATAGGCCGCCACCTGTTGTGCCTCCCGGTAACTGCGCCGGGCAGCCTCGGGACCGCTGCCCGCTCTCCCCAGCACCATGCGAACGCTGGGGTCGCCCAGACTCGACCACAGCGCGTGCGGGTCGATCCCATCCGGTAAGAGGAACGTTACGTAATTGAGGGAGGCGGTCAGGAGCGGCCTGGCCCCGGCTGCACGCAGAGCGCGGGCAAGCTGGCTGGCCATATGTTCACGCCGCAGAAATCCTTCACGTGTCAGCGGCAGAGGTTCGTCGATCACGCACATGCCCACGCGGTGACGGCCGTCCGGATCAAAACCCAACAGGCGGGCGCGCTCAAGTGCCTGGGGGTCATCGTCCTTGCCCTCCAGGAGGGAGAGGAAGGACGCATACCCCAAGCGGGCCTCGGTCATTGCGAGCTCGCGCTGGTGGGCGATGTGTAGTGCCGCAACCAGGGCCGCATGCTCGGCGGCACGGACGTCGAGCTCCGACAAGGGTTCGTCGCCCTCGATAATCCATACCAGGCCGACCAACTGCGACGCGAGGCGGATCGGGCAGACAACGCGAGCCTCCAGGCCCAGGTCGGGTATTGCAGGGACCCGGACCGGGCCCAGGCTGGCTCGGATCTCGTCCGCTTGACCCGAGGTCTCCAGCGCCTCGAGCAGGTGGGCGGGGCTCTGTTGTTCCTCCAGTGTCTGGCGGCGGATTTCGTCCTGTCCGGTTCCTGCATCGAAGAAGGCCAACAGCTTGCCGCTTGGATCTTCGAACGTGACAGAGCGATTGAGCAGCTGTCCCAGAGCCCGTGCCAGATCGGTGAGATTGCTGCCCTCGGCGGCCGCCCGCGTCAAGGCACGGTGGATCTGCTCCGAGCGTTCAACAATTCTGTACTGCTCGGCCAGGATTGCACGGTGTAATTCCTCGGTAATCTGCGCAAAGGGGACATCAAAGGGAATCTCGATGAGCGGCAGAGCCAGCCGCTCGGCCTCGCTTCGCGCCGCGTCGGAAAAGTGCTTGAGGTAGCCCGGAACGGCGAGCCCAACGGCGGCCAAGCCACGCTCATCAAGTAAGCGCACAAGGTCGCGGGTTTCGTTCTCGGTGGTCGGCCACGAAAATCCGGTTGTCAGCAGCAGCTGACCGGGACGTACCCAGGG
>CADDZI010000080.1 GCA_902812405.1 bacterium | reverse complement strand
TTTTGGGTATCATGGCGGCCGGAGAATGTACGATTGATGAGGTCTGCGCGCAGACCGGACTGGACGCGGCATCGGTCGCCGCGCAGCTCACCCTGCTTGAAATGCAGGGTCTGGTTGAGCGCCGTCCTGGCGGGCTGTTCGTGCCGAGCTCGAACAGCAATGGAATACCTACACCGTAGCGGTTGCGCGTGCGCGACCGGTAGAGAGTAACGTCTTCTCCCGAGATTTCCGACTACCCGGCACGTGCGGGGCTGCATCCTGCGACCGGAGAACGCACTGCCCATGCACCTGACCGCGATGGGCGATTATGCCGTTCGCGCCGTGGCCGAGATTGCAGCCGCGCATCCGCGGCGCATCAAAGCGGCTGAGGTTGCCCGCCGCCAGCGGATCCCGCTGAAGTTTGTCGAGAACATCCTCATTATGCTGCGCCGGGCGGGCGTCGTCAATGCCAAGCGCGGCGTCGGTGGTGGATATACGCTGGCGCGTCCGCCCGCCGCCATCACCGTCGCCGACGTCGTGCGTGCGGTCGAAGGTCCTCTCGCCAACGTTCGCGGTCTGCGCCCAGAGCGGCTACGGTACCCGGGTGCGGCACAGCCCCTGACAGACCTTTGGATCGCCGTCCGCGTCAACTTGCGCGACGTCCTCGAACAGGTCACCTATGCCGACCTGGCGCGCGGACGCTTGCCCGCCGCGACCATGCGCCTGACACGTCGCCTGGGGGCCCGCGTTCCCCACTAGCTGCCCAACCGTCGCCCTGCCATCGGCGGCGGTGGCCCTGTCCTCGGCGTCACCGGTCAAAAGTCCCTTTTTCTAATGGAAAATGTAGAATATACTAGACGTGCATCATACGGAGGCCTTCTGTTGCCATTGTGATCGACTACCATATTGCCCTGGGGGGCTTCGTCGTCGGCCTCTTGGTCGGCCTCTCCGGCGTGGGCGGCGGGTCGCTCATGATGCCGCTTCTCGTGTTACTGTTTGGTGTCTCGCCGCTCGTTGCCGTGGGCACCGACCTGGCGTACAGCGTGCCGACGAAGATCCTGGGAGCGGTTGTCCATGCGCGGCAGGGCACGCTCAGCCGGCGCCTGGTCGCACTTCTGTGCGCCGGGGGTATTCCCGGGGCGCTCGCCGGCGTGGCCGGTCTTGCCTTCCTCAAGGCACACGTCAGCCTGGATCTCGTCAACCTTATCTTGCGGCACGTCATCGGCGGGCTGCTCATCGGCATCGCCATCACCATTGTCGTCGCACACTTCGTGGTTGGCGAGCGCTCCGGCACGTGGATGCCGCTGCGGCCACGCGCACCGATCATCGTCGCTGTAGCCGCGCTCGTCGGCTTCCTCGTCAGCGTCACCTCCATTGGCGCGGGCTCCATTACCCTCACCGCATTGGCGCTCGTGCTGCCGAGGCTGCCGCTGCAAACACTCGTCGGCTCGGACATCGCTTTTGCCGCCATCATCGTCCCCGTTGCAGCGCTGGGACATGTTAGTCTGGGCAGCATTAACTTCCCGATGACGGCGTCTCTTTTGGCCGGCTCCCTGCCGGGCGTCTATGTCGGCAGCCGATTGTGCGCCGTGCTCCCGCAGCGCTTTCTGAGACCCGCCATCGCCGGCGTCCTCGCAGTTGCAGGAGCCAAGCTCTTCTAAGGAGCCTGACCCCGACGGCGCCTCTACCGTGAGGGTGTCTCCACCCTCTCGCCGGATTGGCCGAGGAGCCCGAGCAGCTCGCCCAAATGCACGATGCGCGGCGCCCGCTCGTACGACGGATGCCGGTTTGCGCGATCCAGCAGCACGGCCCGCAACCCCCATTGGAGGGCCCCCTCGACGTCGTGCGGCACGGAGTCGCCGACGTGCAGGGCGGCATGTGCCGGCACGCCGCTGCGGTGAAGTGCCTCTTCGAAGATCGGTGCATGGGGTTTCTCGTGGCCCAGCCGCGCCGAGTCCAGGGCAAAATCAAAGTACGAAAGCAGCCCGGTCTGCGCGAGAACCTCTTCCAAATCCCCAGTCCAGTTCGAGATCACGCCGGTGCGCAGCCCGCGGCGGCGCAGGGTTGCCAGGACGCCCGGCACGTCGTCGTAGACGCGCCAGTGGATGGAGGCAGCGAAGAGGCGATAGACCTCTTCCGCGCGCTCCGCGTCGCTCGCACGAACCGCACAGACGGAGAGCAATTCGCGGTTGTAGCGAGTCCAGAACGCGTCGACCGCGGCCTGCGAAAAGGGGGCGGGAACGTCGGCCGGTTGACGAGGACCCAGCAGCACGTTGGCGCGCTCGACTGCAGCCGTCAGGCGCTGCGGGTCGATCGCAATGCCCAGCGCCGCGCAGGTTCGGGCGAACAGCGTGGGCTGGTCGGGATCCATGCACAGGAGCGTATAACCCGCGTCGAAAAAGACCGCTTGAATGGTGTGCGCCATATTCGTTGTGCCAGCCTTCGCAGGCTCCAGGCGGCGTCCTGCGCCCGCCGCGGTGTAATCGCCCATGCTGTGTCCGGTCTGTCGCGCGGGCGACACGCGGGTCATCGACAGCCGCGACGATGAGAACGCCGTCCGGCGCCGCCGTGAGTGCCAGGCGTGCCGCCATCGTTTTACGACCTTTGAGCGGCCCGAAGCACCGCGCCTGTACGTCGTAAAGAAGGACGGACGGCGCGAGGCGTACAGCCGAGAGAAAATTTTGGGTGGCCTGCGCAAGGCGGTCGAGAAGAGACCGATCTCGGGAGCCGACGTCCAGGCCGTCGCCGACCGCGTCGAACGCGAACTGCATGCCCGCGGCGAGAGCGAAATCCCCTCCTCCGTCGTCGGAGACCTGGTCATGGCCGAGTTGCGCCGCTTGGACAAGGTCGCCTACATCCGGTTTGCATCCGTGTACCGCTCCTTCACCGACGTGCAATCTTTCCAGGAAGAGCTGGCCCAGTTGCTGGCCAAAAGCGAATGACCGGCCGAGTGCGGGTTGCGGTTCGCATTCTGCCCGAGGGCGAAGGCCTGCCGCTGCCGCAGTACATGACTGAGCACAGTGCGGGATGCGACCTGTACGCGGCGCTGGACGCACCGTTAACACTCGCGCCGGGCGAGCGCGCGCTTGTGCCGGCCGGCTTTGCGATGGAGCTGCCGCCCGGCTACGAGGCGCAAATCAGGCCCCGCAGCGGCCTGGCCGCACGGCACGGCATCACGTGTCTCAACGCGCCGGGGACGATCGATGCCGATTACCGGGGGCCGGTCTGCGTGCTGCTCGTCAACCTCGGCGATGCGCCCTTTACGATATCGCGCGGTGACCGCATCGCACAGATGATCATCGCGCGCGTCGAGCGGGCCGAATTCGAACCGGCCGGCGAGCTGGGCGACACCGTGCGGGCAGGTGGTGGTTTCGGCTCGACCGGTGTTCGGGATTGACGCATGCGCGTGCTTGTCGCCGGAGCCGGCGCTATCGGCCAGTACCTTGGTGCGAAGCTGGCGCAAGGCGGACACGATGTCGTCCTGTGGACGCGCCCCCGGCAGGTCGCGGACATCGAACGAGGGATCACTCTTGCCGAAGGTTCCTCGCGTGCGGTCATTAGGCTGGGGGCGGCGGCCGACGTGCATCATCCATTGGTAGAGGCGCCTTTCGACCTCGTCGTCGTGGCGGTCAAGGCATATGCAACGCCCGAGCTTGCAGCAGTCTTGGCTGGCCTGGACGCGTGCGCCGGCGCCTCGGTACTGAGTGTGCAAAATGGCTTGGGCAACGAAGAGATTTTGGCGGGTGCGTTCGGCGCAGACCGGGTGGTTGCCGGTGCGCTGACGGTGGCCGTTGAGCGTCTGGATGCAACCACGGTGACAGCTTCCGCCCGAGGGGGCTTGAGCATCGCGCCCCTGGGAGGCATGCCGCACAACTGGCTGCTCGCGGCCTTCGGGCAGTGTGGCATAAACGTACGGGCCGTTTCCGACTGGCGGGCGCTAAAGTGGTCAAAGTTGTGCCTCAACCTGCTCGCCAACGGGGTCTGCGCAGCTCTGGACTGGACGCCGGCTCAGGTGTACGCCGATCGGGTCGCCTTTGGCGTAGAACGTGCGTGTTTGCTGGAGGCGCTGGCGGTCATGCAACGCCTCGGCCTTCCGCCGGTCAACTTGGTTGATTTCCCGGTCGTGGCGCTGGTACGGGCGGCGCGGACCTTGCCGGCTGCAGTGCTGCGCATGGTCCTTGCCGGCCGCGTACGGCGCGGGCGTGGCGACAAGCTGCCGTCGCTCTTGCTCGACCTGCGTGCCGGCCGATGCTTGACGGAAGTGAGCGCCCTCAACGGTGCGGTGGCCGACGAGGCGGCGAAAGCGGGTCTTGCGGCTCCAGCGAACGCGAAGGTTGCGGCCGTGGTTGCGGGAATAGCACGCGGGGACTTGGACTGGAACCAGTATCGCGGACGGCCCGAGCAACTCGCAGCCTAAACCGCAGCTGGAATATTAGGCGGCGAGGCTGCGGCCATGCGGACAGCGGGTCACGAGCGGACATGTCGGACAGCGCGGCTCCAAGCGGCAGGGCCCGAGACCCGCAAACAAAGCCAGGCTGGCTTCCACCGCATACGGATCTTTTGCGCTTGCGTTTGCCACAGCCCAGACGAAGCGCTGCAAGGCAGCCTCTCCTACATCTTCGCGGATGACACCCAACCGTGTGAGAAGGCGCTGTGCTCCAGGGTGCGATTTTGCGGTGAAGAAGTTCCAGCGTTTTAGCACAAGTCGCGCTGTGGGCTCGCGCAGGTGCACAAAGTCGGCCGTCAACTTGTGCGCGAGCGCAGGCCATCCTTTGTCCGGTGCATCTTGGGCGGCAGCGGCCGCAACGGTGCCGATGTAGGTGTGCTCGCCGGCAAGGGCAACCCAGCGGCGTGCATTCTCGATGCAGGCCTCGATCTTGTGGCGATTGCGAATTCCGGGTGCGGCAAGCAGCCGTGCGACGCCCTCGCGTGATGTTCGCGCCAGTTCCGCCGGGCGAAAGAGACAGAGCGCCTTTGCCAAGTCACCCCAATGTTGGGCAACGATGTCGAATCCAAGGCCCTGCGCGAAAATGACTTCGCATAGCCGGGAAAATGCCACCTGGTCGTCAGCGGGGGGATCGTGCGCTCCGACGTAGCGCCGCATGCGACCGGCGGCCTCGTCGCTGCCCAGACAGCTCTCGTTGGCGCGCTCGATTGCTGCTATGTACCGAACAGCGACCTTGACGGCTGCCTTAACGCCGCGGGGCCGAGCGTTGCGGGCCGTCACGATGCTCTGTGCGGCCGCGGACCGGCGCCAGCGTTCCAGGAACGTGCGCATCCCGGCCAGCTGGCCGCGGGCCACCGGTGCAAAGCCTTGACGGGTCCGCCAACGCAGCCCGGAGGATGTGTGCGCTGCTGCCACGCGCGCGATGAAGCGCCGGGCGAAGGCCCTGACAGCCGTCTGATCGGGTGCCCGAATGAGAAGCCGCACGCCCGCGGTGAGAACGCAACTATCCAGGACTGCGACACCCGGAATCCAAGCTGCGCCGCGGAGGATGTCTTCGATGTTTGCACGGGCTGCGTCGTCGATGCAAGCGCGCCCGCGGGCAGTGTCAAGCACAAGAAACCACACCACGCACGGATGTTGTATCCCGCGGTTTCTGAAGTTGTCTAGGGTAGAGAGAAGACCTGTCGCGGTCGCGCTTGCGCGACCGACCAGATCAGGTTATCTTAGGAGTGATGGAAAATGACTGTGAGAAGCGTTGTGATCCAGGTTCCGACGATAACCGAGACCACGCGCCATTGAAACGCGGCGATGGCTTCCCTCACGGACTCCAAGCGCCGGTCGATGCTGCTCAGCCGTACACAGAC
>CADDZI010000079.1 GCA_902812405.1 bacterium | reverse complement strand
AGAGCCCGGCCTTGGTCTGCGTGCGCGGCCGCTAGAGAGGCCGGCATTGGTCCGTCCGATGGCAGCCGCTACAGAGGCCGCACTGCGTACACCCCGCAGGCCAATCCCACGACGCGACCACCCCCAATTGAAATCGTGCGTACGACCTTTTCGATGCCGCGGACGATAAAGGCACGTACCGCAAGTCCGGCGCGCAGCAACGCTAAAGCTTCGTAGCTGACGATGACGACGTCACCTTGCAGTGTGCCGCCGAGGACGACGCCGCTTGCCACAGGCAGTTCGGCAATTCCCGGGGTGCGCGCGAGAGCGGCTGTGCCGCCGACGGGCGCGGCCGGTGTGGCGGTGGCGCGGATGGTCATGCCTCGAGGTGGCGGCCCGTCATGTAGTCGCGAAGGGCGCGCAGGGCACGGGCGTGGAGTTGCGAGACGCGCTGCTTGCTGATGCCGAGCGCGCCGCCAATGGCGCGCAGCGAGACCTCCCGGCCGTAGAAGGAAGCGATGACGGTTCTCTCTCGCGGAGGCAAGGCGGCGAGGGCTTCAATGAGGCAGGCCGTCACGGCACGCCGAGCTGCCAGCTGCGCTGGATCGGCCGCCGGGGCGGCAAGGCACTCTCCTAAGGTTGGCGGATGGTCGGCTGCTGTGGAGAGTGTTGCGTCCAGCGAGAGCGGTATCGCGCGCCGCAGGGCGAGCAAGACGATGCGCAGCTTGCGTTCGCTCAAGCCTGCCGACGTCGCGGCCAGGCGGTCGTCGGGAGAGGTGCCGGCGTGCTGCGCAAGGTTCCAGCGCGCCCGATCGAGGTGGCGTGCATCGCGCCGGACCCGCTCCGGAATGAAGTCCATGCGGCGCAAGCCGTTGAGCATGGCCCCGCGAATGAGGCGCGCGGCCCAGACGTCAAAGCGCAAGCCGCGGCTCGGGTCGAAACGGTTGATGGCGCGGACGAGCCCCACGCACCCGTCACCGATAAGATCGTCGGTGGTAAAGTGAGGCGGAAGCCGGCGCACGACCTGAGCGGCGAGTCGCCGGACCAGGGGCAATGCCGCCTGACACAAGCGTTCGCGGGCCTCGAGACTGCGCGACGACGCAAACTCCTGGGCGGCTCGTTCGAGCGAATCATCTCGGGCCATCTGCTTCATGGTTCGTGCGTGATAGCGCGTGCAAGTGCAGCACGTAAGCCGAGACCGCCGGCCTGTTCCAGTGCCTGAGCGAACATTTGCGGGAATAGGGACTCGGTGAGCTGGGCTGCGGCCGGATCGCCGGTTATGGCTGCGTCGGCGGAAACGCTGTCATCGGTGCTCTCGCCGGCCGCTACGCTTATCGTGCGCGCTACGGGTGCCACGAGCGTCGCGACGACCGTCTGCTCGAATGCGCCGCACGCCTGCTCCAGCCTGGCGTCCATCATCCACGCTCGAGGTTATTGGCCAGGCGCAACATCTCGTCGGCGGCCTGGACGACCTTTGCATTGGCCTCGTAGGCGCGCTGGGCGGCCAAGATGGCCATCATCGCCGCCACGACGGTGACGTTGGCACGCTCGAGGTAGCGCTGTTTGACCGTCCCCATGCCCGCCGTACCGGCAGTTGCCATCGTGATGCGTCCGGCGGCGGAGGTGGCATAGAAAAGGCCGTCGTTGCCCAGCCGCAGCCCGGGCGGGTTCGCGATGCCCGCAAGTGCGATGTGCCCGGCACCTGTGGCGTGCGCTCGCCCGGCCACCTGAGCGAGAACCTTGCCGCTGCCGTCAACCGAAAAGGATAGCGTGCCCGGCGGCAGGTGCACCCCCTCCAGGAATGCTCCATTGGGCAAACGCAGACGGCCATGAGCGTCCGGCGCAAAATTGCCGGCGCGGGTAAACGCGCGGGCACCGGCGGCCGTGATGACCGCAAAGAATCCCTCGCCTTGGATGGCGAGATCGTGAGGATTGTCGGTCATGTCGAGGCGGCCTTGCGTGAAGAGTCGCCGGGCGGCCCCCTCCTCGGGCGCGACGACTCGCCCGTCCGGGCTCAGAAACGACGAGAAGTCCGTGCGCGTGACGCGGAATCCTGGAACATCAATATTCGCGAGATTCGCGGCGACGCCGTCAAGTAGAGTCTGCTGAACGGCCATCCCGGCCGCGGCGACAGCGAGGGTGCGATTCATGAAACCCGACCTCCTACGTTGCCGGCCTTTGCGGTACCACGTGCATGCCGGCCCGTGGCCGGCGTCTTGCTGCGAACTCCCGTCCGGCATGCTACCGTCATGAGTGGAGCACCGGGAGATCGGTGACGATACGCCGCAGCGACTCGTCGGTTCGTTGGAGCGTCTTCTGATTTGCCTCGAATGCACGTTGCGTGGCGATCAAGGCCGTCATTTGCGAAACGACGTCGACCCCCGAATCTTCGAGATACCCGCTGCGCACGCGAGCCTCAGCCCGCTTGGGAACCGCATGAGGTGGTGCTTGGGCCAAGCCGTCAGGCGAAGTCACAAGAGGCTGGTCGAACACAACGATGCGAAGACGATCGATCGTCATACCCTTGGTGGTGACGTGCCCGTCTTCAACAACCTGAGCCCCGGGCGGAAAACGCACCGGTCCCAGAGATCCGAGCACCGCGTTCCCGCGAGAGTCCTCGAGAGTTCCATGCGGGCCGACGGCAAAGCGGCCATCACGGGTGTAGCGCACGCCATCCGACGTGGCCAGCGCAAAGTAGCCGGGGCCGACCAGCGCCAGGTCGGTGGTCACCCCGGTGCGGCGCAACGTGCCTTGTGCGTCTCCGGCCTGGGTATGTGCCTCGAGCTGGTCGCCAAAGGCCGAGACGGCTAGATGCTCCGGACGAAACCCCGGAGAGCCAGCACCCGCCAGGTTGCGGGCGATAGCATCGAGTTCAGCAGATTGGACGCGCATGCCGGCGGCGGCCGACGTCACCGCGTCTGGAACATCCATGAGTGAGCCTCCCCGTGTGTCTTCTTGGCGGACTACACTACTGTGGGCGCGTTGCCGGCTCGTCGCCAGAATGTTGCCAAGATGTGAACAGCCACGAGATTGGCACGTTAAGATCCGGGGGCTTCGTGGGATCGTGCTGTACGGGGACGCTACAAAATTTCTGCACGCGTGGGGCGCGCAGGCGACGGGGTTTCGTCCGGGGCCTCTGAGGGCGTGCGAAGCCATGGATGGCGAGAGCACGCGCGAAGTGGAGCGGCGCTCTTTTGCCGGAGGCAAAAGAGGACGCGTCCCCGGGCGGGACCCCGGCGATGCGCGCACCCCGGGTGAGTTGTGGGTAACGCGGGAGCTTCTGTCGGTCGCGCAAGCGCGACCGCTACAGCAAACCGGCGCGACCGCTACAGCAAACCGGCGCGGCCGCTACACGTTCGCGGGTAGAAGGAGCGAGTGGCCGGTCATGACGGCCGGTTGGGGCAACGCCAGCAGTTGGCAAATCGTCGGTGCAACATCCGCCAGGATGCCGCTCGGCGCCACCCTCCCGACACCTGGCTGCGCCACCGCGATGAACGGCACGTCGTTGCACGTATGCGCCGTGAGTTCTTTGCCCGTGGCCAGATCGATCTTCTCCTCGGCATTGCCGTGATCGGCGGTCACGAGCAGCACGGCGCCGGCATCCAATGCGGCCCGCTCCAAACGGCCCAGGCATTCGTCCACCACCTCGAGCGCCTGGATGATGGCATCCCACTTGCCCGTGTGACCGACCATGTCGGGGTTGGCAAAATTCATGACGAGCAGAGCATACCGCCGCCCGCCTATCGCCTTTTCGGCCTCTGCGGTGATCTCCCGCGCCCGCATCTGCGGTAGCCGATCGTAGGTGCCCACCTCGCGCGCCGACGGCACGAGAATACGATCCTCGCCCTCAAACGGTTCCTCGCGCCCGCCCGAGAAAAAGTAGGTCACGTGGGCGTACTTTTCCGTCTCCGCCAGGCGCAGCTGCGCCAGCCCTGCTTTGGAGACAACTTCTCCCAGCGTCCACTCCTCGAAGACCCGCCCGTACATCACCGGGTTGTCGAAGGTGTCGTCGTAGAGCGTCATGATGGCGAAGACGAAATCAGAAAGCCGCTTGACCGAGAACTCCGCAAACGCCGGATCGGAAAAGGCCTGGGTCAACTGCCGCGCCCGGTCCGGCCGGAAGTTGAAGAAAAAGCACGCATCCCCGTCCTTGACGATGGGTGCAGCCTGACCGATGATGACCGGACGAACGAACTCGTCGCTCTCGCCGCGCCCGTACGCCAGCTCCAGCGCGGCGGTGACCGACGGTGCGGTATCTGCCTTACCATAGACCAAGGCATCGTATGCAATCTGCGTGCGCTCCCAGCGGCGATCGCGGTCCATCGCGTAGTACCGCCCGCAGATCATCGAGATGGATGCATTGCCGTGGGCGGCGCAGCGCTGCTCCAGCTCCGCCAGGTAGGCGCCGGCGCTGCGCGGAGGGGTATCGCGTCCGTCGAGAAACGCCGCCACCTTCACCGGCACGCGCGCCCGCGCCGCCGCCTCCAGCAGCGCATAGAGGTGCTTGGGCGACGAATGGACGCCGCCCGGCGACACGAGACCCAAAAGATGAAGGGTCCCACTCGTGCGCGCAACGTGGGCGAGGACCTGACGCAAGACCGGGTTATCGAAGAAGGCTCCGGTGTCGATGTCGCGGTCAATACGCGTCACGCTTTGCAAGACGACCCGGCCCGCCCCCAGGTTGAGGTGGCCGACCTCGCTGTTGCCCTGCTGTCCGTGCGGCAAACCGACGGCCTCCTGTGCGGCCCCCAAACGGGCAAATGGATAGGATGCCGCTAAGCGGCGATAGTTGGGCATCCGCGCCGCCGCGATCGCATTGCCCCGCGTTTCCTCAGACAGCCCAAAGCCGTCCAAGACGCATAGCACGACCGGGCGCACCTCGCCGACGCTTCCTGCCACGCCTCAGCCCTTGGCCATGCCGCTGAGGCCGTTTTGGATGAGGCCGATGAAGCCGCGCGGATCGAGGCTTGCCGAGCCGACCAGCCCGCCGTCGATGTTGGGCTGCGCGCAAAACGCGCGCGCATTGTCCGCGCTCATCGAACCCCCGTACACAACGCGAGCCCGATCCAATCCTCCGGCCGCGGCCCGGATGATGCCGATCGTCTCGTTGGCCGACGCCGGGTCGTCGGCCAGGCCCGTGCCGATCGCCCACACCGGTTCGTAGGCAATCACCAGCGAGGCGCGCTCCTCGTCGCTCATGGCACCCAAACCGGCCTCGATCTGCGCCCGCACGCGCGCCGCCGTCGCCCCCTGCTGTTTTTCCTCCAGCGTCTCGCCCACGCAGACGATAGGCGTCAGCCCGGCGCGCACCAGTGCCGCAGTTTTCTTGGCAACTGTTTCGTCTGTTTCGCCAAAGAGGCGGCGGCGCTCGGAATGTCCGACGATGCAGTACGTCACCTTCATGGCGGCCAGCATCGCCGCGCTAATTTCGCCGGTATACGCACCGGCCGGCTCCCAAAAGCAATCCTGGCCGCCGACGCGCACCGATGAGGGTTCCAAGGCCACCCGCAGGGTCTCCAAGTCGACAAACGGCGCGCACAGGACGATGTCGGCCCGCGAGGCGAGAGCTTCGGCAGCGGCCCAGAAGTTGGCGACGTAGTCGCTCGCTTGGGCGGGCGTCTTATTCATCTTCCAGTTGGCGGCAAAGAGCGGCCGGCGTCTCATGCCCGTGGCTGCCCGCCGTTGCGAGGAGAAAAGCCCACCGTCGCTTCTCGCATCACCCTGGCTGCGCTCCTCCGCTTGGGCAGGATGCAGGCCTGGTCCACGTCGCTTTTGGCATTACGTGGGCTGCGCGACGAGGATGAGCGCAAGACCGTTGGCGGCC
>CADDZI010000078.1 GCA_902812405.1 bacterium | reverse complement strand
TTCTCATGAGAGTAGCCGTGAAGCCCAACTTCGTGGCCCGCCTCCACGACAAGCCGCATCTGTGCCGGAAACGTCTCCAGCGAATGCCCGGGGATGAACCATGACGCCCGAATACCATACTTCTCGAAGAGCCGCAGCAGGCGAGGCGCGCCGACCTCGCCGGCGAACAGGCCGCGGCTGATATCGTTTGGCGAGTCCTCGCCGCCATACGAACCGAGCCAGCCCGCTACCGCATCCACGTGTACACCATACGCGCATAGGATCTGTTTCGCCATACATCCCTCCAAGGTGGAAACCGCCGCACCGCCTCGTCAGCGCACACCCGCGAGATGAGCGAAGGCTGGGGACAGATCTCCCAGCGTAACGCCGCCGTCTACCAGCAAGACCTGACCCGTCACGTAGCGCGCAGCGTCCGAGGCGAAGAACAGGACGACATCAGCGATGTCCTCCGGCGCTCCGATGCGACGGAGGGGAATATACCCTTCGACGACCTTGAGACCCTCGGGCCCAAGCGAGTGCTCTCGGGACGTCGACTGGGCAGTCCAGACAAAACCGGGGGCAACAGCGTTGACCGTGATCCCGTACGGGCCGAGTTCGACGGCTAGGGCACGGGTCATCCCTTCGATCCCGGCCTTCGATGCGCTGTAGTGTGCATGCTGAGGCCAGCCCCACCGGCATCCCATGAGCGACGAAATCGAGATAATCCGACCGCGGCCCCGGCGGAGCATACCCGGGAGCACCGCTCTCGTACATCGATAGGCGCCACCCAGATTGATGTCGACCGTGAAATTCCACTCCTCATCGGTCATATCCGCAAACGTCTTGCGCCTCGCCACTCCGGCATTATTGACGAGGATATCGATGCCGCCCGGGTAAGTCTCCAGCGCAATCCGAACCATGCGGTTGACCTGCTCTGTGTCGGATACGTCACACCCAACCACGATCCCCTGACCACCGTCGCGGGCCAGCATGGCCACGGTTTCCTCGGCAGCCGGAACATCAACATCACTTGCGACCACCCTGGCGCCCTCCCGTGCAAACGCGAGGGCGACTTGGCGGCCTATGCCTATAGGACTCCCCGCCCCCGTTATCAAGACGACGCGATCTTGAAATCGCATCAGCAAATCCCCCCGTAGGCTGGCATCCGGCGCGACCGATGACTCGGCCTCCCGCCACATCCCATCTGCTCAGAGCATCACGTCCCCGCCGTTGGGTCCCAGGGTCTGCCCGACATAGTACTTGGAATCATCGCACGCGAGGAAGATCGCTGTGGGCACCACGTCATCGACCTCCCCAATGCGACCGATGGGAAGCTCGGCCAGCTTCTGGCGAAGCCATCCCTCGGAAATAGCGAGGCCGGTACGGATGGGACCAGGGGCGATGGCATTCACGTTGATGTTTTTACTGGACACCTCCAGCGCAAGGGACTTCGTGAAGCCGATAATACCAGCCTTCGCGGCTGAGTAGTGTGCAAGCTCTCGTCCACCCTTTTGCCCCAGTTGCGAGGCCATGTTGATAATCTTTCCACGCCCGAGTCGAAGCATATGCGGGAGGACGTACCGCGTACAGAGAAACGTCCCCCGCAAGTGCACCGCGATCATCCGATCCCACATGTCTGTGGACATCTCTTCCACCAGTGACAGCGTCGCAATGCCAGCATTGTTGACAAGGATATCGATTCGTCCGAAGCGCTCGAGCGTGTGATCCACGATCCGCTTGACCGCCTCTTCGTTCGCAACATCTCCGGGGACCTCGACAGCCTCGAACCCCAGACCGGCCAGTTCGCTCACCACGACACGGACGCGCTCGGCGTCTACGTCGTTGATCGCAACTCTGGCCCCCTCTCTGGCGAAGCCCTGTGCAATGCCACGCCCAATGCCACTCCCAGCACCGGTGATCAACGCTGCGGCACCGTCCAACCTCCCCATGTCCTCACCCTCCCGACTAGGGTCTCTGCCCCGGATTCCTTGAGGCCCCGCCACGGCGTCATTCGGGTTCCTGTCTACTCCTCAGGGCGACGGCTGAACGCTCTGGCTCGCCGACGCCGGCAACGCGCCGCCCGTTTCGGCCACGAATTGGAATTGCCGGGTTTCATCGTGCTTGAAACAATGGACAAAGTGCCCGCGGCCGACGTCGACCGCCGGGGGTAGTTCAAGCCGACACCGCCCGTCGGCAAGCGGGCACCGGGATGCGAGATAACACCCTTGAGGTAAACTGATGGGGCTTGGAATTTCACCCTTCAACTGGAGCCCGCGGCGCAGCGTCTGCCGGGGGTCGGGGAGCATGACGGACGAGAGCAACCCGATGGTGTAAGGGTGTGTGGGCCGCCTGAAAATCTCGGTTGTTGAACCGTGCTCCACAATCATGCCCAAATACATCACGGCGACGCGATGACTGATGTATCTAACGGTACTCAAGTCGTGCGAGATGAAGAGATAGGCAGTGCCCAGCTTCTCCTGAATCGTCCGCAGAAGCTCGATGATTTCAGCCCGAGCGGTCGGGTCGAGCGCCGAGGTCGGCTCATCGAGCACGACTAATTCGGGATTCGTGGCAATGGCTCGGGCAATCGCCACCTTTTGCTGCTGCCCTGCGCTCAGCTCCCAGGGGTACTGCCGCAAGACCTTCACCTGTAGTCCCACGAGCTCGGTCACCTCAAGCACCCTGGCGGCCCGTCGCTCGCCAGGCCACCGTGCGGCTCGAAGGGGCTCTGCGATCGAGTCCTCGATTCGCATCTTCGGGTCGAGAGACTCACCCGGCTCCTGAAACACCAGTTGGATCTTCCCGCGCATGTAGCGGTAATCGAGCTTGCTCGGTGCGTTGACCTCGACATCCCGGAAGATCACGATCCCGGAAGTCGCACGCAGCAGCCCGGCGACGCACCGCCCAACGGTGGTCTTGCCCGATCCAGACTCGCCAACGAGCGCGACGGTCTCGCCCCGGTAAACCTCAAGGCTCACGCCGTTCACTGCGTGGACCACCTGACGCGATCCGGCCACAGGGAAATGTTTCACCAGATCCCTGACACGCAGGATGCTCTCCACGTGGGGCGCGGACATCTGCATCGGGGTCATGTTCTCCGTCAAGCTCCCGGACGCGGCCTCCCGCACAACAGACTACAGTGGATAGAGGCACCGGACGAAGTGACCGGGGGCAACCTCGACAGCAGGGACCCTCTCCGCCTGACACCTCGGCTGCGCCCGCACACATCGAGATGCGTACGGACACCCCTGAGGCAGGCGGACCAAGTCGGGCGAGTCACCTTCCTTGGTCCATCGCGCGCGTAGCGCGTGGTCATGCGTGAACGCGGACAGGAGCATCATGCTATACGGGTGCGCGGGATGGTCGAAGAACTCGGTGGTCTTCGCCATCTCGACGATCTCGCCAGCGTACATGATGGCGACCCGGTCCGATACATGCGCCACCACCCCGAGGTCTCGTGTGATAAAGATCATCGACGATGCCTGCTGGCGGACCAGATCATCGAGCAGCGATAGAATCTGGGCCTGGACAGTCACGTCGAGACCGCTCGTCGCATCATCGGAGATCACGATGTGGGGCGAGCAGGACAGGGCGATCGCGATCACGACACGCTGCGCCATCCCGCCGCTGAGCTCATGAGGGTATGCCCTGAACCTGCGCTCAGGATCAGGGATTTGTACGGCACGCAGCATGCCCAGGGCCAGGTCCCGGGCCTCTCTGTGCCCCTTGTCCGTGTGCGCCCTGATGACGGCAACGAGCTGCTCGCCGACCGGCAATAACGGGTCGAGCTCGCCCCTGGGATTGGGCACGATCATCGCGATGTCTCGCCCGCGGAGCGCCTGCCACTCTTGCGGTGTGAGGGTCCGCAGATCGCGCCCGCCGAACAGGATCCGGCCGTCAACGATTCGCCCCGGGGGAGGGAGCAATCCCATGATGGATCGCGCGAGCGTCGTTTTGCCCGATCCGGACTCGCCGACCACGCCCAGCACACTCCCGGCCTCCAGCGTCAGGTCGACTCCGCGGAGCGCGCGCACCGTCCCGTAGTGGGCGAAATAGTAACTATGCAGGTTCTCCACCCGCAGCCTTACGTCGGACAACAGCGTTCCTCCCGGATCCCCTCGACGAGTCCAGCGCCGTCCTTCGACCGTAGGATGGCCGCGCGGGACACGAATGGATACGCACCGCGCGCGTCATCATCGACGCACTCGCGGGTCGAGGGCAAAATAAATGAGGTCGACGGCCAGATAGATGACGAGCGAGAAGATGGCCGAAAAGAGCACAAACCCCAGCACAGGGTCGATATCGGCGTTCAGGACGCCCTGCACGGCGTACTGACCGGCCCCGCCCCAACTGAAGACGAACTCGATCAGCACCGCGCCGCCGATGAGGAAGCCATAGAGTACGCTAATAACCGTCACGATTGAAGGGAAGGCGTTGCGAAACGCCCGCATGATGATCAACGACCGCGGCAGCCCACTCAACTGCGCGTACGCCGCGAAATTGGAATCGAGCATGCGTGAAACGGTGCTGCGGGTCATCGCAAAAATGGGTCCCGCGTTGATGAGCCCCAGCGTCAGCGCTGGGAGCGCAAGGTGCGCAAGGGCCGAGCCAAGCGCCGTCCAGTCTCCCGTGAGCAGGCCATCGATCGTATAGAAGCCCGTGATCGTCGGCGGCGGAGGGATCGCCAGGTCCAACCGTCCTGTAGGTGCCGGGACGGCGTGCAACCGATTGTAGAAGATGAAGATGAACACCAAGCCTAGCCAGAAATCGGGGATGGTGCCTGCCACTGAGCCGTACATCGTGGCAATCTTACTGGGAATGCCTTGTGTCCGTACCGCCGTATACACCCCCAAGGGAATCCCAACGGCGATTGCCACCAACAGGCTGTACGTCACCAGCTCGATGGTCGCGGGGGCTCGCTGGAGCAAGTCCAACAGCACCGGGCGTTGGGTCTGCCACGACGTCCCAAGGTCGCCGTGGAGAAGCCGCCACACATAGTGGAGGAACCGGATCGCCAGAGGTTGATTCAGCCCCAGGCTCGCATGGAGCTTGGCGATGCTGTCTTGCGAGGCCAGCGGGCCCAACATCAGCACGGCAGGATCCCCCGGAATGAGGCTGACGAGGAAAAAGCTCACCGCCACGATTCCCAAGAGTTGGGGGACGATAAAGGCCAACCGCCTAGCCACGTACTGGAAGATCGTCACGGAGGGAGCACCTCACGTTTAACCTTCGACATGGCCGGCGTAGAGGCCCAGGCCCGCCTCCGCGGTATCGTCTGCGCTCCCGGCCAGGACGAGCGTGCGCCGTTGCGTCGGATCGAAAAACAGCTCGATACTCTGGCCAACGAGCCCAAACCCCAGCACCGTCAGCGTAATGGCGATGCCGGGGAACACAGACTGCCACCACTCGCCCCCATTCTGCCGGCCGCCACCGCCGCGACGCCCGCCCACAGGGCCGCGATGGCGCTGCGGGGGTCGCGCCTGGCCGCGCCGGCGAAGTATGCCAGCGCGTGCAGCGGCGCGCCCGCCCGGTACGCCGAGACGCCGGACAGCAGCAGCGCATCCACCGCGCCGGCATGCAGAGGGGCGGTAGCGGTGAGGACTACGGCCACAAGCACCACAGGACGCACGGCGCGCATCGGCACACAGCATACGCTGCCCGGCCACCCATGCGCCCAGGAACCGTGTGCGCGGTCAGGGGACTCAACCCGCTCCAGGCCGCTCTGCGCGCTCGCGGCAGTATCGCCCCGCAGGACGGCCCCGGACGCCGCCGGATGCGGCCTCACACAGCGGTGCCCGCCAGGACGCCCCGGACGTCAGCACAGGGGGGCGGCGGCAGCGGCCCCCTTCTACCGTGCGACCAGTACTCCGATGTTGTGGAATGCGGCTCCTACGAACAGGACTGACAGGACCGCGAGCGTTCCCACACCCGACAGCGCAAGAA
>CADDZI010000077.1 GCA_902812405.1 bacterium | reverse complement strand
CGACCGCCTGCACACTGGGATCCTGCGACTGCGGCGCGGGCACACTCCACACCAGCATGACGTCGGCATGCCCGGCGCCCGTCGCGGCGCGCCCGGCGCCCGCGCCGGCTTGGGTAAGCACGCACGCCGCCAGAATGCCAATGAGCGCAGTCTGCAGCAGACCGCGCCGGCCCGGCAGCTGCGATCCCGCACGCACATCGTCCCAACGCACCGGCCTGCATCGCCGTGGAGACGCGAGCTGCGGGAAAGGCATCTGGCGTCTTTGCATCCTCTCGTGCTTCACGGGGGCGATCCCGGCGGTGCAATGCGGTCGAGAATCCGGGTCAGGTCGTCGTCATCCGCGTACTGCACTTCAATCGTGCCGCCTTTGGCCCGCGGATGAATCGTCACGCGTGTGGCGAGCGCAAAGCGCAGGCGGCTCTCGGCGTCCGCCAGATCCGGGGACAGCGGACCCTGGCGCCGGCCAGCTGCCCCTCGGCGGCTGCTGCGCGGTGCGGGATAGGCGACGGCCCGCTCGACATCGCGCACGCTCCAGCCATAGTGGACGGCCTGGGCTGCCAGGTGACGCGCGCGCTCCGGGCTTGCCGAGGCAAGCGCCCGGGCGTGTCCTGCGGACAACTTCCCATCCCGCACGAGCGCGAGGACGTCGTCCGGCAGCGACAGCAGGCGCAGGGCGTTGGCGATCGCCGGCCGGCTTTTACCGACGCGCTGGGCCAGCATGTCCTGCGTATAACCGTATTCCTCGATCAGCTGGCGATAGCCGGCGGCCTCCTCGACAGGGTTGAGGTCGGCGCGCTGCACGTTCTCGACAAGCGCGAGTTCGACCGCTTCGGCAGCTTGCGCCGGGCGCACGATCGCCGGGATGGAGCTCAAACCCGCCATGCGCGCAGCCCGCCAGCGCCGCTCGCCCGACACGATTTGGTAGCGCCCTTGTGCGGCGCCGTCGGGGCGCACGAGGATGGGTGCCAAAACGCCGTGCTCGGCAATCGATGCCGCGAGCTCGCACAAGGATTCCTCGTCAAAGCTGCGCCGCGGCTGTTGGGGGTTGGGCCGCACGGCGTCCAGGTCCAGCCATACAATGCTTGGCTCGACGCTTGCGCCCGGGAGTTCACGGCCGTCTTGTGTCCCGGCGGGGGCCATTTGGCTGGGTATCCGTGTGCCCGCAGCTGCGGCACCCGGAAAGAGCGCCCCTAGTCCTCGCCCGAGTCCGCGCGGCCTAGGCACGGGCAAGCAGCTCTTCGGCGAGCGCCGCGTACGCAGCTGCGCCGCGGCCTTTGGGATCGAAGGTTGCAATCGGCATGCCGTGCGAGGGCGCTTCGGATAAGCGCACGGTGCGTGGAATGCGCGTCGCAAAAACCAGGCCCGGGAAGTAGCGTTCGACTTCGGCAACGACTTGCATGGCGAGATTCGTGCGCCCGTCGAACATCGTGATGACGACGCCCGCGATGCGCACCGCCGGGTTGAGCTGCTCGCGGACAAGACCGATGACCTGCGTCAACTGGCCCAGCCCTTCCAGTGCGAAGTACTCGGCCTGAATGGGGACGACCAGCACGTCGGCCGCGCTCATCGCATTGAGGGTCAAAAGTCCGAGCGACGGCGGACAGTCAATGAAGACGTCGTCGTAGTCTGCGAGGCATCCCGCCAGCGCGTTGCGCAGCCGTAGCTCGCGCGATAAGGCGGCGACGAGCTCGATCTCGGCGCCCGCCAGGTTCAGCGTTGCGGGGGCCACGTGCAGGCCGGGAATCGACGTTGGCCGGACGACCTCGCGGACGTCCGCCGCTTTCATGATCACGTCGTACATGCAGCGCGTGATCTGCGCCTTGTCAAGCCCGATGCCCGTCGTTGCGTTGCCTTGCGGATCCACGTCCACAAGGAGCACGCGCCGGCCGCGACGCGCCAGCTCCGCACTCACGTTGACCGCGGTCGTTGTCTTGCCGACGCCGCCTTTTTGGTTTGTAACGGCGACCACGCGGGCGCGTCCCACCCCGGCGTGTCCGCGGGACTCACGGACGGCGGCCGGCGCGCCGTGTGCAAAGTCCATTATGCGCCCCCTCTTTGGGTCCGAACCAGAAAATCCCGCACGACTTCCCGCAACCGCTCGCGTGTGTTCTGGGCAGGATCCTCCAGCACGGCTTCCAGGCACGCTTGCAGGGCGGCGCCGACGCGGGCATCCCCGCGAAACTGAGGCCCGACAAGTCCCATCTCGCGCATCACGGCGATGACGTCGTCGCCCTTAATCGCGAGGCTGCCCAGCCCGAGCGCGTTGTGCCCGGCAAGTTCCGCCCGCACCCGCCCCGCAAAACGCTCGAGCTCGTCCGGGTTGCGCTCGGGTAATCCGGAGGCTGCGATGTCCGCTCGGCGCAACGCGAACAGGCGCTCGACGTTGTCCGCGCCGACGCGATTGATGAACCGGCGCACGGCCGCATCGGTGAGGCCGTCGTCGGATGCGAACATGTGGTGGCGGATCAGGTGCGTCACGCGCTCGATGACGTCGCTTGGGAAGCGCAGTGCGCTCAGGCGCGTGCGCGCCATCTCGGCCCCGACAAACTCGTGGCGGTAGAAGTGCGGCCCGGATTTCGTGCGCGGTTTGCCGGCATCGTGCAACAGGGCGGCCAGGCGCAGCTCCAGGTCGGGCGGGGCCTCGTCGCAGCAGCGCAAGGCGTGGTAGTAGACGCTGTACTTGTGAAACGCGTTTTGCTCGACGCCCCACCCTTCCATGAGCTCGGGCACGATGAGGGCCAGGGCTCCGACGGCGCGCAGGATCTCAAAGCCGTGGCTGGGGCGCGCGGCGCGCGTGAGCAACTTGGTCAGCTCGTCGGCGATGCGCTCGGGCGACACGGTGGGGACGAGGTGCGCGGCCTTGCGCATGGCAGCCAGCGTGCGCGGGGTCGGCTCGAGCTCGAATCGCGCCGCGAACTGCGCGCCGCGCAAGATACGCAAAGGATCCTCGATGAAGGTTTCGTCTTTGAGGATGTCCAGGCGCCGGGCGATGAGGTCGTCTTTGCCGCCGTAGGGATCGATGAGGCGGCCCGACCCAAGGTCGCGGGCCATCATGTTGATGCGGAAGTCGCGCCGGCTCAGGTCTTCCTCGAGGCTGATGTCCGGGCTGGATTCGACGACGAAGTCGCGGTGGTGGGTGCCGGTCGAGCGCTCGCGACGCGGCAGGGCGACGTCGACGGTTAGGCCATCGCGGATGAACTTGACGACGCCGAATGAAGCTCCGACTAGTTGGGCTGAGCCGTGCTTGCCAAGTTTTTGGAGTATTTCGCTTAGCGGGACACTAGTTACTAGGTAGTCTACGTCAGGACTGCAGATTTGTGGCCTGCCAAGATCGGCTAGGACTTCATCACGTACTCTCCCGCCAACAGAGTAGACATTGCCTGGTCCGAATAGTGATACCATCAGAGCATCAAGTTCTCCGATGGCTGTTTTGTTTCCTGAATCTATCGGCAAGGCCTATACCGCGTGATGGCAACGTTTCACGTGAAACACTTCACCTGGTGAGCTACAATGCCTTGTCGTAATAGGCGCCACATTCCGTCGACCTCCTTCCCCGCCGGTCCGGCCAACCCAAGCGAAACCTTCAAGTTTCAACTTCTACCCAAGCCGGGGAGACCTGGGGCAGCATCGCCAATCCCTCCCGCCCGCAAGGCGTCTAGCCCACCGGAGATTCCTTTGACTGACCTATTCGCAGCACGCACCCAATTCGCGATCTCCATGGCGTTTCACATCATCTTTGCCGTGTACGGCATCGGCCTTCCGCTTCTCATGGTCATCGCCGAAGCTCTATGGCTAAAAACCGAGGACAGAGATTACCTGGACATGGCAAGGCGATGGGCCAGGGCAACGGGGGTGCTCTTCGCTATAGGAGCCGTATCCGGCACCGTCATCGCATTTGAGCTCGGATTGCTGTGGCCTGAGTTTATGAAGCTCGCCGGGCCAGTCATAGGCATGCCCTTTAGCATGGAGGGCTTCGCTTTCTTTGTCGAGGCGATCTTCCTGGCCGTCTACCTATATGCGTGGGATAAGGTCAACCCGAAAGCTCACTGGCTGAGCGGGATCGCAGTTGCCATCAGCTCCGTGCTCTCCGGAATCTTCGTAGTGGACGCGAACTCGTGGATGAATTCTCCACGAGGACTAGTCCTTTTAGACGGGACACAATCCTCGGTTCATCCCCTCCTCGCAATGCTCAACCCTTTTGCGAGCACCGAGATCCCGCACATGGTTCTCGCAGCGTACATTGCCGTTGGCTTCAGTGTTGCAGCCATCTACGCGTTCTCGCTGCTGCGCACCCGCGCCGCCCTTGGCTTGGCGCGCAAGGCCTTTGTGGTGAGCTTCGCCGTCGCGGCGTGGCTATCACCGGTGCAACTTCTCAGCGGCGATTTCAGCGCTCGCGCCGTCGGCGCTCTGCAGCCCGAAAAGCTCGCTGCCATGGAGTCTCTGTTTCACACACGCTCCTGCGCTCCTGAGATCATCGCCGGCATCCCCGACGTCAAAACCCAGACCGTGCGCTACGGTCTGCCCATCCCGTGCGGCTTAAGCTTTCTCTTGAAGTTCAATCCCAACGCGGTCGTTGAGGGCTTGGACGCCTTTGCGCCGCCCGACAGACCCAACCCGCTGGTCGTCCACCTGTCCTTTCAGCTGATGCTGTGGTGCGGATTCTTCTTTGTCTTTCTTGCCGTGTGGGCCGTGGTCGTGCGCCTGCGCCGGGGAGCCCTCGTATCCAGCCGGGGCCTGCTTGCCGGCACCGTTGCGGCGGGGATGCTGTCCCTGATTGCCATTGAAGCCGGCTGGTTTGTGACCGAAGTGGGCCGCCAGCCGTGGGTTGCCTACCGCCTCATTCGCACTGCGCAGGCGATGACGCCCGCCACGTCTGTCGTCATGCCCAGCCTCGTCGTCTTCAGCCTAATCTACCTCTTCCTCGCGGCACTCGTTATCTGGCTGCTGCTCGGGCTGGCATCTGCGGCTCACCCGGCGCAAGGCGAGGGCACCTTTGGGGGCCATCGTGATCCTTGAAGTGGCCGTCGCGGCACTTGTTCTCGCGTCGCTGACGGCCTACGTCGTGCTGGGCGGCGCGGACTTTGGCGGCGGCGTCTGGGATGCGCTGGCACGGGGATCGGATGCCGGCGCCCAACGATCCGTCATTGCAAAGGCGATGGGCCCGGTATGGGAAGCAAATCACGTCTGGCTCATCTTTGCCATTGTGGCGACCTGGACCGCCTTTCCAGCGGCCTTCGCGGCGATGTTCACTCATCTGGCTGTCCCCGTGACGATCGCGCTTGTGGGAATCGTGTTGCGCGGCAGTGCTTTTGCGCTGCGTGAGAAGGCGGTAGAGGTCGGCCGTCCCCACGCCGGTCTTGGTCACCTCTTCGGAGCGGCCAGCATCGTCACGCCGGTGTTCTTGGGAGCGGCGGTCGGAGCGCTGGCCTCGGGTACTGCCGGCCGCACGCCCGGTGCAAGCGATGCGTGGCTGGCGCCGTTTCCACTGACTGTCGGGGTCCTCGCTGTGTGTCTATGCGCGCTGTTGGCGGCGGTTTTTCTGACCTTGGAAACGAGGGAGCCGCTGCGAGAGCGATTTCGCCGTCGGGCTTTTGGGGCATGGGGCGCAACGGCCGTCGCCGGCGCGGCCGGCATCCTCACCGCCCGCCAGGGTGCACCGCTCATCTTCACGGGCCTCACCCACGGCGCCGGTGCGGGGCTGGTCCTTGCAGCCGTGGCAGCAGGCGCGGGCGCGCTGATCTGCCTGCTCGCGCGGCGCTATCCCTTGGCGCGGGTGTGTGTCATCGCTCAGGTGGCGTTTGTCTTGTGGGCGTGGGCAGGGGCTCAGTATCCGTATGTCGTCGTGCCCACGCTGACCATCGCCCAAGCCGCAGCGCCGCCCGTAACAATCACCGGATTCCTGGTGGTCGCGCTCCTCGGTTTGGCTATTTTGATTCCCTCACTGTGGTACTTGTTTCGCATCTTCAAAAGCTCAGAGCAGAATTCGTAGCGGTGGCGCTTGCGCACTTGGGAATCCGT
>CADDZI010000076.1 GCA_902812405.1 bacterium | reverse complement strand
GCCTCTAAGGACGGCGTGCCCGGCGACGGCCGGCCCGCCGCGGCCCAGGCTCCGGCGACCCGAGTCGATGCGGCGACGCTGCGCGAGCTGACGCAGCACGTGCTTGCGGTGCCCGCCGGCTTTACAGTTCACCCCAAGCTGGCACGTCAGCTCGAACGGCGCGGTCATGCGGCCCTCGCCGAAGATACCGTGGACTGGGGCCTGGCGGAGGCGCTGGCCTTTGCCAGCTTGCTGCGTGACGGCACGCCCGTCCGGCTGACCGGTCAGGATACCGAACGCGGCACGTTCAGTCACCGCCACTTCGTCCTTCACGACGTCGCAACCGACGCCACCTGGACGCCGCTGCGGAACATACCCGGGGCGCGCGCCTCATTCGAAGTGTACAACAGCCCGCTGTCGGAATATGCCGCCCTCGGATTCGAGTACGGTTACAGTTCGTGTGCTCCCGAGGCCCTCGTTCTGTGGGAAGCGCAGTTCGGCGACTTTAGCAACGGCGCCCAGATCGTGATCGATCAATTCATCGCCGCCGGCCAGGCCAAATGGCAGCAGACGTCACGCCTCACGCTGCTCTTGCCTCACGGGTACGAGGGAGCGGGACCCGAACACTCCAGCGCCCGCCTCGAGCGTTTTCTCCAGCTTGCGGCGGAGGGCAACTTCCGCGTCGCCAACCCCACGAACCCGGCGCAATATTTCCACCTGCTCCGCGATCAGGCCGCGAACACGATGCCGCGCCCGTTGGTCGTCATGACGCCCAAAAGTCTGCTGCGTCTGCCGGCCGCACTTTCGCGGCTCTCCGACCTGAGCAACGGAGCCTTCAGCGCCGTCATCGACGACGCCGGCGCGTCCGAGCACCGCGACGACATCCGGCACGTCGTGCTGTGCAGCGGCAAGATCTACTACGATCTCACACTGGACGCGGCCCGGACCGCGCGGACCGACCTGGCCATCGTCCGCGTGGAACTCCTCGAGCCGTTCCCGTTCGAGGACGTGCTGCGGGTGATCGCTTCCTATCCGCATACCGCGCGTGTCACGTGGGTTCAGGAAGAACCCAAGAACATGGGTGCCCGTGCCTTTGTCTCGCGACGCATCCGCGAGCGTCTAACGCCGGTGGGTATCCTCTTTGATGACATCGGACGCCCCGACCGGGCCAGTCCCAGCGAAGGCTATCCGGGGGCGGCCGCCGCCGAACAGGAACGTATCGTCCGTGAGGTTTTGGACGCGCGGGTCGGAGATCGCTCGTGAGCCCTCGCGTCGCCGTCCTGGGCGGCGGCCCAGGCGGTGCCGTCGCGGCCCTGCGGGCGGCTCAGCTGGGGGCCGATGTCACCCTCATCGAACGGGCGCATGTCGGCGGAACGTGCCTGAACTGGGGCTGCATTCCCACCAAAGCCCTTTTGGCCGGCGCAGATCTGCTGCGCCGCATCCGTCATGCCGCCGATTTCGGCATCCACCTCGGCGAACCCCGAATCGACTTCGTCCGCATGATGGCGCGCAAGGAAGAGATCGTCTCGCGCCAGCGCGCCGGCGTCGAAGCGGCGATCGCCCGCAAACGCATCCGCCTCGTGCGCGGGCCCGGCGTCGTCCGCGATGACGGGATTGCCGTCGGCGACAGCCTGCACCCCTATGACGTTGCGATCATTGCGGTTGGAACGCAACCTGTTCTCCCGCCGGGCATCGACGGGACGAATCCGCACGTCCTCACGTCCGATGACGTCCTGCGTCTGGATCGGCTTCCCCACAGCATGCTCATCCTCGGCGGCGGCGTCGTCGGGTGCGAGTACGCCAGCTTGTTTGCCGCGTTGGGCACGCGGGTGACAGTCGTCGAACTGTTGCCGCGCCTTTTGACGGGCGTCGACGAACGCGCTGCGGCGCACCTGCAACGAGCTCTTGAGCGAGACGGCGTCCGCGTCCTGACCAGCCGACGCCTGGCTGAGCTGCACGCCGCCGACGGCGGGATTGCGGCACGTTTGGATGACGGAACGCAGGTGTTGGCGGATGACCTGCTGGTTGCGGTTGGCCGTGCACCGCAAACGCGCGGCATCGGCTTGGAAGAGGCCGGCATCGTTCTCGACGAGCGCGGTTGCGTCCGCGTCGATGCCTACCTGCGGACCACCAATCCCCGCGTGTACGCCATCGGCGATTGTGTGGGAGGAGCCCAACTCGCACACAAAGCCTCGGCGGAAGGGCATCGGGCGGTCGAGAACGCCCTCGGCGTGCATCCGGCGCCGATGGACTACACGGTGGTTCCCAGCTGCATCTACACTCATCCCGAAATTGCCTGCGTCGGGCTGCATGCCACCGCGGCGGCCGCCGCCGGTCACCGCATCACGACCGGGCAGGCGCGCTTTGCCGGCTCCGGTAAGGCGCTGGCGGAGGGCGATGCCGAGGGCTTTGCGCAGATTGTGGCCGATGCCGACACCGGACGCATCCTCGGCGCCACTCTCGTCGGCCTGCACGCGGTGGAGATCATCCACGAAGTCGCGGTCGCCATGGCCGATGGGCTGACGCTCGATGATCTGGGAGCGGTGATCCACGCTCACCCCACGGTCAGTGAGGTCATCATGGACGCGGCGCAAGCGGGCGAAGGCGTCGCCCCCTACCTATCGTGATTCGTGCGGCCGCATGGTGTGGCCTTGGGCTGGCCGCTGCCTGCTGCGTGGTTACGCCAGCCTGTGCACGGCGCGTGACGCAAGCCAACGGCACGACCGTGGTCGGCAATGCGCTGCATGGGACGATCACCATCCATCACGCGCGAAGCGTCGCGATCATCGGCCGGGGGGCGTTCGATCCGTCTCAGCTCGGCCTGCCCCTCTATCCGGGTGCCATTGCCTCGCGCACGGGCGCCTGGGAAGAACGCACCGAATCCGGCATCCAGCACGTTGTGACGTTGACCACGCGCGACCGCTTTGCCGCGGTCTACGCCTGGTACCGGGTCCACATGCCGCCGGGGTCGGAGCAAACGCACCTCGTGGCAAACGGCGGCTCAGTCGCCTCGTTTGCCGTGGGAACCCTCCGCGACCCCGATCAACGCAGCGTCATCATCACGCAGAGCGGACCCGAGACGGTCATTCAACTCGAGCATCTGCACCATCCGCCGGCCCCGCCCGGGTCCTAGCGCGGGCTGCCCGCAGCCGCGGCTGCTTCGGCTGAGCCGGTGCTCTGCTTTTTCGTAAAGACGACCTCGCCAGCGTGGACGTCCGCGACAACCGTATCGCCCGGGCCAAAGTCGCCGGCCAAGATCCGCACCGCTAGTGGATCGACGATCTCCTTTTGCAGCGCGCGCCGCAGAGGCCGCGCACCGTACACCGGATCGTAGCCCCGGTTGGCGATGTATTCCCGCGCCGCGTCGGTCAACTCGAGCCGGATGCCGCGTTCCTCCAGACGGCGGCTCAGAGTGCGCAACTGCAGATCCACAATGCGCTTGATGTCGGCCAGGGTCAGGTTGTGGAAGATGATGATGTCGTCGATGCGATTGAGAAATTCGGGGCGGAACTGACGCCGGAGAGCTTCCATGACCTGCTCGCGGATGAGCTCCGGACTCCCCGCCGACTCGCTGATCGCCGACGAGCCGACGTTGCTGGTCATGATGAGCACGGTGTTCTTGAAGTCCACCGTGCGTCCTTGGCCGTCGGTGAGCCGCCCGTCTTCGAGAATCTGCAGCATGACGTTGAAGACATCCGGGTGCGCCTTTTCGATCTCGTCGAAGAGCACGACGGCGTACGGCCGGCGCCGGACCGCCTCGGTCAGCTGGCCGCCTTCTTCGTACCCGACGTAGCCCGGCGGTGCTCCGATGAGGCGCGCCACGCTGTGCTTCTCCATGTACTCGGACATGTCGATCCGGATCATGGCGCGCTCGTCGTCGAACAGGAACTCGGCCAAGGCGCGTGCCAGCTCGGTCTTGCCGACACCGGTCGGGCCCAGGAAAATGAAGGAGCCCAGAGGACGGTTCGGATCCTGCAGGCCGGCGCGTGCCCTGCGCACAGCGGCGGCGACGGCACGGACCGCTTCGTCCTGCCCCACGATCCGCTGGTGGAGGCGTTCCTCCATCTTGAGGAGCTTTTGCACTTCACCTTCCAGCAGCTTGCTGACCGGAATGCGCGTCCACTTCGAGACGATCTCGGCGATGTCGTTTTCGTCCACTTCGTCTTTGAAGAGCTTGGTCTGCGGGCCGCCCAGGCGCTGTTCAATGGCGCGCACGCGCTTTTCCAATTCGGGGAGCTCCTGGTACTTGATGCGCGAAACCTTCTCCCAATCCACCGTCGGCTCGTAGCCCTGCTCAGCCCGCGTGACCTGCTCGCGCAGGCGCTCGATCTGCTCTTTGAGCGCGCTCACCTCGCCCAGCGCCTTCTTCTCCTCTTCCCAGCGCGCACGCAGGCGTGTCGCCTCCGCCTCGAGTTCGGCGATCTGCTTCTCGATCTCGGCCAGCCTGCGGCGCGACCCTTCATCCGACTCCTTGCGCAAAGCCTCGCGCTCAATCTTGAGCTGGTTGGCGCGCCGCTCGACCTCGTCCAGGGCCACCGGCCGGGAATCCATCTCCATGCGGATCTTGGATGCCGCTTCGTCCACCAAGTCGATCGCCTTGTCGGGCAGAAAGCGATCCGTGATGTACCGGTGCGAGAGAACCGCCGCCGCGACGAGCGCCGAATCCTTGATGCGCACGTGATGGTGCGCCTCGTACCGCTCGCGCAGGCCGCGCAGAATCGAGATCGTGTCTTCGACCGAAGGTTCTCCGACCAGAATGGGCTGGAAGCGCCGTTCCAAAGCGGCGTCCTTTTCAATGTACTTGCGGTATTCGTTGAGGGTGGTGGCGCCGATGGCGTGCAGTTCGCCGCGGGCCAGCATCGGCTTGAGGAGGTTGGAAGCGTCCATCGCTCCCTCCGCCGCCCCGGCTCCGACGACGGTGTGCAACTCGTCGATGAACAGGATGATCTCGCCCTGACTGTTGCTGATTTCCTTGAGGACCGCCTTGAGCCGATCCTCGAATTCCCCGCGATACTTGGCGCCCGCAATCAGCGCCCCCAAATCCAAGGCGATGATGCGCCGGTTGCGCAGTCCTTCGGGCACGTCACCGCGGATGATGCGGTGGGCCAGCCCTTCGACGATGGCCGTCTTGCCGACGCCGGGTTCGCCGATGAGCACCGGGTTGTTCTTGGTGCGCCGCGACAGGACTTGAATGACGCGGCGGATCTCTTCGTCGCGGCCAATGACCGGGTCGATCTTGTTGGCGCGGGCCAGCGCCGTCAAATCGCGGCCGTACCGTTCCAGCGCCTGGTACTTGCCTTCTGGGTTCTGATCGGTGACGCGCTGGCTCCCGCGGACCGCGCTCAGCGCCTTGAGGATTGCATCCCGCGTCGCGCCGGCACGGCGCAGAATCTCGCCCGCATCCGACGTGACGGCCGGATCGGCCAGCGCCAGCAGGAGATGCTCGGTCGAGATGTATTCGTCTTTAAAGGCCGCGGCTTCCTGACCGGCCCGCACGAGCGCGTCGCGCAGTTCGCGACCGAAACCGGGTTCCGACGCGCCGTACACCTTGGCGCGCTGGGCGACGGCCGCCAAGACAGCCGCCGTGAGCTGCCCCGCATCGATTCCCAGTTGACGCACGACGCTGACCGGAACACCCTCGTCATCCTCGAGCAATGCCGCCAGAAGGTGGACGCCCTCGATCTCGCCGGCGCCGTGCTCGCGCGCAATGGCTTGCGCCCGCAACACGGCCTGCTGGGCGCGCTCGGTTAAGCGATTGAATGTATCCATATCCTCTCCCGCCGCCGGTTTCGCCGGCTGTGCCGGCATTCTCTGCCGGAGAGCATGGCGGCCCGAAAGAGACCTGCAACCAGCGCGGCAGGTCGCGCAAGACACGCGTCGGGATGCCCCTTGTCGGGCCGGGCGCAGGTGGGATAGGTGGTGTTCGCATAGGGACACCGCTCGCACGTTCGCGTTGACAGCGTATGCCCGCACCGCTACGATGAGGTGAACACCGCCGGCGGGACGGAGCGGGTGCGGCGGGTGGGGAGGATTGACGATTGCGCGGACGCCCCTTC
>CADDZI010000075.1 GCA_902812405.1 bacterium | reverse complement strand
CTCTCCTGGTGGCGGCGATAACCGCCGCTTTGGCCGTGGCCGCCTGCTCGCCCAGGGTTCCCCCGCCCGATAACGCCGCCGCGCTGGCGGCCATCGCCGCGCACCAAGCCGGCACCGAAATCGAGGTCGAAGGGAAGGTGCTGCGGGTCTTGCCGACCGTGTGGGGGCCAAGCGGGCTACACGAACGCTTCATTCTGCGCGTCAGTGACGGTCGCACGAGCCTGCCGCTCTTCGTCGCCGACAACGTGTCCATTGCGGCAGCAGCACCCCTCCACCGGGGCGACGACGTCATCGTGCGCGGCGAACTTGACTTCAACGATCTTGGCCCCGTCTTGCACTGGACGCATCGCGACCCGCGCCTGCGCCACCCCCTGGGTTTTGTCGAAGTCGGCGGGAAGGTATACGAGTGAACTCCTCAACCCAACCGGCATCGCGCCGCCTGACTCATCTGGCTTTGGCCTCTCGTTCGCCGCGGCGCAGACAACTTTTGGAGAGTCTCGGATTGCAAGTCACCGTCATCCCCAGCGACTACGACGAAGATGCGGCCGACAACACCGTGGCCTCCGCACCGCTGGCGGCGCTGGCCCACGCGCGTGGAAAGGCGCGCCTCGCGCATGCGGCCGGACCGCCCGTCCTCATCGCCGCCGACACGGTCGTCGCTCTCGAGGGGCGCCGGTTGGGGAAACCGCGCGACGCGCTGGAGGCGGTGCAGATGCTGCGGACCCTGTCGGGCCGCGAGCACGTCGTCCACACCGGATACGTCGTGGCCGACCGCACCGCCGGGCGCGAGGTCAGCGGTCTCGTCTCAACCGTCGTACAGTTCGAGGATCTGGATGAGGACGACATCGCAGCCTACGTCGCGACCGGTGACCCGTTGGATAAGGCCGGCGGCTACGGCATCCAGGGCCTGGGCGCGCTGCTCGTGCGCTCGATTCGGGGTGATTTCTACGCCGTCATGGGCTTGCCCATCGCGCGGGTACATGCCGCCCTGCGCGAGCTTGGCTACCGGATCTTGGCAGCCGAGATCGCAGCACCATGAACGCCTCCTTCGAGCCGACACCATCGCCGTGATGCTGTTCGAGCGCCTGTACGCGCGGATCGCACCCGAGGTCAGCCTGGACCTGGGCACGGTGAACACGCCGGTCTACGTGCGCGGCCACGGTGTGCGCTTCGTCGAGCCGACGCTGGTCGCCATCGACACCGACAGCGGTGCGGTCGTCACCATCGGTGAGGGCGCCCGGCAAATGCTGGGACGCACACCGCGCTCGATCACGGTCGTGCGACCCATGCGCAACGGCGTCGTGTCCGACTACCGCTACGCCGAGGTTCTCATCGCCCGTCTCTTGGAACGGGCCTTGCGCGGCAAACCGCTCGTACCGGCGCGGGTCGTCGTTGGCGTGCCGGGTTCGGCGACCGAGGTCGAAAAGAAGGCGATTCGGGAGGCCGCGCGCGCGGCGGGCGCAGGGCGCGTGTACTTCGTGCCGCAGGCGCTGGCGGCTGCAGTTGGAGCCGGGTTACCGGTGCTTGAAGCGCGCGGCAGCATGATCGTCGACATCGGTGGCGGCACGACCGAAGCCGCCGTGCTCTCGCTGGGCGGGATGGTAAGCGCCCGCTCCCTCAAGGTTGGCGGCGACCAGCTCGATGAGGCGATCATCGCCCACCTGCGCACGACGCGCAACTTCCACATCGGCGAACGGACGGCGGAAAGCCTCAAGATCGAGCTTGGGTACTACGGTCGGCCGCAGGGCAAACCGCCAGTGCGGGTGATGGGCCAGGACGCACGCCAGCTGCTGCCGGGAACGATTGAGGTGCGCGAGGAAGAGGTTGCCGCCGCGATCGCCGAGCCGCTGGGGATGATCGTGGACGCTGTGCGTTCCCTTCTCGAGCAGACTCCGCCCGAGCTGGTCCGCGACCTGGGCGAGCACGGTATCGTCATCGCGGGCGGCGGCGCGCTGATCGCCGGCTTGGCGCAGACCCTGGCCGACGTGACCGGCATTCCCGTGCGCACCGCCGAGCAACCGCTGCTGTGCGTCGCGCTGGGAGCGGCCCAGGTCCTGCGCGAACCGCGTCTCTTTGCGGCGCTGTTCCCGGCTCCGCAATCCGTCTTCGATAGGTGGTGGCGATCGTTTCGTTTTGGGATGAGAGAAAACTCCTCGTCTTCCTCGCGCTGATCATCGCGGCGGCGGCGCTCATGTCGGCCGAGATTTCGGCCGCGCGCGCGGGGCGGCGCAGTCTCAACGACGAGCTCGTGGCGACACTCGTCACGCCGATCGAAGGCGCGGTGGTGCGCACCGAGAACGCGGTGACCGGCGAGGTCAACCTCCTCCTTCACGCCGGCGCCCTGGCTCGCGAGAACGAGGCGCTGCGTCGCAAAGTCCAGCAACTGGCATCTGCGAACGAACGACTCAAAGAAGACGCGATCGAAAATGTCCACTTGCGCCGCATGCTGGGAATCGCGCCATCGCTGCCGCAACGCACGCTGGCGGCGGACGTGATCGGCTATGCGCCGGAAGGCGCGCGCGAGGAAATTACGATCGACCGCGGCACGCGCGACGGCGTGCGGCGCGACGACGTCGTCGTCAACGGCGACGGCCTCATCGGCCACGTCATTGACGCCGGCCCGCACGATGCGCACGTCTTGCTGGTGACCGATCCAACCAGCGCCGTCCCAGCGTTTTTGCGCGACGCCCACAGCTGGGGTATCGCGACCGGCACGACCCAGCACGTGCGCGTCAAGTACATCGGCCAGGACGTTCCCGTTCGCGACGGCGACGTCGTCGTCACGGGGCGCAGCGACCTGTACCCGCCCGGCATCCGCATCGGCACGGTGAGCGAGGTTGACCGCCGCGACAACGCGCTCTATCAATCGGCCGTTGTGCAGCCGGCCGTTCAGGTGAGTAGCCTAACACACGTCTTGGTGCTGCTGCGATGAAGCCGCCCGGCATCGGAGCGTCTGCATCGGCCTCCTCCGCGGCCTCCGCCGCCTCCGAGCGCCTGCGGGCCGGCGCCCAGCCGCGCCGGGAGCGCGTGCGCCCGGCGGATGCCGAGGTGTGGGTACGGCCGCGACCTCTTGTCCTCGTCGCCGTGACGGTCGGCGCGGTCATCCTGCAGACCACCTTGCTGCGCGGCGTGCGCCTGCATGGCGCCAGCCTCTCGCTCGTCACCATCGTCGTCGTGTGGATCGGTCTGCGCTGCGGGGTCACGACGGGCGGTGTGTGCGGCCTGCTGGCGGGCCTCGTGGAAGACGGTCTGGGCGGTGCGGGTGCCAACGTCCTGGGCACGACGCTGGCCGGCTTCGGTGCGGGCTTGCTCAGCGCGCGTTTTTTCCCGGACTCGGTGCCGGTCTTCACCGGGGCGGTTGCCGCAGCCACCCTCCTGCGCAGCCTTGTCACCTACCTGGTTTTGGAGTTCGGTATCGGCGAACGCGGCCTGTTCCACCGCTTGTCGCACGAGGTCATCTGGGAGATGCTCCTCAACAGCGCGGCGGCCGCCATCGGGCTTGTCGCGTGGCGCGCATGGCGGCGCTGAGCACGTGGTGACGTTGCATCCGCCTCGGCCCGCCGCGCCGCGCGCCACCCCGCCCGTGCGCCCCGTCGCGCGCATCGTCGCGTTTGCGGTCTTTGCGGCCGTCGCACTCGGTATCCTCATCGGACGCCTGGCATTCATGCAACTGGCACATGGCAGCGAGTACGCACGCCTGGCCAACCTCAACCAGCTGCGCACGATTCCCGTCACGGCCCCGCGCGGTGTCATCTACGACCGGCGCGGCACGGTTATCGTGCGCAACCGGCCGTCCTTCGTCGTGCAGATGGTGCCGATGCAGGTTAAAGATCCGGCCGGCGAAATGGCGGACCTGGCGCGCCTGCTCGGTCTGAGCGTCGACCAGATGTGGCGCCGCGTCCTCACCCAAAACGGCGTCACCTACCCCGACTTCGACGCCTTGGCGGCGGCGATTCCCTTGGGCCCCATCAACGTGGCCGAGGACCTGACACCGGCGCAAGTCGGCATGTTCTCGGAACGCGCCGACCGCTTCGCGGGCTTCGCGGTCGAGCTGCTGCCCGTGCGCGACTACCCCTACCGAACGTTGGGTTCGCACTTTTTGGGGTACGTCGGGCAGATCACCGCCGCCGAGTACGCGGCGCGACGGCATGAGGGGTACACGCCCAACGACATCGTCGGCAAAGACGGCCTGGAGTACGTCTACGACCGCTGGCTGCGCGGGCGGCCCGGAGGCCGGCGAATCAAGGTCAACGCGGCCGGTGAGGCGGTGGCGACGGTCGGCGCCTTTGCGGCCGTGCCGGGCAACGACCTCGTCCTCAACATCGACTGGCGTCTGCAACGCGCCGCCGAAGCGGCGATGGCGCGGCAGATCGGCATCATCGCGCGGCGTATCGGGCACCGCACCGGCGGCGCGGCCATCGTCGAGGATCCGTCCACGGGAGCGGTTTTGGCCTTCGTCAGCCAGCCCAACATCGACCCCAACGACTTTGCGGCGGGCATCAGTCAGAAGAAGTACGACGCGTACTTGAACGACCCGCTGCATCCGCTCTTCAATCGCGCGATCGCGGGGGCGTATCCGACCGGCTCGACCTTCAAGTTGATCACCGCATCCGCCGCACTGGCCACCGGCCTCCTCACGGCGACGACGACCCGCTACTGCGGCGGCGTGTTCGATCTCAACGGGTACATCTTCAACGACGATTTGGCCGGCGGGCACGGAACCTTGACGCTGCCCACGGCGATCACCGAATCCTGCGACGTCTTTTTCTACCAGGTCGGCCACGAACTGGGGATCGACAAGCTGGATCGATACGCGGCCCTCTACGGCATCGGGCGGCCCACCGGCATCGACCTGCCGGGCGAGACGAGCGGCATTCTCCCGACCCCAGCCTGGAAGCGCAAAGTCTACAACGATGATTGGTACGCCGGCGATACGGTCAACATGGCCATCGGGCAGGGATACCTGGAAGCCTCACCCGTGCAGATGCTGCGCGTCGTCGCCGCGGTTGCCAACGGCGGCACCCTGTACGCTCCGCAGCTGGTCGCCGCCATCCGCGACCCGCACGGACGCGTGCTAGTACGCTTTGGGCCGCGCGTCCTGGGGCATGTGCCAATTGCGCCGAGCGATCTCGCGATCATTCGGCGTGGCATGCTCGGTGTTATCGAAGACCCGTACGGCACGGCGCACAACGTCGCGATTCCCGGCTTCCACTACGCCGGCAAGACTGGTACGGCCGAAAACGTGCCGACGGTGGACAATCCTTCCGGGCGCAACCACGCCTGGTTTGTCTGCTACGCTCCCTACGATCGTCCGCGCATCGCCGTCGTCGTGTTCATGGACCAAAGCGGCGGCTTCGGTGCGGTGAATGCGGCGCCGGTCGCCCAGGCGATCGTGGAATCCTACTTTCATATCAAGCCTGCCGGACCCAACGGCGCGGGCATTCGCGACTGACGCCCCGCCCTGCGGCGCACATTCCAGGGAGGCGACGCAGGCGGCGCGAACAGCGGGTCGTTCGATCCGTCGAGGAGCATCCGCACCATGCAGGCCACAACCTTCCCGCTGGCTCGTTCCCTGCAGCGTCTCGGCACGGAGAGCGCGTTTGTCGTTTTGGCACGCGCCAAGGAACTCGAGGCGCAGGGCCGCAGCATCATCCACTTGGAGATCGGCGAGCCCGACTTCGACACGCCCGAGCACGTCAAAGAGGCTGCCATCGCCTCTCTGCGCGCCAACCGCACCCACTACACGCCGGCTGCGGGGACGACCGAGCTGCGGACCGAGATCGCGCGCTACGTGGAGCGCACGCGGGGCGTCGCGGTCACGCCGCAGATGGTCGTCGTGGCGCCGGGCGCCAAACCGGTGATCGCGGCAATGCTCATGGCTTTGCTCGACCCGCAGGATGAAGTGATCATTCCGGATCCCGCCTATCCTGCGTACCGTTCGATTGTCACCTACGTCGGTGCGGTGCCTGTGTCACTGCCGCTTTTGGAATCGCGCGACTTTCGCTTTGAACTGGAGGCGCTGGAAGAGGCCTTGACGCCGCGCACGAAAGTCCTCGTGCTCAACTCGCCGCACAATCCGACCGGCGGCATCTTAACACCCGAGGATATTGCAGGCATCGCGCGCCTGCTGCGCGGGCGCGACGTGCTCGTCCTCAGCGACGAGATTTACAGCCGCCATGCCTACGACCGGCCGTTTGCCTCGTACTACGGCCTTTCGGGATTGGCCGAACGGACGATTCTCATCGATGGCTGCTCCAAGGCGTGGGCCATGACCGGCTGGCGGCTGGGCTTTGGCGTCATGCCCGAACCGATCGCGCAAGCCGTAACGGCTTTGATTCTCAACACGGTGTCGTGCACGGCGACCTTCGTGCAGGATGCCGCGATCGCGGCGCTGACCGGCCCGGATGAACCCGTCCAGGCGATGCGCGACGAGTTCCTGCGCCGGCGCAATCTCCTGGTGGCGGGGCTGAATGAGATTCCGGGCGTGAGCTGCCGCCTGCCGGGCGGCGCGTTTTACGTTTTCCCCAACGTCTCGGCGATCGACCGCGACGATCTGCGCCTGGCGGCCTACTTGCTGGATGAAGCCGGCGTTGCGGTTCTTGGCGGTTCCACCTTCGGCCCGCACGGCAAGGGGTATTTGCGGTTGTCGTACGCGACGTCCGAGGACAATCTGCGCGAAGCGCTGGCGCGCATGAAGAGCGCCTTAGCCCGCTACGAACCCAGCGCCGGCTAACCCTCGCCCCCCGCCTCATTTTCGTAGCGCTCGCGCTCATATTGTCCGTCGCGGCCG
>CADDZI010000074.1 GCA_902812405.1 bacterium | reverse complement strand
TCCCAATCTACGTCCAGGCTCTGTGGCCTCAGCGGTCGCTCGAGGTGTCCCGTTCCCTTGCCTTCCCCATCTGTCCAGGGAACAAAATCAGGATCACTCCTGATACACCTATTATACAAGCGGTCGCACTTGCGCGACCGACGGAACGTCACGGCTTTGGGGAGACCTTATGCAAGGCGTTCCCATCTCTCGGCCGCGCACGCGCAGCCGCTACGTCGTCCCCCACCAGCTCCGCGCCATTGCCCTCCTCTCGGCCGCGCAAGCGCGGCCGCTACACGTGCCATCCTCTCGGCCGCGCAAGCGCGGCCGCTTACAGTTTGAGGGGTTTTCCGCCGCGCAAGCGCGGCCACTACGCAGGGATGGTTTGTTACGTCGCCTCGACATCTGTCGGGCTTGTCGTGAAGACTCGGCTGGCCAAAACGTCGGCAGCTTCGATCATCATGAGCTCTTCCCGTGACGGCGTGCCCGGCTGCGCCGTCAGACGGGTGGCTTGACGGAGGCGCATGCGGTCCAAGGCGTTGCGGACGCTGCGGGCGTTTGCAAAGTGCGGCTGGCGCATGCGCCGCTGCAGGTAGCGGGCGAAGGCCTCGCGCGCCGCCGGCGAAAAGCGATACATCATCTTCTCCAACATGAGGTCGGCGATCTGCATGAGCTCGTCCGGCGTGTAGTCGGGAAAATCGATGTGATGGGCGATGCGCGATTTGATGCCGGGGTTGCTGGCAAAGAAACGCTCCATGCGGTCCGCATAGCCTGCCAGGATGACCACCAGGTCGTCGCGATTGTCTTCCATAACCTGGAGGAGGATCTCGATCGCTTCGGCACCGTAGTCGCGTTCGTTCTCCGGCCGGTACAGGTAGTACGCCTCGTCGATGAACAGGACGCCGCCCATTGCGCGCTTCAGCACGTCCTTGGTCTTGGGTGCGGTGTGGCCGATGTACTGGCCGACCAGGTCATCCCGCGTGGCGACGACCAGGTGCCCCTTGCGGCTATACCCCAGGCGATGCAGAATCTCGGCCATCCGTAGTGCGACCGTGGTTTTCCCCGTTCCCGGATTGCCGGTGAAGCTCATGTGAAGGGACGGTGGATCGGCACTCAGACCTTGCGCACGGCGCAGCCGATCGACGACAAGCAGCGAGGCAATGTCGCGTACGCGGGATTTGACCGGAACGAGTCCCACCAGGTCGCGGTCTAGGCGCGCGAGGACCTCATCGATCGCGGCGCGCAGTTCCTCGGGCGTGACTTCCCGGTTTTCCTTCGCTGGGTGATCGGCCGAGGGGTGAGCGCCGGCTGAAGATGCAACCGGCACCGTATGGCCGTTAGGGTCGGCGGGCGAGGCCGCATCCGTCTGCGCAGGAGGTATCCCGAACGGAACGCGGACCCCGCCCGGCGGGGATGGCGGCATCATCCCACCTCCTTACGACCCCGCCGGTCCATAGCGTTGACCGGCCGGCTTGTCCGTCGCATAGGCGTGCAGCGTGTACTTGACCTGACGGTCGGCGAATTCCGTACGTTCCACTCGGAACCCCGGCTCGACAAGCGGACGGTTGACGATGAAACTCAGCGCCGTCGTCTGGCGACCCTTGCTTCGATCGTAGGCGTTGATGCGGATGTAGCAATCACCGTGCTCAGCGCGGCAACGGTTGAGTTCCTGGAGGACGGCCGCCGGGTCTTTGAGATCGAACATCGGCAGGCCCCACATTTCCCAGTACACGTTGCGCGGGTGCGGGTCGTCGGTGTACTCGATCGACACGGCCCACGAGCGATCCAGGGCGTAGCGGATTTGCGCTGCGATCTCATCGTCGCTCAGCGGCGGCAGGTAGGAAAACGTTCCCTGGGTTAGGTGCATGCAGCTCTCCTTATGAAGGGTATGACGTGTGACACGCTCGGACTGTTCAGAACGAGGGCGTGGCCACGACGTCCGGGGTGTCGGTCGAGGCGTAGTTGAACGAGATGTCTTTCCACAGGTCAATGGCTTGACGCAACGGCGGGCACCAGCGCGCGGCGCGGGCCAGAATCTCGGGACCTTCGCGCAGAACATCCCGGCCTTCGTTGCGGGCTTGGATCATCGCCTCAACGGCGACCCGGTTGGCCGTAGCACCGGCCGCAATCCCCATCGGATGACCGATCGTACCGCCGCCGAATTGCAGGACGACGTCTTCGCCCAGATAGTGCAGCAGCTCCGGCATTTGCGCGGCGTGGATGCCGCCCGAGGCCACCGGCATGACCGCCGGCAGGGAGGCCCAGTCTTGGTCGAAGAGCAGACCGTGCACGGGGTTGGCCGGAACGCGGTTCAGGCGCAGGGTATCGTAGTAGCCGGCGATCGCGTTGGGGTCACCCTCGAGTTTGCCCACGACCGTCCCGGCGTGGAGGTGGTCCACTCCGATCAGCCGGCACCATTTGGCCAGGACACGGAAGCTGACGCCGTGCGTCTTCTGACGGGTAAAGGTGGCGTGCCCCGCGCGATGCAAGTGCAGGAGGACGCCGTTGCGCCGCGCCCAACGCGCCATGCTCTGCAGGGCGGAGAAACCCACGGTCAGGTCGATCATGATGATGACGCTGCCCAGCTGCTTGGCAAAGTCGGCCCGCTCGTAGATGGACTCCATGTCGGCCGCCGTCACGTTCATGTAGTGGCCCTTGATTTCGCCCGTCTCGGCCATGGCTTTCGTCACCGCTTCCATGCAGTACAGGAAGCGATCGCGCCAGCGCATGAAGGGCTGGCTGTTGATGTTCTCGTCGTCCTTGACGAAATCCAAACCGCCGCGCAGCGCCTCGTACACGACGCGGCCGTAGTTGCGTGCCGAGAGACCCAACTTGGGCTTGGTCGTCGCACCCAAGAGCGGCCGGCCGAACTTGTTGAGGATCTCCCGCTCCATGACGATCCCATGCGCGGGGCCCTGGAAGGTTTTGGCGTAGTGTGGCGGGATGCGCATGTCCTCCAACCGCAGCGCCTTGAGAGCTTTGAACCCGAAGACGTTACCGATGATGGAGGAGGCCAGGTTGGCAATCGAACCTTCCTCAAAGAGGTCCAGGTCGTACGCGATGTACGCCATGTACTGGTTGGGCGTGCCGGGAACGGGAAGCACTCGGAACGCCTTAGCTTGGTAGTCTTCGTACGAGGTGAGGCGGTCCGTCCAGACGACGGTCCAGGTCGCCGTCGAGGACTCGCCGGCCACGGCGGCTGCGGCTTCCTCAGGTTCGACACCCTCTTGGGGTGTGATGCGGAAGGCGCACAGGATGTCCGTTTCCTTGGGCTGGTAGTCGGGCTGCCAGTAGCCCATCTCCTTGTACGGGATGACGCCCGATGCCCAGCGGGAGCGCTCGGGGGCGAGGTCGTCGTCAACGATTAACGGCATACGATTCTTCCTTTCCCATTCGGGTGTGAGCGGTTATTGGGTAGGGACCGGCGGTGGGCGGGATGTCCGCCTCAGGCTTTCGGCCCGCAGAGGTGGCGCATCACGTGGCGGCCGTTACCTGACTGTCGGTCGCGCGCAGCAAGATCGATTTCTGCGCGCTCAAGATGCGGTGTGCAAGGATGAGCTGCGTCAGGGCGAGGGGATCGCTGTGGCGGTGGTGCCGCGCGCTCTCGTAGGTACCCAGGCGTTCGGGCGGCACGTACAGCAGGTTTCCGTGACGGCCGTCGATGTGCGCCCAGATTGTGTCCTCCACCAGGGCCGCTTCACGCGGCCCGATGTGCCCCATGATGTCGATGATGTCGGCGCGCTGGCCGTCTTCGTCGGCCACGTCGAGCGACAGGCGGACGGCATCCGCCCGCAGCAACTGGCGGTCGAAATTGAGGCGCGGCAGCGTGTGGCGCTGCGTGATCCGCACGTTGAGGTGGCCCATGTCTTGCGCCGGGTCGCTGCGGTAGAAACGAATGACCATGTCGGCATAGACACGCTGCGGCGTAATGAAACGCTCGACGTCAGGTTCGCGGGCTTTCAGTTCGGCGACCACCTGCTCGCGGTTGTAGCCGCGTTTGGCCACGTCGCGCTGAATCTTCCACTCGTAGCGAAGGTCCCGTTCCGGGTCGAGCCAGACTTTCAGATCAAAGGCGTGCCGGACACCCGGGATGAGGAAGGGATGCAGGCCCTGCACGATGACAACCTCGCGCGGCGTCAAGTCTTCGGGCCCCTCGAGGCAGCCGTTGGCATGGTTGTAGATTGGTTTGCGAATCGTCTGGCCACGCTTGAGCGCCCAAATCTGCTCTTCCATGAGCGCAAAATTATTGGCTCGCGGATCGAGAGCCGTCAATCCGACCAGGGCACGCTGCTTGCGATCCAGCGAGTGATAGTCGTCGAGACAGACGGTTGCGATGCGTTCTTTCCCAAACAGGGAATAGAAGGCCGAGGTGATGGTGGTCTTGCCGCTGCCGCTGTCGCCGCCGATGCCGACGAAAATCGGTCCGGGCGTCGCCGCCTGGGGCCGCGTCCGTCGTAACAAGGCGCGGACCGGCCGCAGCTGCCGCACCTTGTGCTCCAGATCGCGCATCAGCTGGGCGTGGGCCTTGGCGAAGAGCTCGACGCCGGCGCTCTCCAGCTCGGCTGCGACGGCTTCCATGCGGATGCCGGCGCGTTCTACGGCTTCGATGCAGCGCCGAGCCTCGGCCGGGTCGCCCGCCAGGGTCTCGCCGCGCACTTGCCCGTGGTCGGCGAAGGCCATCAGAGTCTCGAGCGGCATCGTGTTGACCGTATGACGGCCGATCAATTCCTCGACGTAACGGACATCGCCATACGCCGGGTTCTTCGTGCTCGTTGAGGCCCACAACAGGCGCTGCGGGCGGGCGCCCAAAGCCGCCAGGCTCAACATGGTGTCGGAGACGGCAAATTGACGCCATATCGCATAGGCCAGCCGGGCATTGGCGATGGCCGCCTTGCCGCGCAGGTTCGCCAGACGCTCGCGCTCCCCAGGATCGGTGGTCTGCGCGATCTTCTCATCCAGTTTTGTGTCCACCAGCGTGTCCACGCGGCTGACGAAGAAACTGGCAACTGAAGCGATGGATCGCAGGTCGTGGCCGCGTTGGTGAGCCGTCGTTAAACCTTTGACGAACGCCGCCAAAACATCCCGATACCGCTGCAGGCTGAAGATGAGCGTGGCGTTCACGTTCATACCCTCGCCCAACAGCGCGGCGATGGCGTCGAGGCCCTCCACGGTCGCCGGAATCTTGATCATGAGGTTGCGGCGGCCGACCGCGGCGTGAAGACGCCGCGCTTCTTCGACCGATGCGGGAGCGTCGTGCGCCAATTCTGGTGAGACCTCCAGGCTCACGTAACCGTCGGCGGCCTGGGTGGATTCGTAGATGGGGCGCAGGGCATCCGCGACGGCCTGGACGTCGCTCGCGGCAATTTCCTCGTAAATTTCCTTGACCGTGTGGCCGCGATGTGCCGAACGGGCGATTTGCAGATCGTAGGCGTCGCCGCAGGAGAGGGCCTTTTGAAAGATGCTCGGGTTGGTCGTCAGGCCGGTAACGCCATAGTCGGCAATCAGGCCGACCAGCTTCTTGGAATCAATCATCTCCCGACTGAGCTGGTCGCACCAGACGCTCTGGCCGAGCTCCGTCAGCTGCACGAGCGGGCCGAAACGGGCACTCATAACGGCAGATTCCCTCCCCCTTTGAGGCGAGCGTGTGTGATGGAGCTATGATAGGACATCAGGCACATAACATCAAATGCAAGTATTTAATACATGCGATAAGCAATGCTTATAACATCCAGCCGTGTCCGATGTCGACCTGGAGAAGCCTGCCATGCATGAGCTTCGTCAATCGCCCCTTGAGCGGCGCGTAACCCTCCACCAGCTGCGGATCTTTAAGACCGTGGTTGACCGCGGTACGTTCACCCGAGCTGCCGAGACATTATCGCTGAGTCAGCCGGCCGTTACCCACCAGATGCAATCTCTGGCCAAGGCCATCGGCCAGCCCCTCTTTCAACCCAAGTCGGGGCGAGGCGGCATTGACCTGACACCGGTCGGCCGAGAGCTGTACGAACGGGCGGGTCGCATTTTGGCCTTGATTCACGAAACGGACACCGTCATCGGTGAGATTGCGGGCCTGCGACGGGGGTCGGTCACCGTTGCCGGCGACACCACGGTGGGCATCTACGTCGTGCCGGACGCCCTGTCGGCCTTCCATCGCGAACATCCGGAGATCAAGCTGCGCCTGGAGGTCGTCAACCGCAACCGAGTCCGGGAGCTTTTGATGAACGGCGAGGCTGACCTGGGCGTCATCGGCCGTCTGTGGGCCGAGCCGATCTTTGCGGCTGTCCCTTTGGTGGAGAATTACCTGATGTGGTTTTGCGCCCCCGGTCACCCTCTCGTGCGGCGCGAGCCCGTCTCCCTGCGCGACGTCGTCAGCGGGCCCTTGCTGCTGCGCGAACCTGGCTCGGGGACGCGCGAAGCCGCGGAGAGTATCCTGCGCAAGCACGGCATCGATCCCGTTCCCGACATGGAGATGGCAAGTAACGGCGCCCTCAAACGCGCGGTGGCGGGGGGGCTGGGCGTGACTCTCTTCTCGACTTCAGCCGTTCGCTTGGAAGTGGAGGCCGGATTGCTGCACCCGCTACGCGTGCGGGGCTTTCCTCTGCGTCGCATGTGGCATGTTGTCTGGCTTCGGGAGCGCCTGCTGAGTCCAGCAGCTCAGGCCTTTCGCGACTTTCTCCAGACACCGCAGTGGCGCGAGCACTTGCCCCTCGCTCTGGCGAGCGATTGAGGTTGTTCGTGGCGGTCGCGTTTGTCCAGCGCCGGAGCACGTGTGGTCTGTAGCGGTCGGCTTTTAGCCGACCGTCGCGCTTGCGCGACCGACGGAACGTCACCCCTTGCGGGCCGCCCTTTCCAAGACGTAACC
>CADDZI010000073.1 GCA_902812405.1 bacterium | reverse complement strand
CCGCGCGCAGGCGCGGTTCCAAGCAGCGAGTGGCCGGATCGCGCGCGACCCGGCCTGTGATGGGTTTTCGTAGCATGTGGTTTTTTGACTGCGGAATCTCTTCCTCTTATTTTACTTACTGTCGTAGCGGTCGCGCTTGCGCGACCGACGCGGGAAAAGCCCGCCCCAAGAACAAAATCCAATCTCCAGCCGTTATTCGACCACATGATGATGAAAAGGCCGACTGGTTGCCGTTGCTCGCGCGCCCGGCGCTCATTTGCCGCCGCCGGTCTCGTGCTGGCGGGTCTCATGCTCGCGGCGCCTCCCTCGATTGACGCGGCGCAAGGCGGCGGCGTGCAAGCCCATGACAATGCCCCGGCGTGGCAAAAGCTGCCGGCTGGCGTTCCTTATGCCGCGCCAACAGATCCCGTTCGCATCGTGTCGGTCGTTTTGTCCTCATACGACGTTCACGCGGGCGACCCGGTGTTTGCGCGGGTGGTCACGACCAGCAATGCAGCGGCTCTCACCGCCCAGGTCGGCACCTACCGTGTCCACGTGCCGCGTGTCGCACCCGGCATCTTCGAAACGACCTTAAATGTGCCGCGCGTGGTCGTACCGCACCACAAGGTTGTGATACTTCTTACCGCCATTGGCGCCGATGGGGCCACCTCACACCGCACAGTCAGCGTGAACGTGTACTACTTCTAGGAAGAGGGAAAAGGAAAGAAATCCGTAACGCCAAGATGAGGCGCCCCAGGAAGCGTGCACATGGCTTTTGAGCAGTCACCAGACGGCCCGCGTCGCAAGGGCCGGGAAGAGCCACCCTCCACAACACCTTCCAAGCCGGTCAATGCCGAGCCTCGTGTCGTCATTCTCGTCATCGACGGGGGAGGCGTCGGCGCAAGCGACGACCACACCCAGTACGGCGATCCGGCAAGCGTCAATTCAATCCGCAATGCGGCTGCAGCCGCAGGCGGTCTGTCTCTGCCGAATCTCGAACGCCTCGGACTCGGTTGGTTAACGCCCGTGGCCGGTGTGACAGCTGCCAACCAGCCGCTTGCATGCTGCGCGCGCTTACGCGAGGCCAGCAACGGCAAAGACAGCGTCACCGGACACTGGGAGATGATGGGCGTTGTGATCCGCCATGCCTTTCCCACCTATCCGCACGGTTTTCCGCCGGAGCTCATCGAACGATTCGAGTCGTTGATCGGACGCAAAACTCTGGGCAACGAGGTCGCCTCCGGCACCGAGATCATCGAGCGGTTGGGACCCCGTCATCTGGAAACCGGCTATCCCATCGTGTACACGTCGGCAGATTCGGTCTTCCAGGTGGCGGCGCACGAGGAGGTCGTGCCCCTGGACGTGCTCTGGGACTGGTGCGCCAAGGCTCGCGCCCTGCTCGTGCCGCCCCATCAGGTGAACCGCGTGATTGCCCGGCCGTTCGTCGGGAGACCGGGTGCCTTCGTGCGGACGGCAGGCCGGCGTGATTTTGCCGTGCCGCCACCCTCGCCGACCGTGCTCGACGTCCTGAAGACCAATGGGGTTCGCATAATCGCGCTGGGCAAGATCGAGGACATCTTTTGCGGCCAGGGCATTACGGAGGCCAGCCGAACGGCCGACAATGTTGAAGGGTTACGCAAGACGGTCGAATGGCTCAAGAGAGGTACGGGCGGCTTGTGCTTTACCAATTTGAACGACTTTGATTCCAAGTACGGTCACCGGCGCGATCCCGACGGCTACGCCAAGGCGCTCGTAACGCTGGATCGCGAACTCGAGCCGCTGCTGGAGGAGCTGCGCTCCGGCGATCGCTTGCTCGTTACCGCCGACCACGGCTGCGACCCAACCGCGCCCGGCACGGACCACACGCGCGAGTTCGTACCTTTGCTCGACTATCGCCCAGACGCCACGGGCGCCTTTTTGGGGAACCAAGAATCGTTCGGGCAGGTCGGGAGCCGCGTGCTGGAGAGTTTCGGACTGGCCCCGGTGCCGCAGCTCGTCGTATGAGCATCACCGCGGCGCACACAGAGGCCCTGGTTCTCCCGCTGCTGCGCGTCACGCAGGATCAGGAACGGGCGCGCAGGTGGCTGGTGTCTGTCCGCCGGGTTCCTGTGGCGTGGCGGGTGCTCAAGCGGGCCGTCGACCTCGTCGCCGGGAGCCTCTTGCTCCTCATGTGCTTGCCGCTGTGTCTGCTGATTGCACTGGCCATCGCGCTTGTTTCCCCCGGACCGATTTTCTTCGTCCAGGAACGCGTCGGCGTGGGCGGCCGCCGTTTTCGCATGTACAAATTCCGGACGATGGTGGACGGCGCGCACCTGCTGCATCATGACCTTGCTCACTTGAGCGACACCGATGGCCCGGCACTCAAGATCGCCAACGACCCGCGCTTGCATCCCCTGGGTGCTTTTCTGCGCCGCAACAGCTTGGACGAGTTACCGCAATTGTGGAACGTGGTGCGGGGCGAGATGAGCTTGGTTGGTCCACGCCCCGCCCTGCCGTGTGAAGTCGCGGATTACCAGCCTCACTACTTCCGGCGCCTGTGCGTGCCGCCGGGCATGACGGGATTGTGGCAAGTCAGCGGCAGAGCCAACGTGCCGTTTCGGCGCTGGATGGCGATGGACGTTTGGTATGCCGATCACTGGTCCCCCGCGCTGGACGCCTGGATCCTCCTGCGGACCCCGGCAGCGGTCGTCCGCCGCGAGGGTGCCTGGTAGCCCGGCCGCCACGAGCCGGCCAGCCGCTGCAAACAGGCCCGGAAGCACGACTCGTCATCGGCCTACCGACCCCCGGAGGAGCTGAAGGGATCAACCAAGCGACAACCAGGGCATCACCCGTCCGGGCAGAAGCGCAGCATACAACGTGGTGATCGCAACGCTGCCAGCCCTGCCGCCGGTGATCGTTCAACCCATCACGCGAGAGCCGCTCTCGACAATGGATGGCGTGGTCTTTGTCGCCATCGCACTTGCGACCGCGGTTGCGGCGTGGCGCCGGCGGCCGTGGGTCGCGGGCGCGCTGGCTTTTGCGATCCCCTTTGCCGCCTACCGCGATATCGGGCACACGACGCTAACCGTCGAAAAGGCCCTTATTCTGGGTGCCGTGATTGGGCTTTTGGCGGGCGGCGCCCCGGTCGTTCCACGGTCGCCCGCAGGGCGCCGCGTCGGCGGCGTCGCGCTCTTGCTGCTTGCGACGATTGCTCTCTCGGCCGTGCATGCCGTGTATCTTGGCAACGTCGTGCGTGAGTTTTTCAAACAGGCCGAATACCTGGCGCTTGCCTGGTGTGCGCTGACGCTTCTCGAGCGGGTGCCGCGCGCTTCCGGTTGGCTTGTGGCGGGAGCCGGAGCCGGTGCTTGCATCGTCGCCGGCCTTGCGATTCGCGAGGCGATCCTGGGCGGGGCGCCCTCCGGGATCTTTATCAACGGCTACCCGGTACCGCGCGTGGCAGGGCCGCTCGAGGGCCCCAACCAGCTGGCGGGCTACCTCGAGGCTGCCTTGCCCATCCTGTGGGTGTGGCCGCTCACCGGCGCCGGCCTGGGGCCTGTGCGCGGGCTCGGTACAGCTTTGGGCTCGGCCGCGCTCGTGCTTACCCAATCACGGGCCGGCTTGCTCGTTACGGCCCTGACGTATGCTCTCTTGTGGCGATTGCGGCGCGATGTTGCACGCATCTCGGCTGCGGCGACCGCGCTTGGTGCGCTGGCCGGCTTTGCCATCAGCGCCGCGTGGTTCATCTTCGGGGCACATGCCGGCGAATTTGGCATTCAGCGCTTGCTATCACTGTTGTTTTGGGAGTCCGGGCCAGGAGGAGGATTGGGGACACGGTCGCAGTTGTGGCCGGCCGCCATCGCGCTTTTCAAACGCCAGCCGCTCGTTGGCGTCGGAGCCGGCAACTATGAAATGCTTCTGCCAACCGTCGGCTTACACGGTATTCAGACGCACGCCGGCAGCCTCTACCTGCAAACCTTGGCCGAACAGGGCATCGTGGGGTTGGTTGTCTTGCTCGTGTTTGCCGCCTTTGTGTTGCAGACGAGCTTTGTCCGGCGTGCGAATCCGCTCGCGATGGCGGCTTTTTTGGCCTGGGCCGGTCTGCTGGCCCACCAAGTGGTTGACGATTTGTTCTTCTTCCCAAAGGTCGCGGGGCTATGCTGGTTGCTGTTGGGCGCCGCCCTCGCTGATGCCCGGCCGATCAGTCCAAGGGTGGGAGGCAGCGCCTTTGGCCTGCACCTCGATGGAAAGCCGCGCCGCCCCGAGCGCCTCACGCAAGATGCACCCGCAGACGGGGATCAGCCGGCGGCTGAATCAACAACGCCCGTCGGCATACCACAGCAAACCCCGCACCGACATTAAATCCATGTTGCAAGGTAAGCTGCCGACTGCCTCGCAGCGGCGACAGCACGAGCGAGAAAACCGAAGGCTCGACAAGCCGGTTCGACTGCTCCTCGCGGCGTTGGTTCTCGTGGCGACTGGGCGGCAGCCGGTGCTCGCGGCGGAGCAGCCGCAGGAAGAGGCTGCAAACGTCAAGATCGCGATCAGCGCTGCCCGGGTGGACTACTTCACCGACGCTGACATCATTACGGCGCGCGGAGGGGTGGAGGTCGTCTTGCCCCAGGGCGTGACCGTCACGGGCGACGCGTGTTCTTTCAACATCGCTCTGCGCCGCTTTGTCGTCGCCGGGCACGTGCGCCTCGACACACCTGCCGGCGCCTACCAGGGAGCCGCTTTCGCGGACTTTCTCCCGTTCCGGCGTGCCTACTTTGTGCCTTTGGAGAGCGAGCCAGACCGCTGGACCTTTCTCAACGACGACTGGGCAGCTCCCGAGAAGGGACGCATCATGCCCGGAGATGCCTTCTTTCTCGCCGACATGGGCGCTGCGAAGCCGTTCATCACCGCCAAGCGTGTCGTCATCGAGCCGACGACCTATGCCACGACGCTGACGGCCGCCTTCCGCCTGTTCAATGGGGCGATAACCACGATTCCCTTGCCGGTGTACGTACGCAATTTCTCGCAGAACCCCAACTTCGGGGTCAATTCGCTGTCCGGCGCCAGCTTCGATATCCCGTATGGCTTTGCGGGCTCCGCGTCAAGCATGGACGCCCTGCACCTGCGCTACGACCCGCACCACAAAACGTACGCTTCCTTCGAGCACCACTCGGTCTTCGGAGATTTCGGGTATGCGGTTTTCAGCCTCAATCCCGCAACGCAGCTGTCCAAGCAGTGGAACCTTTTGGGTTATGCCGCGACCTCCGCGCGCAGCGCCGTGGCGCTCAATGCGCAGCTCTTCACGTTTCAGTCGGGTTTGAGCCAGCCGCTCTCGGCCAACGGCTTTGCCGACGTACAGTGGACGCAGGCCCTGCGCGAGTCCGCGCCCAAGGTGGAGCTCACGCAATCCTACGACAGTCTCTTGGCGCCCACGCCGCTCGGATACTACGGCAATCCGAACCATCCGTTTGTTCCCAATCATCCGCTGACGGCGGCGCTGGCCTGGCCCGGGTTTACGCAGCAGATCGGCAGGTCGGGCTTCTCGCTGCAGCTGCTCTCGGGAGCGAGTACGACGCACGACGTCTTCGGAGTCAACGGCGCCCGGGTACATGACGTTCAGACGCTCTACCTCGGGGCGATCTTGGGCACGCCGGTCGTGCCCGCGCCTTTAGGAACATCGCTCGTGGGGTCGTACGCCGTCCAGCACGTCTGGTTGAGTTACCCCAACACCGTTGACGTCCAGACCGCAACGCTCAGCGACAGCAAGCGTTTCTCCAACAAGGTCTTCGTCACGGGGACGTGGCTCTTGCAGAGCGCCGCGACCAAGAATCTCTTCGCAAGCCTTATCTCACCCAATACCTCGACCGGTCTCACCCCCGAGCCTGCCTCGCCCAATGGCTTTCCTCTCATCGCAGGGGTTGTGATGGCGTATCCGCATGTCGTCAACAACTCCTACTTGTTGACCGCTTCGCTGGCCCCGTCGCCCGCTTTTCAATTCACCCTTACCGCTCTTGAAAACCACTACGCGCCGGTGCAGCAGCCGTTTGGCGGTGGTCCGCCGCGCTATGAGGCGCTGGGTGACGTGCGCTTTCGGATTTCGCGCACGCTCTTCGCGGACATTGCGCGGGCCTACTATTTCAATTGGGGCAACCAGCGCTGGTCACCCCAGTTTACCGTACAGATTTCGACGCAATGAGAAACGCGGCCGTGATGTTCGTGGTTGCGGCCTGCATCTGCCTGTGGCTGTGCGCTGGCGCGGGCCCGGCCGAGGTGCGGGCGCAGCCCGCTCCCTCCCCCCTGCCGTCGCAAACCGCGCCCGCCGATCTGGCGCTGCCCTCGCCCACGCCCCAACCGCTGCTCTTCAACGGGCAGATCATCGACTTAGAACGCGGGTACGTCGTCTTCTCGACGGGGGATGCGTTCAAATTGTCCCCCGACGCGGCGGTGGTAGACGCCGCTACGGGAACCCGTCCCAGCTATAGCATCGAGCCGGGTGTGTATGCGGTTGCTTCGTTGGCTCAGGCGAGTGGGCTCGTGACCGAATTGCGCGTGGCGCAACATCCCTTGGCGGTGGGCACGCCGATCGCGCAGGTGCCCCGTCAGTTTGTGGTTGCCGCTTCCTCGCCGCAGCCCAATCCGGACCTTGTGCCTCCGCGGGCGCGCTACACAAGCGTGCTCTCGCGCAGCGTGGGGGTGATGATTACGGTTGAGGTGCCCCCGGATACCCCGTTTACCGACGACGTGTACATGGCGACCGATACGAGCGGCTGGAACCCCCAGGCTATCAAGATGCAGCGCCTGGACGGGCGTCATTTCCGGATCGTGCTGGACGTGCAGGGCGGCACCGAGATCCACTATCTCTTCACGCGCGGGACGTGGGCGACGGTCGAACGGGACCGAGCCGGCCTGCAACGCAAGCCGCGCGATCTGTACGTGCCGGGCGGGGATTCGGAGACCATCGACACGACGGTGGAGCGTTGGGCTGACCTGCC
>CADDZI010000072.1 GCA_902812405.1 bacterium | reverse complement strand
GAGATGAAGACCTCGCGCAGCTCGGGTGGACACACAGCGCGCCGCTCGCTTGCTGGGCCGCGCCCGTAACTTTCGCCCCGTGCGCCGCGCGCCGGATCCCGGCTCTGACCCCGGGGCCCGCGGCCGGCCGGACCCGACCGCCCGCGCGAGCGAGGCCGTCCGAAACCCGCAGCTCGTTCCTCGTGCTCGTTCATGAGACTCTCTTTGAGCCTTGGCTGCCCGGCTTCCCGCCGCTGGTTGCCGCGGCACCTTGCGACGTGTTTGCTTGCGCCGAGTGTGCCGGGTTCGCCTGCGCCGGCGCTCCGTTGTCGGAGGGCGCCAGCTTGCGGACTTTCTTCTGACACTTCTCGCACTTGCTGCCCTTGGCCACGACGAGCAGTTCGTTGCAATGCGGACACAGGCGCGGATAACCGGCCAGCGTTGCCGGTGTCTCTTCCGCCAGCTTGGGGATGCGCGAGGGCATGCGCATGACCCACACCCGCTCGGCCATGCTGCACACGTTGAATCCCAGCCAGTACAAGATGAACGCCGACGACCAATGGTAGATGCTGGCCAAGAAATAGATCATGACCGGCATGATCAGCGCCTGCGTCTTCATCATTTGCGCCTGCTGCGGATCCATGGAGACGGTTGGAGTGAGGCGCATCGAAAAGTACATCGAGACCGCGTACAGGATGAGCAGGACGTGGTCGGGCATGAAGAGGCTGGTTGCCAAAAATCCGGGTACGGAATGCGAGAGCGGGCTGCCGATCCACAGCCAGCCGGCTTTGGCGAAGTCCGCATCGTGCAGCTTGATGGCCTGGTAGACGCCGATGAGGAACGGGTACTGGGCCAGCATGGGCAGGCAGCCGCCTAGCGGGTTGACGCCGTGCTCGCGGTACAGTTTCATCTGCGCTTCGGCGAGTTTGTGGCGATCGTTCTTGTACTGCTGTTGCAGGCGCTTCAAGTAGGGCGCCAGCGCCTGCGCTTCTTGCATGGACTTGTAGGCTTGAAACGACAGCGGGAGCACGAGCAGCGACACGCCCAACGAGAGCAGGAGCATCGACCAGCCGTAGTTGTGCGTCAGGGCGTACAGTTTGTCGATGCCCCACGAGGCCAGCAGCGCGAAGAAATTGATCAGCTGGCTCAAGGGGTTGACAAGGCTTGCAACGACCGGCGCCTGGACGACGGCGTGGACGAGCATCCCATGGGGTGCGGCGAGCGCAAGGACGTGAAGCAAAAGGGATGGCGTTCCTTTCCGGTCGTTGGTTTGTTAGGGGACGGGGTCAAAGCCTCCGGGGTGCCAGGGACCGCATCGTAAAAGTCGCAGGGTGGCCAGCTGCAAGCCACGCAGCGCTCCGTGGCGCTGCACGGCTTGCGCCGCATACTCCGAGCAGCTCGGGTAGAACCGGCACACCGGCGGCAGCAGCCGCGACAGCGTACCCTGGTAGAGCCGGATCGCCCCGATGAGGATGCTCATGCCCTCTTCTGTTCACGCTTGACCGGCCGTTCGCCCGCTTTGCGCAGGCTGTCGCGCAGGGCGGCGCTCAGCTCCTGGCGCAGGGCCGCAAAGGGCAAGGCGGCTGCCGCCGGCTTGCATTGGACGGCAATCCAGCGCCCGGCGAATTCGGCTTGCATCTGGTCGAGGATGGCCTTGCAGCGCCGCCGCAGCCGGTTGCGCTCGACCGCCTTGCCGGCCTTCTTTGTGATGAGAATCCCAGCTTTTGTGCCGGCCTCTGCCTCCCGCGGCAGGTACGTGAAGACGGCCAGATTGGCATTGGACGCGCAGCGGCCCCTGCGCAAAACTAGGGTGAACTCGCCCCGGCTGCGCAGGCTTGCGTAGCGGCGCCGGCCGGAACGTGCCGCTACGGGGTGAGCCGTTTGCGGCCCTTGCGTCGCCGTGCGGCGAGCACGCGCCGTCCGCCCTTGGTGGCCATGCGCGCCCTGAAGCCATGCGTGCGCTTGCGCCGCAGCTTATGGGGCTGATAGGTGCGTTTCACAAAAGATCTCCGCAGAGTGTGGGGGAGAAGGCACATTAGCGGTCCGCACGGACCTGACCTGCTCGTAGCTACCGGGCTTTTCTCGGTCGCGCAAGCGCGACCGCTACTTTTTCTGGCACCACTCCTCGGGTAGCGGCCGCGCTTGCCCGGCCTTCTGCCTCCGCCGTGATCCGCCGTGTAGCGGCCGCGCTCGCGCGGCCGATGGAACGTCACGCCTCGGGAAATCTCCGCAAGGCGATCTCCTCTCTCGGTATCACCGCGCAACGCGATATCTTCTCTCGGTCGCGCAAGCGCGACCGCTACTTTTTCTGGCACCGCTCCTCGGGTAGCGGCCGCGACGCGGTCTCCCTCTGGGGGATTCACCAGGTCGCCCCCTGCCGGCCCCGGGGTTGTGGTCCCGGAACCACCCTGTACCCAGGGGCCAGCCCAGTGGACAGGCGGTGCACAAATCCGCTTTTCCTCAGGATGGCAAAAGTGCTGCAAACCCTTATCAGATAAGGCTTCGCCAGACTTTCCGCAGCTTGGCAACCACCCTATTCACACCTGTGGATAACCTTGTGTATGGCGGTTAGGAACGCCGCCAAGCCTTATTCCGCCTGGGTCCGGCACCGGACAGCCTGCCCGAGGCGATCCAGGGCTGCCCGGCGAGCCGCACTTCCCTTTGCCCTCTTCAATCGTCGCAAAAGTCGGCGCCATGCGTCCGCGGCGCGCGCCACCTCTCGCATCACGACAATTTTCCACACACTGCGACACTACTCTGTGAACGGTGTGCATAAAACAAATTTTCCAACGCTGAAGGAATACGCTTTTAGCGGCGCAAACGCGCGACGCCTCATACTACATGCTCCGTCACCAGACGGTTCCACAATATCTTTGCGATGCCCCGCGCTGCGCGCGACGCCGCCCGGGCACCATGAGGCGCCGCCGGCGCCCGCAGCTCACGACACGACACATCGCACGCGATTGCCGCAACCGCACGGCACAGCAAAGAGAACACAGAGAAGGATTGTTCATGGAAAGCGCAACCGCACTCACTGCCAACGGCGAGTACCTCTGGCAAAGTTGCCTGGTTGAACTCGAGAACCGCTTCTCCAAACCCATCTTCGAAATGTGGATCAAGCCGATGCGCGTGGAACGCCTCTCGACGGATGAGGTCACGCTGACGGTCCAAAATGCTTTTGCCAAAGATTGGGCGGAGAACCGGCTCAAGACCACGATCGTCGCCACGCTGGCCGAGGTCATCGGCTCGCCGATCTCCGTGCGCTTCGTCATCGACGAAAGCCAAAGCCAGGAGGCAGGCGAAGCCCCCATTCCCCCGCCCGGGTCCCTGGTCGGGGAGACAGGCTCGGGCGGTGGTTCGGCCGCAAGCTCCGCAAGCCCGAGTGCGAACCCCGGGGCGCCCCCCGCTGCGGCGGCAATTCCCGCCCAGCCGGCCACCTCGGCCGGCCCCGCCGCACCGGCTGTAGACGACTTCCGCTATGGCCACACCGGCCTCAACGAGCGCTACACCTTCGAGCAGTTCGTGGTCGGGGCGACCAACCGGTTCGCCCACGCCGCCGCGCAGGCAGTGGCCGAAGCTCCCGCCCGCGCTTACAACCCCCTTTTCATCTATGGAGCGGTCGGACTGGGCAAGACGCACCTCATGCACGCCATCGGCCACCGGGTGCTGCAGCACAATGCCAAGGCGCGGGTCGTCTACGTCTCCTCCGAGACCTTCACCAACGAGTTCATCACGGCGATCAAGAACAACCAGACGGTCGAGTTCCGCAACCGCTACCGGACGGTCGACGTCCTGCTCATCGATGACATCCAATTCCTGGAGGGCAAGGAGCAGACGCAAGAAGAGTTCTTCCACACCTTCAACACGCTCCACGAGGCGACCAAGCAGCTCGTCATCTCGAGCGACCGGCCGCCCAAGGACATCCAGACGCTGGAGAACCGGCTGCGTTCGCGTTTTGAGTGGGGCCTGCTGACCGACATCCAGTCGCCCGACCTCGAGACGCGCGAGGCGATCCTGCGCAAGAAGGCCGAGAGCGAGGGGATCGACGTTCCCCACGAAGTCACGTCCTACATTGCGAAGATCATCCCATCCAACATCCGCCAGCTGGAGGGAGCGCTCATCAAGCTGACCGCCTACGCCTCGCTCTACCAGCAGCCGCTGACGGTGGAATTGGCCGCGGAGGTCTTGCGCAACGAGATCAACGAGATGCCGCTGCGCAAGGTCACGATCGCCCTCATCAAGGAGAAGGTGGCCCGCTTCCACGGCATCAGCCAAAAGGAGCTGGAGGGGCCGCGGCGCGACCAGCGCCTGACCCTGCCGCGCCAGATTGCAATGTACCTGGCGTGCGAGTTGACCAACGCCTCCCTGCCCCAGATCGCCCGCGAGTTCGGCAAGAAAGACCACACGACCATCATGTACGCCCGCGACAAGATCCGCGCCCAGATCGAGCGCGACCCGGACTTCCGCAGCAAGGTCCGCTCGGTGCACGCGACCATCACGCAAGACGGCTAAGCGCCCCGGGGGGTGCCTGAAGACGTGCGTCCTCAGACGGCTGTGGGCACCCTCGGGAGAACCCTGGACGACGTGGATGAAAAGGCCTCGCCTGCGCGGTATGGTACCCAGGCGAGGTACAATGTGGAGAACCGGCCACGGGCCATCCACCGCGGCCAACACCCGCTCGGCCCATGACACGCGGGGCGGCGACATGTCTCCACCGCCTCCACGCCTCTACTACGAGGACGACACATGAAAAACTTGACATTTCGTCATTCTAACGTGAGAGAAGGACATGTGTACGAAAGCGTCACGGGGGCGACATGAAGTTCACCTGTAATGCCAAGGACATGGCGTCGGCGGTCACGAGCGCCAGCCGCGTCGTCAACACGCACACGACCGTTCCGATCCTGGCCAACGTGCTGCTGGACGCCAAAGCCGGCCGTGTCCGGGTGCGTGCCACCGACCTCGAACTGACGCTGGAGAATTCCCTGGCGGCCGAAATCCACGAAGAGGGGCAATGCACCCTGCCGGCACGTCAGTTCAGCGGCTACCTCGCCAACCTACCGCCGGCGCCCCTCCACGTGCAGGGCACGAATAACCGGGCGACGGTGAAGTGCGAGCGCTCCAACTACGAGTTCTTCACGCTGCCACCGGCCGAGTTTCCACCGTTGCCGGAAGGTCAAAGCGGCGTGCAATTTCGCGTCGAGGCCAAAGCCTTCCGCGACGCGGCCAATGCGGTGACCTTTGCCGCCAGCAACGAAGAGGCGCGCGGTGCGGTCCTCATGGGAACGCTCTTGGAATTGGCAGGCTCAACACTGACCGTCGTCGCCACCGACGGTTACCGCCTGGCGCGCTACCGCGTGCCGCTGCCTGAACCCGTGCGCGAGCCCTTGAAGTTGATCGTGCCGGCGCGCGGACTGGGGGAGGTCGTGCGCACGGCCGGCGAAGGGCAGATCGAGGCGACGGTCATCGGCGGTCAGGCCAACCAGCTTGTCTTCCACACGGGCGACGCCAAGATCAGCGCGCGCCTGGTCGACGGCACGTATCCCAATTACCAGCAAGTCATCCCCACCGACTTCGACAAGAAAGTCGTCGCCAGCACGCAGAAATTGCTGGGCTGCCTGCGCCGTGCCGGCATCGTGGCCGACAACCGCGCGAGCATGGTCAAGCTGGCGCTGGATGGTGCGAGCCTGGTCATCACGGCCAGCTCCGACACGACGGGCAACGCGTATGAGGAACTTGACGTCGAGCGCACGGGCGATCCCCTGACGATCGCCTTCAACTCGAAATTCCTGATTGAGATCCTCAACCACATCGAGAGCGAAACCGTGACGCTCGAATTTGCGGCGGCGCTGCGCCCGGCAGCCATCCGCCCGACGGATCCAGCAGCCGCCGAGCGGCAGCTGTACATCCTCATGCCGCTGCGGCAGTAGCGCGCGGTGCGCGGTGCGCGTCACAAGTCTGGACCTGGCCAACTTCCGCAATTACGCCGCCCTGCACTTCGAACCGCCGGGCGGCGTGTGCGTCTTGCTCGGCGCCAACGCGCAAGGCAAGTCGAACCTGCTGGAAGCCCTCTCGCTTTTGGCGACCGGCAAATCATTCCGGGCTGCCCGCGAGGCCGACCTCGTCGCCGAGGGCACACCCCTGGCGCGCATCGCGGCGCGCGTACACCGCGCGGGCGGCGACGTCACGGCCGGCTGCTTCATCACGCGCGTCGGAGAAGGCGCGCGCAAGCGCTTTGTCCGCAACGGTCGCACGGTCGCCTACGCGCACTTTCTGGGCACGCTGGCTGCTGTTACCTTCCTGCCCTCCGACCTGCATGTGGTCGGCGGGCCGCCCGCCCTGCGCCGTCGCTTCCTCAACGCGGCCCTCGCCCAGTGCGACCGCACCTACTACCGCCACCACGCGGCGTACACGAAGGTCATCCTGCAGAAGAACGCTTTGCTGAAGTCGGCCGCACCCGACGAGAAGCTGCTTGCGACCTATAACGCGCAGCTCGCCGACAGCGGTTCGCAGATCATCGGCGCGCGCGCGGCCTACGTGCGCAAACTCGCCGCTGCGGCGCGGGAGGTGCATGCGCGCTGGGTAGGGCCGCAGCCCGAGCTCGGCGTGCGCTACCTGCCTAATCCCACACTTCCCGACGGCGACGAATCGCCGGGCACCGTCTTCGCCCAGCTCGAGAAGGCGCTGGCGGCGTCGGCGTCTGCCGAGATGCTGCGGCGCAGTGCGCTCGTCGGTCCGCATCGCGACGACATGGCGCTCGAACTGGGGGGCGTGGCGCTGGAACGCTATGGGTCGCAGGGTCAGCAGCGAACGGCGCTGCTGGCCCTCAAGGCCGCCGAGTACCAGCTTCTCGCCCAGGCGGCGGGCGAACCGCCGCTGCTTTTGCTCGACGACGTCCTCTCGGAGCTGGATGCGCAGCGCCGCCACGCCTTCATGCTGAGCATCGAAGACTGCGAGCAGGTTTTCGTCACCGCAACCGATGCGCCGGAAACGCTGCCGCGCACGGCGACGACGGTTTACGAGATTCGGGCCGGGACCGTGCGCCGTGCGCCGGCCGCGGCTGCATCCTGACGCCATGAACGGCCTGCGCCGTTTGGGT
>CADDZI010000071.1 GCA_902812405.1 bacterium | reverse complement strand
CTCCTCGCCGGCGCCGGGTCGCTCGCCGCCGCCGCGGTGGCTTTCTTCATCTACCAGACGGTTGTCGTCAACGCCGTGCACCGTCCTCCCGACCAGACCGTCGTCGCCACCATCGAGGGTACGGTGCAAGACGTCATGCCCAACCACCGGGTCCGCGAGGTAGCGGGTACGGACACCCCGCTGTCGACCGGAGAAGTTTTGCGTCCGGTCGGCTCCTCGTCGGCCATCGTGTCGATCACGCCGCACCTGGCGCTCATCATGAACGGCGGCTCCGAAGTGCACATCAGCCGCCTGCACTACGACCCGCAGACCGGGTTGGCGGACGTTATTTTCCTCCGGCTCCTTCGCGGCACGTTGCGTGTCCACGAGATCCTGCATCGCGATGTCTCACCGGTTCGCGTGGCAACCGCACAGGCGACCTTCGTGCCGACCGGCACCGTCTTCGCGGTGACGGCCCTGCGGCATGCAACCGACCTAGCGGTTCATGCCGGCACGGTGGCCGTGTACATGCCGGGACGGGTCTTCAGCGTCATCGCCGGCCACGGCGTCCGTATTACGGACAACGGCACGATCAGTGACATCGGCGTGAGCCGTCCCCCGCAGCCCGGGCGATCCCCGGTCGGCCGCATGCCCCGGCAGGCAACCGGCGACTAGTCCGCCGCCGCGGACCGCTGCTTAGGGCAGGATGATGCGCTGACGCGCGGTTGCGCACGCCTCTTCATCGAAGACCCAGCCGCAGCGCCGCACGAATTCCTCTACGCCCAGGATACGCCGCGTACGAACGAAATCGTGATGCCGTCGTACGATGGCGGCGGCGACATCGTCGGCATCACGCCCCCCAAAGGTAACCGGGGGCGCCAGACACAGGGCACGCGCTCCCGTCTGTAGGGCACGCAAAGCAAGAGGTGCACCCGCCTCCACGGGCGGCACCTCCCGCAGGCAGATAACGTCGAGGGTCTCGCCGGTTGCAGGCACAAGGGACCCGCAGGTCAGTACCCGGCCCTCGCGACCCGCAAGGGTCCACAACCTCATCCCACTGTCGCACCACCGGGTCAGGTATTCCCGCTGCACCAGGGTGAGCAATGGTCCCCGCTCTCGTGCGAACTCCTGCGCGGCACTGACAGTACCGTCGTACAAACCCAGATCGAACACCGCAAACTCGATCAGCCGCTCTTGCTGTTCGCCGGTTAGAGGTCGCGGCCAGAACGGAAAATACCGGTCCGCAACCGCTTTCAATGCACCACTCCGCCCGCGAAGGGCATACTCGGTCAGCGCGCGCAGCAGGGGCAGCGCCTGGCTGGATATCCGGCGTATTTCCTCCAGGCGGCCTTGCTGACGCGGCAGGCAGCAGCGCTTGTACTTTCGTCCGCTGCCGCACGGGCAGGGCTGCTTGCGTCCGGGCCCATCTCGCATCGGCTACCTCTTGGGTCCACTGTCTTTCCTTTCCCGCCGTACCGGCCGATACCAAGACCATGCGCGGGTTGAGGGCGGGGTGGGTCGCATTCGCGGCGTGTACAGTCTGCGCGGCCGTATGCCTCGCCGCCGGGTCCCGGCCGTCACGTTGGACGCTGCGCCTTGGGCTTGTTTCCGGCGAACAGGTTGTCGAGCATCGTTACGAGACCGACGCCATCGACTGGCGGCTGCCTCCACGCCGCATGGCCAAGTTTCTCCATGCCGGCCTCGTCATCCACGAGGATCGGCACATCGTCAGCCTCGCCCGTGCGCGGGTCGTCTCGGTTCGTCCAACGGGCATCTGCCTAGGCGGCGACGCGAGCCTGACCTGGCAGGACATACCCCGCCGCCAGACCCAAACCCAGCATGCGCACTTTCGCGTCCTCCTTGACGGCAGGAACACCCCCCTTGGCATCGGCCCCATGCCGGTTGAAGATGCGGCGCTCGCCGTCCTACCCCGCCGTCCGCTCCGTCTCGGAGAGACGTGGACGACGAGGTTGCGGGTTGTCACAAATTTGGGCACCGGTAGCCTGCGGTTCGAGCACGCGATCATCGGCACGGACAACGGGTGGATTGAGGTGCGGATTCGGGGCACGGGCACGATCACCGGAGCCGAGTACCACCTTCCCAAACTGCTGCCCGGGACTATCGACGTGTCCGGTACAGCATGGTACGATCCGCAGGCCGGTGTTTTTGTGGAGCAAAGCTACGCCATCCGGAACCGTCTGCTCAAGCCGATGGAGGGATTCCCCAGCGGCTTTGATGAGCGGCGCTTCGTCGATATCGTTACCCGAGTCCGTGAAGGACGGCGTGGCGAACTTAGGGACCCGGATACGCGAAGCCGAGATTGCGGAACCAGATATTGCCCTGCGCTGACCGCTCGTGCGGCGGCGCCACGACGTAGAGAGCCGTCCACGTGAGCGGCCACGCCGGCTGTTCGGGGATCGCAACACGCACCCGACGCCAGCCCACCCACGACACGTGTCGCGCCAGCGTGACGGATTCACGCACTCCCAGCGCGGTACGATATCCCGCGCGCAGCCAGGCCCCCCTTCCATCGCCGTAGACGTCGACGAGTACGGCAAGAGGCCGGCCCGGGACCCGCAACGCAGTCTGGGCCATAGCCGCCCGCGTCCGGTCCGCGGGCTGTTGCGTGAGATCGTACGCCAGGTGCAGTGACGGAGCGTCATCCGGAGCCTCGTGAGAGTCGAGCGTGCCGCATGCGAGGCCTGGCTCACAAACCAGATGCCATGCACCGCCGGCAGCCGTGGCGGCGGGTACCGCCTGCAAGACCGCGACGTGTTCGCCTGCGAGGACGACTGTGCGGGCGACAGCGCCGCCGACGCGGGCACTGACGACGTAGCGGCCGGGTTGGGCGCCCGCGATCAGCAACCCGCCGACGAAGACAGTGCCGCCGCCCTGCGCCGTCCACGAGACGGCAGCCGGATCGACCGCGAGCAGGCGTCCGGCGGTGTCGGCGGCGACGAGACCGAGAACTTCACTCCCGGCTAAGGGCAGGTGGTCCTCTCCCTGTAACGACAACCGTGCAATACGGTCGACAACGTTCAACGTGCGGCTGCCTTCCGCGTGGTCGGCAAAAGCCAAGACTGTCACGTCGCCTGGTCTCACCCCGGTGACGACATCCCCGTTGTGCAGATGCGCGGCAGGGGAGGTGAGCATAAAATGCACCCGGCGGGCGGGCAGCGCCACCGGTTGGTCGTGGCCATCGATACCGGTAACCGAAAGACGTACCGAGCTGCCGACAAAGATCCCCTGGACGGTTTGACCGTCGCCGAAGCGCCGCGGCCCGACGACGGCGGGGTGAGCGCTCACAATGAGCCTCCGCACTGGCCCCACAGGCGCCGTGTTGACGACAAGAAGGGCGTCGGCAATGCGCCGTTCCCTGCCATCCGAAGGTTGGTTGGCAACAATCGCATGGAGCTCTCCGGGCGGCCTTACGACAATTTCGCTCGACCCGCCACTGTCAAAAGCCAGGGCGGAGCGAGCCCCAAGGGCCAAAAACAGCTCACCCAGCTCGGGGCGGGTCAAGCCGATCGAGTGCGCCGGATTGCGCCCATCAACCACAACCAGCCACGCGCGCGATCCATCCGCAGATACGCCCAGGCCGGTGACGGGATTGCGCACGTAGGTCTCGTCCGCCGCCGGAGGTGAGGGACGCCGCACAACCCGACCCTGGGCCAGCACCATGGGTCCGCCGCCAACGGCTTGCTCGATGGGATCTGCAAGCTGGGGATCCAGAGACACGTTAAGACGCACACGTTCCCCCGGCTGCAGCAGTGCCGCAAACGCTTGTGCCGACGGCCCCCGAACGACGACCGCGCGTTCATGCAGCCCGAGAGGAGCAACGCGGTTGACGCCACGCTCGACACGCGTCACGACAAAGTCCTCCGGCGCGCCGCTTTGCCTGAGCCAGGCAACGTTCGCCAGACCGACATCCACGGGTGCGCGTGATGCCTGCGGCGTCAGGAGAAAACGATCGACGCCCGGCTGCCACCGGTTGATCGCTGCAAGGCCAAACGGCCCGCGAGGCGTTTGAATGCGGGCCTCGAGCCAGACATGTCCGGCGTAGATACGGCCGCCGCGGGTGACGACACACGCGACCGACGTGTCGGGCGACTGCAGCACACGCCCGTCCGCCACGACGACATTTTCCGGGCTGCCCGTTCCGTTGATGTCGAAGTAGTCGGCGTTGATTCCGAGTTCCGCGTGCAGCCGGGCCGCCATGGTACGAACCGTTTCACCAGCTCCGCTTACGACGCCGTCCGCGGTTGTAACCCGAAAGCCGACATACGGATTGAAAGGTGCAACCCGCGCCAGGTGAATGTCCAGAGGACCGGCGGAGGTCACGAGGCGCCACTGCTCGTAGGTGACGCCGGGCCCCAGGGGTTCCCCCCACATGCGCACCGCCAGGATCCTCGGCCAGTGCTTGGGCTGGGGGAAGCGCTCGGCTCCGAAGGCAGTCGCGAAGGTGGTGAGCGGCGCCGCGGCCACACACAGCGCAGCCGCGGCGCCTCGCCATCGGCGCACACGTGATGCGAAAAAGAGGATACAGTGCTTCATAGGTGGTTCCCGTACGGTTTCTTAGCCCGTCTATCGGTCAGCGCCTGCGGTGCGTTGAGCCTCTTGGCTGCCGCACCGTCCCCTCCGGGGGCGGCGGTTCTAGCCTGGCACAGTCCGCCTCCCGGCGCGGCCTGGGTCGCGCACTCGACCGTGACCACCATCCTGCGCTATGACATGAACGGCGTGCTGCGTGCGATGGCCGGCCACCGAGCCGACCCCATTGAAACGATTGAGGAGCGCACCCGGACGTTGGCCAACCAAAGCTCGGACGAGGTCGCGATCACGGACGACTACAGCCGCCGGTACGGAGGAGCGCGCAGCACGGATGGGCGCATCGTGCGCCGAGTCCGCCGCCAACTCGTCCCCGTGGATCCGGCCGGCACTCAAAGCTTGGAGCCATACCTGTGCCCAGGGGAGCCGGCGCTCAACGACGCCAATCCCAATCCCAGCCAGTTCACGGCCTGTTCCAGTCCGCAACCGCCGGCGCTGCGCCGCTACGAAGATCCCGGGGACGCGGCGCTGGCGGAGTTGCCGTCCGGTCCCAGTCAACCCGGGCGTTCATGGAGCTTCACGAGACAGGTGGATGTCGGACGAGAGTTTGCCTCGGGAACACTGACCTATGTTGATACGGTCCAGCGTTTCGAGCAGCGCGGGGAAGACGTCGTCGCCGTCATTGACGTTGCGGCCAGCGGCAAGGTGGCCCTAACACCGGACCTCCAGGCGCGCGGCTTCCATCCCGCAATCATGACTCTCACGGGCACAGCGGAGTTCGACGCGACGACAGGCACCCCCGCAACGCAGCACTACACGGGGCATGTTGCATGGCATGCCAGCATCCTCGGCGTCCCCTTGGGCCTTCTCTTCGACGAAACATACGATGCGACACCGTGGCACAAGGCGGCGACACCGTGAGCGTCGTCCTGCGCCCGGATGCGGATCTCGACGCTCGGCTCACCTTCGCCATCCGCGAGAGCGGGCTGGAGGACCATGCCTCGGCGTTTCTGGGCGACCCGGATCGTCTTCGCTACGGTCAGTACCGGTCTCGCGATTTCGTGTATCCCGCCAGCGTCATCAAGGTGACGATCATGGCCGAGGCTTTCCGGCGCTTCGCAGAGGGAAGCCTCGCGCCTGACGCCGCCGTGACGGTGAGCGAGGCCAACCAAACCGCAACTGCGGGGCCCGCGCCTTTTCGGGCCGGCGTGCGCACGACGCCGGCCTCACTGGTTGAGTACATGATCGTGTACTCCGACAACGTCGCCACCAACCAATTGATCGACGTGCTCGGGCGCCAGGCGGTGACGTCATTCATGCGCTCACGTGGCCTGCGGACGTTTCTCTTGGGACGCAAACTGTCCGGATCGGAACCGCTCGTTGATGATCCCCAGATGACGGGGCGCAATCGTTTTGTGGCCTACGAAGCCGGTCTCTTCTTCACCCTGTTGGCGCGCGGCGAGCTGCCCGGGTCGCAAGCCCAGCAGGCGCTGCTCGAGCGATGCGCCGACAGCCACAAACTGGTGCCGGGCCTCGCGCCCGGCGATCGCTTCGCCCATAAGACGGGTGAGACGTCAGACCTCAGTCACGATGCGGGTATCCTCATCATGCCGGACGGCCGGCGCTGGGTCGTCGTTTTGTACCTGCAACTCGAGGAGCAGCCCGGGCAGCCCGAAGCGTCCTGGGCCAACCCGCTCATGAGCCGGTGGATGCAGCTGCTGCGCGAGCGCTTATGAGCTTTTCACCCACCGCCTTACGAGGGAGCGTCGTCTTGATCACCGGCGGTTCCTCCGGCATCGGTGCGGCCACAGTCCGCGCGTTGCACGCTGCCGGGGCGAATGTGTGTTTTACGTACCTCACGCACGAGGCCCAGGCGCGCGAGATGGAGCGCGCGCTCGGACCGCGGGTTGCCGGGATGCAGTGTGATCTTGCCGATCACGATGCTTTGCCGGAGCTGGTTGAGGCCTGCAGGCGGCGCTGGGGACAGATTGACGTGCTGGTCAACAATGCGGCCATTTTTCGCGAGAACCCGTTTACCGGTGCCGACGACGCGGCCTGGCGTGCCGGCTGGTCGGCGACGTTTGCGGTCAACCTCTTTGCCGCCGCACACCTTTCGTGGCTGGTTGTGCCGCACATGCGCCGGCGGCGCCGGGGGCGCATCATCAACGTCGCCTCGCGCGCCGGCCATCGCGGTGAACTCGCGCACGCCGATTACGGCGCAAGCAAAGCTGCGCTCATCAACTTCACGAAATCCCTGGCCCGCTCGTGTGCCCGCGACGGCATCTCCGCGATGGCGGTGGCACCCGGCTTTGTCGAGACGTCCATGGCCGCGTCCGATGTGGCTGCCAACCGTGCCGCCATCGAAGCCGAGGTGCCGTCGGGCCGCATCGGTACGCCCCTCGACGTTGCGCACGTCATCACCTTTTTGGCTCTGCCTGAGTCGGAGCATCTCAACGGTGCGACGATCGACGTCAACGGCGGTTCGTACGTGCGCTGACCGCAGCCTCCCCGCCACCTCGTCATCCGACACAGAGCACAGGCTTCTGGGACCCCAAGCGAGGGCCGGGT
>CADDZI010000070.1 GCA_902812405.1 bacterium | reverse complement strand
GCGGCGTTACGCCAGTGCTCGGCGCACGAGTTCGGGAATGTGCGCCGGGCTGTCCGCGACCGGCACACCGACCCGCTGCAGCGCCTCAACTTTGGCTTGCGCGGTGCCGCGCGTTCCGCTGACGATCGCCCCGGCATGCCCCATGCGCTTGCCCTCCGGCGCGGAGCGCCCACCGATGAAGGCGACGACCGGCTTGGTAAACTCGCGGCTTTCGATCATAGCCGCCGCATCCTCCTCATCGGTTCCGCCGATCTCCCCGACCAGCACGAGGGCCTTGGTCTGCTCATCCCGTTCGAACTCGCGCAAGCAGTCTGTGAACACCGTGCCGATGATCGGGTCGCCGCCGATTCCCACGCACGTGCTCTGTCCGATGCCCGCGCGGGTCAGCTGATCGACGATCTCGTACGTCAGGGTGCCGCTGCGTGACACGAGCCCCACATTGCCGGGAGCGAAGACGTGGCCGGGCATAATGCCGACGAGGGACTGCCCGGGGGTGATCAATCCGGGGCAGTTCGGGCCGATGAGCCGAACGCCATCCGGAAGCACGGCGACGGCTTTGAGCATGTCGTGGACCGGGATTCCCTCGGTGATGCACACGATGAGGCGGATGCCGCCGTCCGCCGCCTCCAAGATCGCATCGGCCGCAAACGGCGGCGGCACGAAGATGATGCTCACCGTCGCTCCTGTTTTCGACACCGCGTCTGCGACCGTGTCGAAGACGGCAAACCCGTCCACAGTCTGGCCGCCCTTGCCCGGCGTGACGCCCCCGGCGATCGCGGTGCCGTAGGCGCGCATGCGTTGCGCATTGGCGAGGCCCTCTCGGCCGGTGATGCCCTGGACGATCACACGGCTGGCACGGTCGATGTAGATGGACACGCAGTGATGCTCCTCCTTCGGGGTTGTCTGCTGGTCTTTAGCCTTGTTTGGCGATCGCGACTGCGCGCGCTGCTCCTTCGCTCATGGTCTCAACCGCCGTGATGCCCGCCGCCTCGAGCACGGCGCGTCCTTCGCGCTCGTTCGTGCCTGTCAGGCGCACGACGAGCTTGTCCTTACGCCACGTCCCGCCGTCCAAGGCCGCAACCAGTCCGCGCGCGACCTCGTCGCCGCGGGTGATGCCGCCGAAGATATTGATGAACAAGGCTTTGACGCGCGGATCGGCGGTGACGATGTCCACCGCATTGCGCACGACCTCAGCTTTGGCTCCGCCGCCGATGTCGCAGAAATCCGTCGCCTCGCCGCCCGCCGCCCGCACCGCGTCCATCGTCCCCATGACCAAACCCGCCCCGTTGCCGATGACACCAACGCTCTCGTCCCCGCGGCCGCTCAGGTAGGCGTAGTTGAGGTTGATGCTGCGCGCGCGCTGCTCGAGCGGATGATCCGGGAGATCGGTGCGCCAGGATTCGAATTCCGGATGCCGGATGAGGCCGTTGTCATCCAAGTCGACTTTCGCATCCGACGCGACGAGCGCACCGTCACGCGTCACGGCGAGCGGATTGATCTCGACCAGCATCGCCCCAACCTCGAAGAAGAGCGCGTACAACTTGCCGGCGATATCGACGAACTGCCCCATGACGGAGCCGGGGATGGCCGCCTGCTTGGCGATGCGGCGCCCGATGTACGGCCAGTAGCCGGCGGCCGGATTGACGCGAAAGGTCGCGATGGCCTCGGGGTGTGTAGCGGCCACCTCTTCTACGTCCATGCCGCCCATGGCCGAAGCGATGATAATCGGACGTTTGCTCGCCCGGTCCACGGTAATCGAGAGGTAGAGTTCCTGCCGGATATCCATGCGTTCTTCGATCAGGATGCGCCGGGCGACCTCGCCTTTGATCGTCATGCCCAAGATGGCCCGCGCCGGCTCGACGACGTCCTCGGGCGTGCTGCAAAACTTCACCCCGCCGGCCTTGCCGCGTCCACCGACCAGCACCTGCGCCTTGACGACGCTCGGCCGCGGATGCTCGCGCATAATCTCGACAGCTTCGTCGACTGTCGCCGCCACGCGCCCGCGGGGAACCGGGATGCCAGCTTTGGCAAACAGCTCCTTGCCTTGATATTCCAAGAGACGCATTTAGTTCTGCACCTTTGTGACGTCGGGGGAGGATGGCGGACGTACGGGTGCAACCCGGCTGGGCGGCCGGTCGTGTGCGGTGCGCTCGTCCAAACGGCCGAGCAGCTCGCGCGCGATGACGATGCGCTGCACTTCCGACGTGCCTTCGTAGATTTCCGTGATCTTGGCATCGCGGTAGTACCGCTCCGCCGGAAATTCGGTGGTGTAGCCGTAGCCGCCGAGAATCTGCACGCACTCGGCGGCGTGTCGGCGTGCGGCCGTCGACGCGAACAGCTTGGCTTTGGAGGCCGCATCGACGACCGGCTTCCCCTGATCGCGCAACCATGCCGCCCGGTAGAGCAAGAGCCGCGCGGCATCAAGATCGCAGGCCATGTCCGCGATCTTGAAGGACACGGCCTGGAAGGCTCCGATCGGGCGTCCAAACTGGCATCGTTCCAGAGCGTAGCGTTGGGACGTCTCAAGACACGCGGCCAAAATCCCGACCGCCTGCGCCGCGATGCCCAAACGCCCGGCGGCCAATTGAGCCAGGGCGATCTTGTAGCCGGCGCCTTCCCGATCAAGCAAGCGCTCGGCGGGCACCCGCACCTCATCCAGGATGACGTCCACCGTGTTCGACGAGCGGATCCCCAGCTTGTGGGTCACGCGACCGATGCTCAAGCCGGGCGACGTCCGGTCGACGAGGAAAGCGGAAATACCTTTGGGGCCGGGGCCGCCGGTGCGTGCAAAAATGACGAAGACGTCGGCGTAGCCGCCGTTTGTCACCCACTGCTTGGTGCCGGTCAGGACGTATGCGCCGTCGCGTTTGACGGCCTGCGTGCGCAAGCTGGAGGCATCCGATCCGGATTCCGCTTCGGTCAGCGCAAACGCGCCCAACCACTCGCCGGTCGCCATCCTGGGCAGGCAGCGGCGTTTGAGGTCCTCAGATGCAAACGCCTCGATGATCCGACCGGAGAGCCCCTGCACCGCCACGGTGACCCCGACGCCGGCATCCGCCTTGCTCAACTCCTCGAGGGCAACCACGGTGGACACCGTGTCCAAGCCCGCCCCTCCGTAGGCCTCCGACCAGAACATCCCCATGATGCCCAGCTCGCCCAGACGCCGGAACAGGTCGCGCGGGAAGAAGGCCTCACGATCCCAGGCCGCGGCGTGCGGCGCGATCTCCCGCTCGGCAAACGCGGCCACCGTCTCGCGGACGGTTTTCTGCTCGCTGCTCAGCTCGAAGTTCATCCGTACGTGTAAAACCCGCGACCCGTCTTCTTCCCCAGGTGTCCGGCCGCCACCATCTTGCGCAACAGCGGGCATGGGCGGTACTTGGGGTCTCCCAAACCCTCGTGGAGCACGTCCAGGATGGCTAGGCACGTGTCGAGTCCGATGAAGTCGGCCAACTCGAGCGGTCCCATGGGGTGGTTCATGCCCAGCTTCATGATCGTATCAATGGCCTCGGGCGTGGCGACGCCCTCCTGACAGGCAAACATCGCTTCGTTGAGCATGGGCATGAGGACCCGGTTGCTGACGAAACCCGGAAAGTCATTCACCGCGACCGGGGTCTTCCCCAGATCGCGGGCGAATTGCATGACGGCGCTGACGGTTTCATCCGTTGTCACCAGCCCCCGAATGACTTCCACGAGCTTCATGACCGGCACCGGGTTCATGAAGTGCATGCCGATGACGCGCTCCGGGCGTTTGGTCGCTGCCCCCAAGAGCGTGATCGAAATGGACGACGTGTTGCTGGCCAAGATTGCCGACGGCGGTAGAACGGCGTCCAGCTCCGCAAAGATCCTGCGCTTGAGGTGTTGGTCTTCGCTTGCGGCCTCGATGGCGATATCCGCCTCCAGCCCACGCGACAGCAAGAGCTGCGGACCGATGCGCGCTTGGATGACCTGTGCCTCGGCGGCCGTCAGGCGGCCTTTCTCGACCTGGCGCGCCAGATTGCGTGCGATGGCCTGGCGGCCGCGCTCGATGGCTGCCGCGTCCACGTCGTTGAGCAGCACGGTGTGTCCGTGCGCCGCACAGACCTGAGCGATACCGCTCCCCATCTGCCCGGCGCCGATCACGAGGATGCGCATGGCGGGTCAAGGTTCCGTGAGGACCCAAGACGGTCCCCTCCAGGGCCGCCGAGTAGATGCTACGTTAGAAAAAAAGAGGCCGCCCGTGGCGGCGGCCTTGTGAAGAGCGGTTGACCTCGATATTCCCTAGTTTGACGCCTTGCTCGCGGCACTCGATGCCATTGGTGCGAGCCGGTCATCCCGGCGGCGGCGCACGCCGGATCTCCGCAGAACCGGTCGCCTATGCGTCGAGGTCAAACCGCCAACGCAAGGATAGCACCCCCAAAGCAGACCCTTCAAGACAACGCCTGTTCGCAGGCCCTTATGACTTTGTCCCTCATAGCGGGATTCTTTGGGGAAGTGAGATTTTTCAGCCAGTTTGTCCCGGGAGGGGTGGATGCGGCCCTCCAGCACGTGCCTTCGCATGCCCGCCGCTCACTTTGCGGGCCAAAGCCACAGCCGGATTCCGATGACGCCCGCCATCACGACGAAGTACGCAATCGTGATGATTTCAGCGCGCCAGATCACCCGGGCATCCCAGCTGCCCTGCCGCTCGTGCAAGGCGAGCGGCCTTTGCAGAGGCACGATCCTCGGTACGCGGCGCCGGTAGAATTCGTAGGTGTCGCCAAAAGTTCGTGCCAGGTAGTCCTCCTCCAAGGGAATGATCGTCGCGTAGACCGCCGTGACAATGGCGGCAACCACGACGAACATGAGGAGGGACGTAGCCGCCGGCACATCGCCGGAGAAGGCCAGCCAGAAACCCAGCGCGATGAGAGCGTTGCCGATGTACAGAGGGTTGCGAACGTAGGCGTACGGTCCGGCCGTGACGAGCTGCGGGGCGGTTACGGCGTCGGCGCGCGTGGTTGTGCCCGCATAGCCCACCGCCCACATGCGGATAGCCTCGCCGATAAGCGCCACGCTGAGGCCGATGACGGCGCTGCGCAGCGACGGGCGCCCCCAGACAACCAAAATCAGGGCAACCGGAACAAGCAGTAGGCCGCGGTGCTTGAAGACCCAGGTTCGGACATCTCGCTCGCCGTCCGGGTATTCCTCACGGCGGGCGGGTTGACTCTGCCTCACGCGCCGTAGAACTCCAACATGTCCACGAGCGTGCGCTCGAGAGGCGTGGCCGCCCGCCAGCCGGCGTCCTGCATGATGAGAGATGGGTCGCCCCGCAAGACCGGCGTTTCAACTGGCCGCAACCGGTCGGGTTCGACTTCGATGCGAGCCTCGATGCCCGCCAGACGCAGCAACAGATCGACAACCTCCCGCATGCTTGTGTCGGCGCCGCGGCAAACGTTGTAGACCCGGCCGACGATGCCTTTGTGGGCCAGCCGGACGTAGGCGTCAACGACGTCTCGCACATCGCAGATATCGCGACGCGGCGACAGATCCCCGACGCGCAGCGTGGCCGGGGAGGCGCCGGACGACAGGGTTCCCCCACGCGAGGCTCGTTTGATTGCGGCTGTCTGCTGGGCGAAGGATGCAATGGCGAAGGCGGTACTTTGGCCGGGTCCGGTGTGGTTGAAAGGCCGGACGGCAACGACACGCGCCATGCCGGCGCGCGCGTATTGGAGCGCAATGCTCTCGGCGGCGGCCTTGGAGGCGGCATACGGGCTGACTGGCCGCAAGGGATCGTCCTCGCGAAGCGGCAGGTCGTCTGGCCTGACGGCTCCGTAGGCATCGGCCGAGCCGACCGCGAGCACAAGACAGTCGGGCGCATGCCGGCGGATCGCCTCGAGCAGGTGGGCCAAACCCATGACGTTGATCGAAAACGTACGCAGCGGATCGCTCAAGCTATCCGGCACGGAAGATTGCGCGGCCAAATGAAAGACGGCCTCGGGCCGGGTCTTGTGGACGACCTCGCGGACCGCGGTCGCATCGGTGAGATCGCAGCGGTGCCAGGCAACCGCACGCGCTGATGCGGCGTCCAGCGTCACCAGAGCGGGTTCGGCGGAGCGGATGACGCCGCTCACCGGCACGCCGTCGGTCAGAAGGCGCCGCACCAGCCACTGGCCGACAAAGCCGTCCGCGCCGGTGACGAGCGCCCGCATCAAGGCCCGTTGCGAGTGTAGCGCGCCAGATCGGCCTCGACCATCTTGCCGATCATCGCTTCGAAGGAGACGGTGGGCTGCCAGCCCAGAACCCGTCGGGCCTTGCTGGCGTCCCCCACCAAGACGTCTACTTCGGCCGGCCGGATGAGCTTGGGATCGACGTCCACGTACTTCTCCCAGTTCAAGCCGACGTGCTCGAAGGCAACCGCCACCAGCTCGCGCACGGTGCGCGTCACACCGGTGGCGACGACGTAATCATCCGGCGTCTCGTGCTGCAACATCAGCCACATGGCGCGGACGTAGTCCGGGGCGTAGCCCCAATCGCGCTGGGCATCCAGGTTGCCGAGCGCCAGACGGGTGGCCCGGCCGAGTTTGATGCGGGCCGCACCGTCCGTGACCTTGCGCGACACGAACTCCAGGCCCCGGCGCTCGCTTTCATGGTTGAAGAGGATGCCCGAGCATGCGAAGAGCCCGTACGACTCGCGGTAGTTCACGGTGATCCAGTGGCCGAAGACCTTGGAGACGCCGTACGGGCTGCGTGGATAAAAAGGGGTGCGTTCGGTTTGCGGCGTCTCCTGGACTTTGCCGAACATCTCGCTGCTCGACGCCTGGTAGAAACGCGCGTCCGGTTTGACCGCGCGCATCGCCTCCAGGAGGCGGCTGACGCCCACCGCGGTGAACTCGGCGGTGAGGACGGGTTGCGCCCAGGATGTCGGGACGAAGCTCTGAGCGGCCAGATTGTAGATCTCGTCCGGCTGCGACTCGCGGATCGCGGTAGCCAGAGAATGCTCGTCCAAGAGGTCGCCCGAGAGCAGCGTGATGCGATCGATGATATGCGAGATGCGGTCGAAGGAGTTGGTGCTCGAGCGGCGGGTCATGCCGAAGACCTCGTATCCCCGATTGAGCAAAAACTCGGCCAGATATGATCCGTCCTGGCCTGTAATACCAGTGATCAAAGCCCGCTTGGCCATGGGGAGCCTGCTTTGGTCCTGCGCCCTCTTACGCCCTCTTCGCCCAAGGGTGTTGTAGCGGTCGGCTCATCTGTGTTGTAGCGGTCGGCTTGAGCCGACC
>CADDZI010000069.1 GCA_902812405.1 bacterium | reverse complement strand
TCCCCGGTTCGGGGGTAGACGTGCTCCGTCGCGGCCGCGCCGATTTATCTGTAGCGGCCCTGCCGATTTATCTGTAGCGACCGCGCTTGCGCGGCCGAAGGGGGCCCGGTCATGGTTTTCTGTAGCGGCCGCGCTTGCGCGGCCGATAGAACCCTGCGCCTTGGTATGCGGCAAGGCATTACGTTCTCTTGGTCGCGCAAGCGCGACCGCTACGCGTATCGGACGTGATTTTGTCGCGCACGCAGAAGGTTTTACGTTCTCTCGGTCGCGCAAGCGCAACCGCTACGCTTACCGCGATACGTCGCGCTGGCAGAAGCTACGTGATGACCCGGCCGGTGGCGCTCGTGCGCACCGGCCTGACCGGCGCACGCTGCACGCGCCACACCATGACGACACCCAACACGAGCATGGCCAGCGTCAAGTACTGGGCCGCGGTCAATCCCAAAAAAACAATGCCCGGTTCCCGGTAGAATTCGACGATCGTTCTCGCGAGGCCGTATGCGGCGACGAAAGACCAAAACACCGCGCCATCGCGGCGGTTACGCCAGGCGTGCACGAGCCAGACGATGGGCAAAACGAAGGCCAGCATGCCGGCTGCTTCAAACAATTGAGATGGATAGCGATAACCGTCGAAATTGGGGAAATGAATGCCGATCGGCGAGGTCGTCAGGCGGCCAGGGAGCTCGTCGTTGATGAAGTTGACGCAGCGCGTCGTGGCGATGGCCAGCGGCACCCAGAGCACCATCTCGTCGGCCAGCCGGAAGAACGGGATCTTCGCGCGCCGCACAAAGAGCCACGTCCCGAGGATGGCTCCCGCGAACCCACCGTGGAACGCCATCCCACCGTGCCAGATGGCGATGATCTCGAGCGGGTTCTGCGCATAGTACGAGGCGGGATGCCCGCCCGCGCTGACCGGTGTCAGCATGTCGGCAATGAGGAACACGACCCGTCCGCCGATGATGACGCCCAGCATCGCATACACGATGAGCTCCTGCGCCTGTTCGACCGTCAGCTGCGTGCGTTCCCGGCTACGCCGGCTCTGCAGTTGGAGGTACACGAGAACGGCGCCGAAAAGGTAACTCAGACCGTACCAGCGGATGGCCAGCGGCCCCGCGTGGAAGGCCACCGGGTTAATGGAAGGATACGTAAACCAGTGACCGTGCGAGGCAAGCGCGAAAGCCAGATCACACATCGGCGACCCTTGCCGGGGACTCCGCACCACGGGGCGTGCCGACAGGTATGACCGTGAGGCGCAACGTCATTTTGCACTCGCTCGTCTTCATCGCCGGGTTTACGCTGGTGTTCATCGCGGCCGGGGCGACGGCCAGCGCTCTCGGGTCGCTCTTCGCCGCCTACCGCGAGCTCATCACGCGTGTCTTCGGACTGGTCGTCATCGTTCTGGGACTGAACATGCTGGGCCTGTTCCGCCTGCCGTTTTTAGCTATGGACAAGCGCGTGCGCATCGGGGGATCACGGGGAACGTACCTGGCGTCGTTCTTCGTCGGCATCGGTTTCGCCGCCGGATGGTCACCCTGCATCGGCCCCATTCTGGCCGCCGTTTTGGCGTATGCCAGTCAGGCCGCAACCGTCGGCCAGGGCGTGGCCTTGCTCTTCATCTACTCGTTGGGCCTGTCGCTGCCGCTCTTAGCGGCCGCCGTTGCCCTGCAGTACGTGTTGCCGGCCCTCAATCGCATCAAGCGCTACCTGCGGGCGATCGAGTTTGTCGCCGGCCTGCTCGTCATCGGCATGGGACTCATTTTGGTCACCAATTCCTTCCTGCGCTTCACGGGCTGGCTCTACGCGACGTTCCCATCGCTGGCGAATGTCGGCACGGGCCCCGAAGCCTCGGGCGCGGTGACCGCCGGCGCGGCGTTTATCGCGGGCCTTGTGTCGTTCATCTCTCCGTGCGTGCTGCCGCTCGTGCCGGTGTACATCAGCTACTTGACCGGCCAGAGCATTGAGAGCCTCATTGCGTCGTACGAACGGCGCACGGAAAGCCCGACCCCGGCGTGAACGAACCTGGCGCTAACGGGGTACGCCGAGATGCATCTCCGCCGGCGAGCGCTCCCGGGCGTACGAGTGGCCGCGACGGCGACGCCGCACGCCGGGCGCAAGAGGCTGCTTTTGCTCTACGGACATTGCGACGAACGATCGTTCGGCTCGGCGTGCCCGGCGCCGCGCGCTACTGGCGCACGCCGTGGGCCGTCTTTGTCAGCAACCTGGCCGGCGGAGCGGCCGTCGGCGCCATCGCCTTCATCCTGGCCGGTCTGTTCGTGGGCTTGGACATCCATCGCGGCGACGATTCGCTCGTCGTCCGCGTCCTGCGTGCGGCCCAGCATGACGTCGCCGTCGTGCGCTCCATGGTGGAAGAAACGGTCCGCTAGTGACACCGCAGCCCGGACCGCCCGCCTCCGATGAGAGGACGGGAGACGAAGCCCACAGCAGGCCCGAGCGGGCGCTGGCGCGCGAAATCGACCGTCTCGTGCGTCTCGTCGAGCGGATGAATCTGGGCGACTACATCGGCCTCTTACAACGGCCCGGACGGCTGCTGTGGATCAACTTCCTGGCGGGTCTGGCTCGGGGCCTGGGCACGATCCTCGGCGCTACCCTGCTCGTGTCGCTCATCCTAGCGGTTGCCCAGCGCATCATCGCCACGCATCTGCCGGGAGTCAGCGAGTTCGTGCAGCACTTCGTGCGCCTCTTGCAACAGACCCCGCCGCGGACGCCGTAAACCAATGCGCGCCGCTCTCATCACGATGGTCATCCTCGCCGTGGTCGTCCTCGACGACGTCACCAAGGGGTGGGTTGCCGCAACGTTTTTGCCGGGCGAAAGCCGAATCCTCATTCCGCATGTGCTCTACCTGACGTACGTCCAGAACTACCACGGGGCTTTCGGACTGTTCGGCAGCCACCCGCTCCTCTTAGCCGGCGTGGCGTCGGTCGTGCTGGCATCGTTTTACGTGTGGTACCGGCGGGAGAACGCATCGACGATCGTCCACGTTGCGTTTGCGCTCATCTTCGGCGGCGCCATCGGCAACATCGTCGATCGCCTGCGCTTTGGATACGTGCGCGATTTCCTCGATCTGCGCGTGTGGCCGGTGTTCAATGTCGCCGACTCGGCCATCACGATCGGCGTTTGCCTGCTGCTGCTCCACATGCTGGTTGCCGAGCGACGGCACACGGCGCAACGCGCTCGCCCGCCGGCTGGATCGTCGAACGCGGATGGCCGCGACGAGACCGGCCCACCCGTCAGCGCAGCCTCGTTCGACGGCGTTGCCTTCGGGACCTCAGACCCCAACCCGCACGAGGACCCGGCATCCGCCGACCGTGCGCTCCGCGGGCAAAGCGGCGGCTCCAGCCCCGCATGACCCAGCCGCTCGTCATCCGTGTGCCACCGGACGAAGAAGGCCGGCGGCTGGATGTGGTTGTCGCACGGGCCCTCTCGCTGTCGCGCAGCGCAAGTGCGGCTCTCATTCGCAGCGGCCACGTCCTGGTGGACGGCCGTCAGGCCAAGCCATCGCATGCGGTGCCGGCCGGCAGTACGATCCTGGTTACCGCACCGCCGCCACGCCCTGCGACAATCGAGCCGGAAGACATTCCCTTGCGGATCATTCACGATGAAGCCGAATTCTGCGTCGTGGACAAACCGGCCGGGATGGTGACGCACCCGGCGCGCGGTGTGTGGCATGGCACGCTCGTCAATGCGCTGCTAGCGCGTTTCCCGGATCTGCCTGCGATCAACGGTGTGCGTCGCCCGGGCCTCGTGCACCGCCTCGACAAAGACACTTCCGGGCTGCTCGTCGTCGCAAAAACCGAGCGCGCCCTGCGGGTGCTGGGTGCTGCGGTGGGTGCGCGCCGCGTCCGCCGCGCCTACGATGCGGTCGTGTGGGGTGTCCCGACGCCGCCGCACGGCGTCATCGACGCCCCCTTGGGGCGGGATCCGCGCAACCGGCTCATGTTCGCCGTGCGAGAGGATGGCCGTCGCGCGGTGACTCGGTATCGCGTCATGGAGGCTTTCACGCACTCGCAGTCACCCCCGGCGAGGGCCGCCGCCGCGCACACTGCAGGCGCCCTGGATGCCGGCGCTCGCATGGCGGTCGCGGATCGTGCAGCAGGCGCCCCAGCCCCAGCCGACGGCGTCGCTGCGCTCTTGCGGGTGGAGCTGGAGACCGGCCGCACGCATCAGATACGCGTGCACTGTGCGGCCATCGGGCACCCCATCGTCGGCGATGCAACCTATGGCGATCCCGCAAGGGTGAGCCGGATGCCGCGTCAGGCGCTCCACGCGGCCGAACTCGAGTTCCGGCATCCCGACACCGGCAAGCTCCTGCACTTTACGTCACCCTGGCCCGAGGACTTTCGCCAGCTCGTTGAGCGCCTCCGCGCAGGTGGCGCTCCATGAGCGCCTTCAGCCTGCTTGCCGATGATCGCCACGCCCGCGCGGGTGTCTTGCGTACCGCGCATGGCGAAGTACCGACGCCGGCCTTCATGCCGGTGGGCACCCAGGCGTCCGTGAAGGGGGTGGCGCCGGATGAACTCCTGGCGTGCGGCGTCCGCGTGTTGCTCGCCAACGCCTACCACCTGTACCTGCGGCCCGGCGCCGAGGTCATCGCCGCCGCGGGTGGTCTGCACCGATTCATGGCCTGGCCCGCAAGCATCCTCACCGACAGCGGGGGCTTTCAAATTTTTTCGCTTTCCCGGCTGGCTCGCATCGACGATGAGGGGTACCACTTCGCCTCGCACTTGGATGGAAGCCGTCACACCTTTACACCGGAGTCGGTCGTCGCGCTCCAGGAACAGCTCGGCAGCGACATCGCCATGGTGCTCGATCACGTCGTCGCCGGCGATGCGGATGCCGCGCTGGCCGAAGAAGCTGCGGCACGGACCCTGCGCTGGGCACAGCGCGCACGCGAGGCCATCACGCGCTCCGATCAGTTGACGTTTGCCATCGTCCAGGGAGGTACGTTCGAACACCTGCGCCGCGCGCAGGCCCAAGCGCTGGCCGGGCTGGATTTCCCCGGCTACGCCGTCGGCGGACTGTGGGTGGGCGAAGAACGTCGCGTTGGGCTGGCCATGCTGACAGTGACGGCGGCCGAGCTGCCGACCCACAAGCCGCGCTACTTGATGGGCGTCGGAACGCCGGAAGACGTCATCGAAGCCATTGCCCGCGGCATGGACCTCTTCGATTGCGTCTATCCGACCCGCTGCGCGCGCCATGCCCTGGTCCTCACCCGCAGCGGCCGACTCAACTTGCGCAATGCGTCCTACGCGCGCGACCTCCGCCCGCTGGACGCGAGCTGTTCGTGCGTGACCTGTCGAACGTACTCGCGGGCCTACCTCGCCCACCTCTTCCGGGCGGGCGAACTCCTCGCGCCCCGCGCCGTCAGCGTCCACAACATCGCGATGTTGGTGGCGCTCGCGGGCGAGGCTCGCGCGGCTATTCTCGACCGCCGGTTTTGGACCTGGCGGGAGGAGCAGCTGAGTCGTCTGGGCGGGCTGGCGGCGACCGAACCATGAGTGGAGCTCCTTCGTACACCGACGTTGAGCGCGCGCTTGCCGCCCTGCGGGGACGGATTGACGCGGCCTGTCGCCGTGCAGGGCGCGATCCGGCCGGCGTGACGATCGTTGCGGTAACCAAGGGTTTTGGGGCGGCCGCGATCGAGGCCGCACTGGCTGCTGGATTGCGCGACATCGGCGAAAATTACGTGCAGGAGGCGCTGGCGAAGTTTCGGCAGGTTGCCTGGCCGGCCGGAGCGCGACGTCATTTCATCGGACGCCTACAGCGCAACAAGCTGCGCCGGATTGGCGAGGCGTTCGACGTCGTCCAATCCGTGTGCGACCTGCCGCTGGCGGAGGCCTTGGCTGCCGCGGCCGGGGCGGTGGGCAAGACGTTGGATGTCTTCATCCAGGTGAACGTCAACCGCGACGGGCGCCAGGGCGTGGCACCCGAAGACCTGGCAGCCGTGGCTGCCGGCGTCGCGGCTTTGCCGCATCTGCGGCTGCGGGGGTTGATGGCCGTCGGACCTCGCCGGCCCGAGGAGACGGAGCGCTCCTTTGCGGCGGTCGGCGCACTCTTCGCCGATCTTGCCGCGCGTCAACCGCAGGTTGCGGTGCTGTCGATGGGCATGAGCGGCGACCTCGAAACGGCACTCGCCCACGGTGCGACCATGCTGCGTATCGGGAGCGCGCTCTTCGGGCCGCGCCCGTCGGCGTAGGCATCGGTCCGCTGCGGCGCGAACGTCCGGTCCAGCGGAAGGAGACGGTGCTATGGGCATGTGGTCGAAGGTCAAGGATTTCTTCGTCGGCACCGACGTCGACGACGAGTTCGACGAACCGGAGGGAGAGGAGCAGCCGCGGCGCAACGTTCTGCTCTTCCCCGAGAACAAGTCCGGACGCTGCCGGGGCGTCTCGATCTTTCATCCGCGGCGCTTCGACGAGGTCACCGAGATCGCAGATAATCTGCGCGCGGCGCGCCACGTCATCATCAATCTTGTGGGTGCCGACCGGGCTTTAAGTCAGCGCATCGTGGACTTTCTCAGCGGCGTCGTCTACACGGTCGACGGCAAGATGCAGCGGCTGGGCGAGAGCATCTACTTGTTCGTGCCGGCCAACGTGCCGATCACGGCGCACGAAACCCCGATGGCTCCGGCTGCGGGCTACGAGGGGTACTAGAGAGGCGATGGCATGGCCGCCAAAATAACTCCGGTCGACGTCCAGCACAAAGAGTTCAAAAAGGCGATCCAGGGCTACGCGCGCGAGGAAGTCGATCAATTCCTGGACGAGATCATCGAGCAGTTGGAGGCCGACATCGAAGAGCGAACCCGGTTGGAGGCGCAGATTGCCGAGCTGCAGGAGAAGGTATCGCACTTCAAGGCCATGGAGGATAGTCTGCGCAGCACGCTCGTACTGGCCCAGCGCACGGCCGACGAACTCAAGGCCTCCGCCCACAAGGAAGTGGATCTGATCAAGCAGCGGGCCAAGCTGGAGATGGAGGATGAACTCAAGGCCTTGCGGCAGCAGATCGCGGAGGCGAAGGCAGAGCTGCAACGTGTCACCGACAAGACCGTCGCCGTCAAACACGACCTGCGTGCGTTCCTCAACCGCCAGCTGGCCCTAATCGACGATTGGCAGCCCAGCGCAAGCAATAACGTCCTGACCTAACACCCGCAGCCCCGGGCCCCCGCCGGTCGCCGTCGCGCTTGCGCGACCGACAGAGCGTGAGAATCGTAGCGGTCGCGCTTGCGCGACCGAAAGAACGTAACGAGTAGGACACTGCACGCATCGCCGGGGCTCCATTACGGGGACGCGTCGTCTTTTGCTTCCGGCAGAAGATCGCCGCTCTACTTCGCGCGTGCTCTCGCCCTCCGTGGCTTCGCAGGCTCTCAGAGCCCCGTCTGGAGCCCCGTCGCCTGCGCGCACCACGCCCGGCAGAAACGCGTAGCGGTCGGCCTTGGCCGACCGTCGCACTTGCGCGACCCACGGCACGCCAGAATCGTAGCGGTCGCGCTTGCGCGACTGACGGCACGTGAGAATCGTAGCGGTCGCGCTTGCGCGACCGAAAGAACGTAAGGCCTTGCCGCGTGCCCAGGCGGCGCGTTCCATCGGCCGCGCTTGCGCGGCCGCTATAGAGCCCGGCCTTGGTCTGCGTGCGCGGCCGCTAGAGAGGCCGGCATTGGTCCGTCCGATGGCAGCCGCTACAGAGGCCGCACTGCGTACACCCCGCAGGCCAATCCCACGACGCGACCACCCCCAA
>CADDZI010000068.1 GCA_902812405.1 bacterium | reverse complement strand
CTACGACAGTAAGTAAAATAAGAGGAAGAGATTCCGCAGTCAAAAAACCACATGCTACGAAAACCCATCACAGGCCGGGTCGCGCGCGATCCGGCCACTCGCTGCTTGGAACCGCGCCTGCGCGCGGGCCACGCAATCATCATGACGTTGTAGAACGCACCATGCCCGACTCGCTTGCCGCCTGCCTCATCCGGTCGTTGCGCGCGACCGCGCCGCTGGAGCGCGCCGCCCACCTCATCCGCGACGGCGTCTGCCTCGACCTGGGCGAGATCGCACCTGCAGCGCGGCCCGCTCTCGTCTCTGCCCTGTGGACCCTCGCCGGCGGCCCGCTGCTCGTGCGCACGGCTACCCCGGACGGCGCCGACCGTCTTGCCAACGACTGCGCGTACTTCCTGGGCGACCTAGGCGCCGCCATTCACGTGCTGCGGCCGCGCGACGAGCACACCAACGCCCTGATCAACCCGCTCGATCGATCCGAACGTCTCGCGTTTCTGGATGCGCTCGCGCGCGGCGTGGCGGGCGTCTACTGCGTTCCGCAAGCCGCGGCCCGCCAACCGCTCCTCACCCGTGAGACGTTCGCGGAAGCGACGTTCCATCTCGTCACCGGGCGCGAGTACGCGTGGGAGGAGTTGCTGGCACGTCTTGCGCGCGTGGGCTACGAACGCGTGGACGTCGTGGGCACGGCCGGCGAGTACGCCGTCCGGGGAGGCATCGTGGACATCTATCCTGCGACGGCCGAACTGCCCGTACGTCTCGAATTCGTGGGCGACCGGCTGGAGGAGATTCGCACCTTCTCCATCACCAGTCAGCGTTCTCTGCGCTCCGAACCCGAGGTGCGCATTGTACCCTGGTCGGAGGAGTCGCTCGAACCGCCGGACGGCTTGCGCGGCCGGCTTTCGGATTTTGCGCCCGGCACGCCCGTCATCCTCGAGGACACTGCGATGATCGAAGCGGTCGAGCGCAGCCTCCAGGCGGCCGGCGAGGCGACGAGCGTGGCCGACGCCGATGCCGCAGATACCGAAGATGAGGAAGCAGACGAGGAAGGCGGTTCCGCGCCCTCGGCATCGCCGCCCGAGCCCGCACGCGCAGCCCGGCCGGCAAGTATCTCCGCACCCGACACCCCCGAAAACGGCGTACCGCAGGCCGTGCGCCTGCAACTCGAGGCGCAACCCGCGCCCGCGTTTGGCCGCAACATGGAGCGCTTCATTGACTTCGTGCGCTTCGCGAGGGCGTCAGGAAGCGCCGTGGCTATCGTGTCGCCCTCTCACCGGCGCATCGCCGAAGTCCTGAGTGAGCACGATCTCGCGCCCACATCCGTGCCGCGCCGCCTCGCGCTGCCACCTGCACGCGCCGCCATCTTCTGCGCCGACGGCGCACTGGACGGCGGATTTTCGCTTCCCACGTTTGGTCTGCACGTCATCACCGACAAAGAGCTGTACGGTCACCCGGCACGCCGCCAGCGCCGCCGCGCCGCCGCAGACGGAGTGCCTGTCAGTCTTTCCGACCTCACGCCCGGCGACTACGTCGTCCACGCCCACCACGGCATCGGGCAATACGCGGGCTTGGAGCACCTCCTCGTCGAGGACGTCGGCCGCGACTTCATGCTGCTGCGCTATGCCGGTTCCGACCGCCTCTACGTGCCGGTCGATCAGATGCATTTGGTCCGCAAGTATGCGGCGGCCGACGGCGTCGCCCCGCGCTTATCCAAAATGGGCGGCAGCGATTGGGCGCGCACGCGATCCCGCGTCCGCGAGGCCGTCGAGCAGATCGCTTCGGGTCTGGTCGAACTCTATGCCGCCCGCGAGCTGGCCACCGGGCACGCCTTTGCGCCGGATGCGCCCTGGCAGGCGGAGCTCGAAGAAGCCTTCCCCTACGACGAGACGCCCGATCAGGCCGCCGCCATCCGCGCGGTCAAAGACGACATGGAAGCGCCGCGGCCCATGGACCGCCTCATCTGCGGCGACGTCGGCTACGGCAAGACCGAGGTCGCCGTCCGCGCCGCGTTCAAGGCGATCCTCGATCGCAAGCAGGTCGCTCTCCTGGCGCCGACCACCGTGCTGGCCGCCCAACACTTTCGGACGTTTTCCGAGCGCTATGCCCCGTATCCGGTGCGCATCGAACTGCTCTCGCGCTTCCGCTCGCGGGCCGAGCAGAAGGCAACTCTTCGCGGTCTGGCCGACGGCAGCGTCGACCTCGTCATCGGCACGCACCGCCTCCTCCAGAAGGACGTCGGCTTCAAGAACTTGGGGTTGGTGATCGTCGATGAGGAGCAGCGCTTCGGCGTCATGCACAAGGAACGGCTCAAGGAGCTGCGCCGCTCGGTCGACGTGCTGACGCTGTCCGCAACGCCCATTCCCCGCACGATGCACATGGCGCTCGCCGGCGTCCGGGATTTGTCGCTCATCCAGACGCCGCCCCCCAACCGCATGGCGATCAAGACGCTCGTCGCACCGAGCAGCGACGCCCTCATCGAGCGTGCCATCCGTCAGGAGCTGGACCGCGGCGGTCAGGTGTACGTGGTCCACAACCGGATCGAGAGCATTGCGGCGGTGGCCGCCGCCATCGGCAGGCTGGTCCCGCGGGCGCGCATCGCCGTCGCCCACGGGCAGATGCCGATCCACGACCTGGAGCGCATCATGCTGGCCTTCGTCGAGGGCGAGGTCGACGTCTTGGTATCGACGACGATCATCGAGAACGGCCTGGATATTCCCAACGTCAATACGATCATCGTCACCAACGCGGATCGTTTCGGCCTGGCGCAACTCTACCAGCTGCGAGGCCGCGTGGGACGGGCCGCGCATCAGGCCTACGCGTACTTCCTGTACCAGCCGCACCGCGCGCTGAGCGACGTCGCACGCGCCCGGCTGGAAGCCATCCGTGAGTTTGCGCACCTCGGTTCAGGCTTGCAGCTGGCAATGCGCGATCTGGAAATTCGCGGCGCGGGCAACCTGCTGGGGCCGCAGCAGAGCGGTTTCATTGCCGCCGTCGGCTTCGATACGTACTGCGAGATTCTTCAGGAAGCGGTTGCCGCGCTGCGCGGCCGGCCGGCGGTGGCTGCAGCCGACGAATCACCGCCTGCGATCGACCTGCGCGTCAGTGCCTACCTGCCCGCGGAGTACGTTAAGAGCGGCGCCCAGAAGGTCTCGCTGTACCAGCGTCTGGCGGCGGCACGGACGCTCGAGGAGGTGGACCGGTTGGCGGAGGAGGTCCGCGACCGTTTCGGTCCCCTTCCCCCGCCGGCCGCTGCGCTCTTCGACCTGACGCGCCTGCGCGTCGTCGCAGCCGCCAAAGGAGTGCAAAAAGTCGCGCTCGAACAGCGACGCCTGACCCTCGATATCGGGCCCAGGTTTTCATTGTCCGAGCAAGCCCTCCCCACCCTGACAGCCCTCACCGGGGGAGACTTCCGGTTCACCCGCGACGCCATCATCGCCGGCCTCTCCGAGGCGCGAGGCCGCGACCGGCTATCGGTGGTGCGCGACATCCTCGCCGCCCTCTAGGGCGCCGCGCGGACGGGCTGGCGACGGGAGGTGCCGGACGGAGACTCGCGGAGCTGACCGGGCGCGCCAGCGGCGACGCCCACACGTAAAGGAGTAAGAATGATTTTTCGCAGATGGGCCGCGGCGATGACCGTGGCGGCGGCGTGCCTGCTGCCGGTTCTCGCCGGGTGCAGCAGTGAGGACCGCACGCTCGTCTCGGTCAACGGGCAGAAGATCACCAAGGGCGAGCTGGACGCACGCCTGGAAGCGCAGGCGGGCCGGCCCCTGCTGCAGCAGATGGCCGAGCAAGACATCATTTTGCAGTACGGCAAGCAGCAGGGCATCAACCCGACCGACGAACAGATCCAAAACCAGATCAACCAACTCGAACAGCGCTTCCCGCCCGGTCAGTTCAACCAGATCCTGCAACAGCAGGGCCTGACGATGGATGACGTCCGCAACATCGAGCGCGGTCAGCTCATCGTCAAGGAAGCGGTGGATAAGGAGATCACGATCACCCCGGCCCAGATCGCCGACTTCTACAATAAGAATAAGTCGCTCTTTGCAACGCCGGCCCAGGTCCACGCACGCCACATCTTGGTGAAGACCAAGGCGCAGGCCGAGGCGATCGAAGCGCAATTGCGCAAGGGTGCCGACTTCGCGGCGCTTGCCAAGCAGTACTCAACCGACCCCGGCAGCAAGGACAAGGGCGGAGATCTTGGCTGGTTCACGCAGACCCAGATGGTGAAGCCGTTCGCGGACGTCGCCTTCTCGCTCGGCGTGGGGCAGATCAGCCAGCCCGTCCAGACGCCGTTTGGCTGGCACATCATTCAGGTGCTGGGCAAGCGACCGCCGCACCAGATGTCGCTGGCCGAAGCGACGCCCAAGATTCGCGACATGCTCTTGGGGCAGCAGGAGGCCGCGCTGAGCGGGCCGTTCGTGCAAAACCTGCGCGACAAGGCGAACATCCAAGTCTACGACCAGCGCTTCAACCCGCTCTTCCCGACGCCGGCGCCCGCCATGTCGATGCCGCCCGCATCCTCGCACTAAGCGGCGCACAGGGGTCAAGGGTTCGGCCACCCGGGCAGAGTCGACCAGTCGGCGTCGTGCTGCGGCTCGCACCCCATCGGGGCACAGGCACAGTCCGTGCCCAACTCTGAGCAGCCAAAGCCTGCGGCTGTGGCGCACTAAGCGGGGCAAAGGCGCGGCGCTTGCGCCTGCCCAAGTGTCGGGCATGTCTTCTCTGGCGATCGTCGGTTTGGGACCGAGCGACGAGCGGCTGTTGACTCTCGGTGCACTCGAGGCGCTGCGGGCCGCACCGCGCACGTTCACCTGCGATGCACCCCCGGCGCTCCTTCAGTACCTGCGGGGCCACGGTATCAAGGCTGAGCCTGCTCCGTTTGCCAGCGGTCCGTTCCTGCGCGGCGTCGAGTTCGCCGTGCGCGAGGGCATCGCGTGTCTGGCGGAGCAGGATACTGCACTGGGCGTTGTGGGCCACCCGCTGCTCGACGTGGCGGGTCTGCCGCAGTTGTTGCGCGCGCTGGACGCAGCGGGCATTGCGGTCAGCCTTGTCCCCGGCGTGCCGCGGTCTGCTCTTTCGGCCACCGCCGCGGCGCCGCTCGTCCCCCTACCCGCCGCGGAGGCGCCTTACACCTGGGAGGACCTCGTCGCTCTCATGGCCCGGTTGCGTGCGTGCTGCCCGTGGGATCGCGAGCAAACCCACGCCTCGCTTTTGCCCTATCTTTTGGAAGAAGCGCACGAAGTCGTCGAGGCGGTCGATGAGAACGATCCGCGCAAATTGCGGGAAGAGTTGGGCGACCTTTTGCTGCAGATCGTCTTCCACGCGCAGCTGGCCGCCGAGCGCGGGCTCTTCACGGTGGCGGACGTCATCCAGACACTGGCTGCCAAGTTGATCCGCCGCCACCCTCACGTCTTCGGCGACACCAGCATCGCCACCGCACAGGATCAAATGAAGTCGTGGGAGTTGCTCAAAACCCAAGAGGATTCCATCCGCGAGCGCGCCTCGCTGCTTGACGGCGTTCCGGCTTCGCTGCCGGCACTCGTCCACGCCCAGCGTCTGCAGGAGAAGGCGCAGACGGTGGGCTTTGACTGGTCGCAGGCGCGCGACGTCCTGGACAAGATTACCGAGGAGCTGGCGGAATGGAAGAGCGCACTCGAGGCCGGACGTCAGGAGGGCGTGCGGGAGGAGCTGGGCGACGTGCTCTTCTCGCTGGTCAACCTGGCGCGCCGACTGGGCGTGGATGCCGAAGCGGCATTGCGCCACGCCAATGCCAAGTTCCGGCGGCGCTTCGCGGCGATGGAGGAGATGGCGGGCGGCGGCTCGCGGGCCCTCGCCAACCGCAGCCTGGCCGACTTGGATGCGCTGTGGGAGCAAGCCAAAAAGCGTGAGGCTGGACAAATTTCTTAAGGTTGCGGGTTTGGCCAAGCGGCGCGGCGAGGCCAAAGCCGCTCTCGCGGCGGGCCGCATCGCGTGCGGCGGCCGGCCGGTGAAGCCCTCGCACGAGGTGAAGGTCGGCGATGAGCTCGTGCTCCACTACGTCCACCGCACGCTGCGCGTCCGGGTGGAAGCGGTGCCGGCCGGCCGCTCCGCGAAGCACACCGCTACGCAGCTGTATAGCATTCTCGGCGATTCTCCGCACTAAGAGGGCGATGAGCACGCAGGAAGCACGGGCGCAGGACGCGCTGGCGCACGACGCGCCGCTCACGATCGGCATGTTCACCGACACCTACGTGCCGGAGGTCAACGGCGTCGTGACGTCGCTCGTCTCGACCGCACGTGCTTTGCGCCGTCGCGGTCACCGCGTCATCATCGTCGGACCGGCGCACCCCGAGGGAGACGAGGAGCACCCGGACGTCTTCCACCTGCGGTCGACGGCCTTTCCGTTCTACCCGTCCCTGCGCATGGCGTTCCCGCTGCCCGCCAAGCTGGTGACCGCGCTGCCCAGCGTTCCCTTCGACGTCGTTCACGCGCACACGTTTTTCTTCATCGGGTGCCTGGGAGCGTATCAGGCCCGCCGCCGCGGTGTGCCGCTCTTCTTCACCTACCACACGCGGTTTGAAGATTACTTGCACTACCTGCCGGTGCATCGCCAGATCAGCCGGCCGCAGACCGTGTGGCTGTCGCGTGAATTTTGCAACCGCTGCGACCGCGTCATCGCGCCGACCCGCGACACCGCAGAATTGCTGCGCTCGTACGGAGTGACGGCGCCGTTTGCGGTGCTGCCCGGGGGCATCGACCGCGAGCAGTTCGGAGGCACGCAGCCCGAGCCGGCGGTGATCGCGCGGGCCCGGCCGGGCCCGGTTGCTTTGTTCGTGGGCCGCCTGGGTCAAGAGAAAAATTTGGACTTTCTCCTGGAGGGCTTCGCGCGGGCTGTGCGGGCTGTGCCGGGCGCACGCCTGGTCATCGTCGGAGACGGTCCGTACCGCGCACAGCTGACCGAACGCGTGGCCGCTCTGGGATGCGAGGGGTGCGTCTTTTTCGCGGGCCGCGTCGAGCAGCACAAGCTGGGTGCCTTCTACGGCAACGCCGATGTCTTCGTCTTCTCTTCGCTCACCGAAACGCAGGGGCTTGTGCTGGTCGAAGCAATGGCGCACGGCTTGCCGGTCGTCGCCGTCGACTGTGCGGTCACGCGCGAGATCGTCACGGGTGAGGCCGGCGTCCTTGTGTCGGCGGACCCGGATGCGTTTGCCGCCGCGCTCCTGCGGGTTGGCACGGAAGGTGCCGGCCAGCGCGAGCGCCGCCGGCTTGCCGCGCGCGAGGCCGCCGAGCCCTTTTCCATCGAGGCCGTCGCGCGTTCACTAGAAGCGCTCTACCGTCAAGTCCGCCACGAGCTGGCGGCGGCCGGCATCTAAGGGCGGCATGGGGTTTTCCCGCGACGCCAAAGATGAGGCGGCGGCGCTGCGGGCGCTTCGCCCATGCTGCGCGCGCACGTTCGTGGCGGTGCTGGCGATGGAAGGCCGTGCGCTCCGCGATCGCAGCGCCGAGTCGCAGTACGTCGTGAGCGTGACGCACGCTGCGGCCGCGCGTGCGATCCTGGCCACTGCACGGCGCGCCGGGCTGAGGGCGCACCTTCTGCCGCCGGGCGCGAGGCAGACAGTTGCGGAATCGCAGGCGGCCGCGCCGCCGGCGCCGCGGAAGAACGCGGACCGATCCCGTTTGCGCATTGCCGTCGGGCCACTTGCAGCCGGGCGACGGCCGCGGGTCGCTCTCGCGCGCCGCTGCTGCCGTCGCGCCGTGGTGCGTGCCGCCTTTTTGACCCGCGGCTCGGTCAGCGATCCGCAGCGAGGCTACCAT
>CADDZI010000067.1 GCA_902812405.1 bacterium | reverse complement strand
GTCTGCTTCCAGCCGGATTGGGGAAACCCCACTGTCCGGTTGATAGGGGGCGAGGTGGAACCGTGGCTGGGCTGGTTGCTCCTACCCCAGTCGGCGCGCCACCTCGCTACCCGACCATTACCTCTGGGTGCCCAATAATTCGGCGAAATCGTCTTCCGGAAGTGCGGAATGTGCGTCAGGAGATAGTCCCTTCTGCGAAACGGCAGGCGTTGCGCGTCTGCGCGTTCCAGCCAGACCTTCAGGCCATCCCGCGCGCACGATGTCCGGGTGGCTGCCGTGCGACCCTTGAGACCGGTGGACCTCCCCACGCCGCGGCGGCGTCTCTCGGGCAGCCCAGCGCTGTACCGGCCCGACGGACACGGTAACAGCGGGCGACGGTCGGGAGGGAGTCCCGCGGACGGCCGCGAAAAATCAGCACAAGCATGCTGGATGATCACAAATGTGCCTTTTCGCGCTGTGCCACGAGAGGCCGGTCCTCGATACGGGCGGTAGGGGGTGCGGGTGTGGACGATAGTCAAAGGTCATCCCATGTAGCGGGCAGCGCCGCCGGGCGGAACGAGACGTCGGAAAGCGAGCGGGGCTCGCCGCGGCTGACGCGCCGGGGCTTCATCAAGACAGCCACCGCCACCGGGGCGGCGCTCGGCATTGCCGGGCGGTCATTTGCCGTTCCCAACATCGTGCGCGGCGCTCAGCCGTCGCCGATTAAGTTCGGGCTACTGGAGGATCGATCCGGCAACTTCGCGATCTACGGGCTCAACAAGTGGCACGGGACCCAGCTCGCCATCAAGGAGATCAACGAGGGGTGGACGCTCGGCGGAGGGCCCGATGGCCCGGGGGGACCTGGGGTGTTTGCGAAGGTGGCGTCCAAACCGCCGACGATGCACCCGGTCCTGAATCGAGGGTCGAGCATCGTCGGCCGCGGCAGCGCGGAGTCGGAAGACAAGGTCGTGTGGGACGAGGCGGACGACTACCTGGTCAAGTCCGGAGATAACGGGGTGCTGGGCAGGAAGATCGAACTGATCGCTCCCGATCCGCAGTCCGATCTGCGGCAGTTCCAGTCGCTCGCCCGCCGGCTGATCCTCCAGGACAGGGTGGATGTCATCATGGGCGGGTTTGCCAGCGCGGAGCGCGAGGCGCTGCGCCCGATCATGGATCAGAACAAAATGCTGTACTGGTACAATAACCAGTACGAGGGGGGCGTCGCCGACAAGTACACGTTCTGCACGGGCGCCCTGCCGGAGCAACAGATCCTGCCCGTGATGGAGTACATGATCGAGCATTATGGGCCGCGGATGTACATCCTCGCGGCCGATTACAACTTCGGCCAGCTCAGCGCGGCGTGGACGCGCGCCATGGCGCCGATTCTCCACGGCCAGGTCATCGGGCAGGAGTTCATTCCGCTGAGTGTCACCCAGTTCAGCTCGTCGATCGCGCGGATCCAGCGGGCCAAGCCGGACTGGCTCGTCATGTACATCACCGGGCAGAACCACGCCAACTACTACCCGCAGGCCAACGCGGCCGGCGTCAGAATCCCGATGGGGTCGAGCATCAACATCGCCCAGGGCTACGAGCATCTGCGGTTCAAGCCGCCGGCGCTGGCGCGATTCCACGTGACTGCAAGCTACATGGAGGAGATTCCGACGGCCCGCAACCGGAAGTTCGTCAGCCGCTGGCGACAGATGTTTCCCAACGAGCCATACCTGGCGATGGAGGGGCACAGCGCGTACGTCGCGACGCACCTCTACGCCAAAGCCGTCCGCCTCGCCGGGACGACCGATAAAGACGCGGTGATCGAGGCGCTCGAGTCCGGCATCGGCGTCGAGGCGCCCGCCGGGTGGGTCTTCATGGATCCCGCGACGCACCACCTCAGCAACTACATCCGGCTGGCCCATTGCGACGAGCAGCACAACATCACGTTCCTCACCGAGTGGCCCCACATCGAGCCGTGGTGGACCCGGCGTCTCGGCGTCAACCTGGTCCGGCACGCGGAGTTCAAGCAGTACACACCGGATGACGATCCGTTCTTCAAACGGACGACGAAGCGGTAGTGGTAAGGGATCAGGTCTCCCTGCGCCATCGCGGCTGCGGTGCGCCGTCGGTGGCGCAGGGGGAGGACGTGGAGACGTGATCGCATGAGCCTGTTCGTGCTCGCCAATCTCCTCTATCAGTTCGCCGATACGATGGCGTTTCTGCTGCTCGCCGCGCTAGGACTGATCATCATCCTCGGCGTGATCGACCTGATCAACCTCGCGCACGGCGAGTTCATCATGCTGGGAGCCTACCTGACCGCGCTCTCGTACAACTGGGCGCACCTCCCGCTGCTCGCCTGCGTCCTGGTCAGCATGGTCGGCGTCGGGCTCTTCGGCCTGTTTCTGGAACGCGTGCTGATCCGGCGCTTCTACCAGGACAAGCTCGGCGCGCTAGTGGCCACGTGGGGCGTGAGCCTCATCCTGAGCCAGGGCATCCTCATCGTCTTTGGACCGTCGATGGCGGCGGTTCCCTTCCCCCAGTGGACGGTCACGCTGGGGTCGTCGTCCTTCGACGGGTACCGCCTGATGCTGTTCGGGACCGCTATCGCCGCGGTCGCGGTGTTGTGGTGGCTGCTCTACCATACCCGGATCGGCGTGCAGACGCGAGCCGCCATGCAGAACGCGGAGATGGCCGCCTGCCTCGGCATCCGGGTCCGCCGGATCTATCTGTTGACGTTTGCGGCGGGGTCGGCGCTCGCCGGGCTCACGGGGGCGCTCTACGCTCCCACGACGACCATCGTCCCGCTCATGGGCACAGGATTCGTGGACGTGGCGTTCATCACGGTCGTCGTCGGTGGCGGCGCCAACCCGATCGTGGGAGCGCTGACCAGTGCCGCCGTGCTCTCCGTGATCTCCACGCCGCTCGCCAGCATCTCCGGGACGTTCGTCGGCCGCATCGGGCTGCTCGTCGCCGCCCTCGTCGTGATCCGGTTTCTGCCACGGGGCTTCTCCGGCTACTGGCGAGACCTGCAGCGCCGGCGTATAGCCGCAGCGGCGGTGGCACCATGACGACGCGGTGGCGCACCCTGCGAGACACGCTCAACGGCCCGCAAGACCTGGGCCGGTCGCCCGGCTTCTGGGCGGTGTTCGTCGCTGTCGCCCTCGGCCTGCTGCTCTATCCGGCGGCCGGGTCGTCGTTCGGCCTATCGAGCCTCGCGAGCTTCCTGCTGTACGTGCCCATGGCGCTCGGGCTCGGCCTCCTGTGGGGCTACGGGGGCATCCTCAGCTTCGGGCAGAGCGCCTTCTTCGGCATCGCGGGGTACGTCTACGGGATCGTGGCGGGCAACCTGGCGGGGACACCCGCCGGTACCGTCATCGCGTTTGCCGCGGCGATCGCCGCAGCAGCGCTGGCCGCGTCCGTCTTCGGCTACTTTCTGTTCTACGGCCAGGTCAGCGGCTGGATCGTTCCCCTCCTCTGCCTGGTGCTGACGCTGATCCTGGCCACGTTCCTGGGGCAGACGGCGGGATACCAGTGGCGAGTCGGGCAGGTGCTCCTCGGCGGGTACAACGGCATGACCAACATCCCGTCGCTACAGGTCGGGCCCGTCGAATTCGGAGGGACCTCCGCCGCCCTCTACTACCTCGTCGTGATCGTCACGCTGCTCCTCTACCTCGGTTTGCGCCTGTTCGTCAACTCCGGGTACGGGCATATCCTCGTCGCCGTCCGCGACGACCCGGAACGAACGAGGATGCTCGGCCACAACGTGGATTTCATCCAGGTGCAGGTGTTCGCGCTGGCGGCGGCCCTGGCCGGGCTCAGCGGCGTGCTGTACGCATCGTGGGGCAACTACATGAACCCGTCCAACATGGACTTGCTGGCCGCGACCCTCCCCGTCATCTGGACGGCGGTGGGCGGGCGGCGGAGCCTGCTTGCGGTCCTCCTCTCGACGGTGGCGCTGCGCGCGCTCGCAGACTCCCTCGCGGTCTCCGGAAGCCAGTATGCCTTCCTCGCCATGGGCGCGCTCCTCCTGGCGACCATGCTGTTCTTCCCTGCCGGCATCATCGTCTCCGTGGCGCGGGCGTGGCAGCGTCCGCGCCGGATGCTGCGTCGTGTCGCGCGAGAGCCGGTTCAGGCCGGGGAGAAGAGCGAGATCGCATGACCGCGGCAGAGACACGGCGGGACGATGAGCCGCTCCTCCGCACCGTCGCGTTGACGAAGTCGTTCGGGGGCATCCGCGCCATCGACCATCTCGATCTGAGTGTGCCGCGCGGGGAACTGCGCTGCCTCATCGGGCCCAACGGCGCCGGCAAATCGACGCTGTTCAGCCTCATTGCCGGCATCCACCGGGCGGACTCGGGCCGGATCGTCTTCAAAGGCGAGGACATCACCCGGCTGTCGCCGTTCCGCCGCGTGCTGCGAGGCGTGTGCCTGAAGTTCCAGACGACACGCGTGTATCGCGATCTGTCCGTCTCCCAGAACCTCCTCGTCGCGCTCGCCCTCCGCGGCCAGGCGGATGGGCAACCCGGGCACGCCGCGGACCGGCTCGCCTGGGCGCTCAGGACGTTCGGGCTCGATCGGCACACCGACCGCCCTGCGCGTGAACTGCCACACAGCCATCAGCAATGGCTCGAGATCTGCCTGGCGCTCGCAACCAATCCCGATCTCCTGCTGCTGGACGAGCCCACGGCCGGCATGACGCCCGACGAGACCGCGCTGACCGCGGACTTCGTGCGTCAATTGAACGCCCAGGGCACGACGGTCCTCGTCGTCGAGCATGACATGACGTTCGTCCGCCAGATCGCGCGCTACGTCACGGTCCTCCATTATGGCCGCGTGATCGCGGAGGGGCCGCTCGGGGCGATCGAAACCAACCAGGACGTCAGGCGAATCTACCTCGGGGAGCAGTAGGCGTGGACGGAACGGTCCTCAACATCTCCGGGCTCTACGCCGGGTACGGGAACGGCAACATCCTCCAAGGGGTCGCGCTCGAGATCGGCCAGGGAGAAATCGTCACCATCGTCGGGAGGAACGGCGTCGGGAAGTCCACGCTCATGAAAGCCATCATGGGCGTGCTCCCCGTCACATCGGGAGATATCGCCTTCATCGGCCGGCCGATCACCCGCCTGAGCCCGGACCAGCGGGCGGCGATGGGCATCGGCTATGTGCCGCAGGGGCGCGAGATCTTCCCGGAGCTGACCGTTGAAGAGAATCTCCTGATGGGGGAGAGCATCAACCGCACGAAGCGCAGGACCCGCTACGATATCGTGTACGCGTACTTCCCGATCCTCGGGGAACGTCGGCGCCAGCTCGCGGGCACCCTCAGCGGGGGGCAGCAGCAGATGCTCGCCATCGGGCGGGCGCTCGTGGGAGCCCCGAGGTTGCTGCTCGTCGACGAGCCCTCGGTCGGCATTCAGCCGACGATCGTCCAGGAGATCGGGGAAGTGCTCGAGCGGATCAACGCGGAGGAGGCGCTCACGATCGTGCTGGTCGAGCAGAATACGAGGTTGATCGCGCGGCTCGCGCACCGGGGCTACGCCATGGACAAGGGGCGCATCGTGGCGCAGCTGACCTGCGATCAGCTGGCCAATCAGGAGGCGCTCGTCCGGTATCTGGCCGTCTAGGCCGGCATGGCGCCCGCCGACGATTCGGCGGGACGGAAGAAAGGAGCTCGTCGATGGCGACCCATTACCTCACCGAGGAAGTCCAGGGACGTTACCATTACACGGTCGGGCCGTACGCGGCGCCGGTGCTGAAGGTCCGTCCCGGGGATCGGATCGTGGTGGAAACGCAGGATGCCTTTGAAGGCAAGATCACGGACCCAGCCGTGCGTCCCAGCCAGGTCGTCCGGTACCCGTTCGTGAACCCTCAGAACGGGCCGATCTACGTCGAAGGAGTGGCCCCGGGAGACGCGCTGGCCGTGCGCATCGAATCCATCGTGCCGCGCGGCCCGCAGCCCCGCGGCACGACGTGCCTGGTCCCCTATTTTGGAGGGCTGACCGCCACCGACACGACGGCCATGCTGCACGACCCGCTTCCTGAGGTCGTGCGCAAAGTCGAGGTCACCGAGGCAGGCATTCGCTGGAACGACCGGCTCATGTTCCCGTACAGGCCGTTCATTGGCACGATCAGCACCTCGCCCGCGATCGACTCGATCGGGGCGCTCACGCCGGGAAATCACGGCGGGAACATGGACCTGCCCGATATCTGCCCCGGCGCGACGATCTACCTGCCCGTACGGGTGGATGGGGCGCTACTCTACCTCGGCGACTGCCACGCGATCCAGGGCGATGGTGAGGTGTGCGGGGTGGCGGTGGAGCATCCCACCTACACGACCATTACCGTGGACGTGCGCAAGGCCTGGGCGCTCGCCTGGCCCCGGCTGGAGAACGATCGATTCATCATGAGCATCGGGAGCGCCAGGCCCATGGAGGACGCCGCGCGGATTGCCTTTGCCGACCTCGTGAAGTGGATGGTCTCGGACTACGGATTCGACAAGTGGGATGCCTATCTGGTCCTGACGCAGATTGCCCATGTGAGGCTGGGGAACATGGTCGACCCCAATTACACGATCGGCGCGGGCATCGCCAAGGCGTACCTGCAGCGCTGAGGTGCGGGCCCGCCCGGTGCTGGTGCACGCATGGTCATGTCCGGCCCGGGAGTTCCCAGGGGGACTGCCGGCGTCCTCCGATCGAGGTTGTCCTGAGGAGGTGCTCGAGGGTGAGGGCGTCCACTGAGCGCCTGCTGCTCCGGGTGGCGCACCTCTACTACATTGAGAACCTCACGCAAGAGGAGATTGCGCCGCTGGTGAACCTTTCCCGGTCGCGCGTCTCCCGCCTGCTGAAGGAGGCGCGTGAGCGGTCGTACGTCTCGATCCACATCCGTCATCCCAATGCCGAGTACAGTGAGATCGAGCGGGTGATCGAGCAGCGATTCGGCCTCAAGGAGGTCGTGGTCGTGCCATCGCCGGGGAGCGACGTCAAAACTGCCCTCGGCATCGAGGCGGCGGCGTACCTCGAGCGCGTGCTGCGGCCCAGGCTGGTGCTGGGCGTCGCGTGGGGCAGCACGGTGGGACAGGTGGTCAACGCCCTGGGCACCCGCGCCATCCCGGGGCTCCGTGTCGTGCAGATGACCGGCTCCATCTATGACCCCCCGATCAGCGCCGGAGAGCTGACCCGGCGTGTGGCAGACGCGCTCGGGGGAAAGGCCTTCCTGCTCCTGGCGCCCGCTGTTGTGGATTCCCCGCGGGTCTGCCGGGCGATTCTCTCTGACAGCAAGATCCAGCGTGTGTTCGCACTGCACGGGGACATCGATGTCGCGCTGTTCGGCATCGGCGCCATCCAGCCGGTGGTCTCCTCGAGCCTCGTGGGCTCGGGCTTCCTCGGCGCGGCGGACCTCAGAGCGCTGCGGGCTGCCGGGATCGTTGCGGATCTCTGCTCGTCGCTCCTGCTCACCGATGGGACGGTGTACAGGGGCGAGCTGGCGCGGCGCATGATCGCGGTCTCGCCGGACGATCTCGTGCGCGTCCCGTTGAAGATCGCCGTCGCGGGCGGGGCCGAGAAGGTCCGCGCCATCGCGGCGGCATGCCGGGCGAGGATGGTGGACGTGCTCATTACCGACCCCCGAGCAGCGGAGGGGCTGGCGGCGCTGCCGGGCGAGGCGAAAGCCGCATCCCCGGGGCGGGGAGCCACACAGCGGCTGAGCGTGTCTCGCTCCGCTGCCGCGGGGGAGACGTGAGGCCAGGGGCCCCGCGCGTGTCCTGCCGGTGCCCCCGCTAGTGTAGTGTCCAGCAAATAACTGGACAAATACGACGGGCTGTGCCATACTGCAAGCGTGCCACGGTCCGTTGCGCCGCTCCATCTTACCGAGGCCGACCAGCGGCAGATCCAGGAGTGGCTGT
>CADDZI010000066.1 GCA_902812405.1 bacterium | reverse complement strand
TCACCCGAACCACGCCCGCAACGTCCGCCGCGGCTTGCGATTACTCGTTCTTATTGCAGCAGCCGATCTTTCAACTCGTCGCCCCCGAGGAGAGCGGCGTGGACGTATCGCTGGCAACGCCGCTGGCCATTGCGTCCCAAGGTCACTTCGACGCCATCCGGCAGGTCGAACTGATCCCTGAAAGCGGGCTGCCGATTGTCCTCTCGCCGCACAATTTCAAACCCTTTACGGCGGCCGCGCCCTTCGTACCGCCCAAAGTCACCCGCAGTCTTTCGGCGCCAGTCGTCGAGATGCTGTCGCTGCCGCGCCTGAAACCCTCGACGACGTACCAAGTCGTCCTCACGGTCCGGACACTGGGCTCACCGCCGGGTTGCCCCAAGGTCCTCACCGAGCACATTGCCCGGTTTACCACCGAATCCGCGACGTCGTTGGATGCCATCGCCTTGTCCCACGAGCCGCCTGCACCGCCCACAGGCACGCCGCTGACGGGCGCCCAGATCTTCGACAATGCCCTGCGCGAACTGCGTACCTTCCAGTATCCGCCGATCGTATCGTTCATGGTGACGACCCGCTCCACGATCAACGGTAAACCCTTCGAGGAGACGTTCCGCTCGCTGCTGCGGACGAGCGACGACGTCGTCATCACGCACTCCGTCCCGGTCATGACGACCAACCAACCCGAAAACCCGTGGGGTTTCCGGGTCACCATTCCCCTGCTTGGCTCTCTGTTTCCCAGCCAGCGCAAGGGAAATTACTCGGAGCCGTTCGGTGTGCCCGAGATCTCGCCGATCTACTCTTTTAACCTCTTGCCGCGGGCGCCGATCACCTTTCCGGGCATGCCGCCGCCGGATCCCAACGAAGAGGCGATTCGCTCCCTGGGCCGGATCCTCACGATCGCGCGCGACTACGATGCCACGCTGCTGGACGTCGAGAAGTACGGCTCGCGCTACGTGTATCACCTGAAGCTGACGCCGGTCGAGCGGCCCAACGTGTTTCGCCTGCGCGAGGCGTGGATCGATACGCAGGCCTTCGTGATCTGGAAACTGCGCAGCGCGGGCATCTTCGACGAGGGACCGGCAACGACGGTACCCTGGGACATCACGTACACGATCGTCGATGGTCATTGGTTCATGGCCAGCGAGTCGACGACGTCCACCATCCGCACGGGCGGATTCCTCGCGAACACGCCGCAGGTCAACTACGACGGTATTTCGTACACGTTTTCCGACTTCACCTATCCCCAGGATGTCTTGGGCCTGGACTTCTTCAGCGAAGTCAAGACACAGGCCATTCAAAACTGACCGGTGCCCGCCGGCACATCCGTCGGCAGGCTTTCACACAGGAGGAGACAAGAGTGGCGCAACGTTCGGCAACGGCTCACTGGCACGGTGATCTGCGCAGCGGCTCGGGCAGAATGCGTCTGGGCAGCGGCGCTTTTGAAGGTGCCTACTCGTTTGACTCACGCTTCGGCGAGGCCGGAGGCACAAATCCCGAGGAGTTGATCGCGGCCGCACACGCGGGCTGCCTGGCAATGGCAACCGCCGCCGGACTCACGCGGGCCGGTTTCCCGCCGGAGAGCATTTCGACGACCGCCCGCGTGGCGTTGGAAGCCAAAGATGGCGGGTTTGCGATTTCGCGCATCGAACTGTCTCTTGAGGCCAGCGTTCCCGGAATCGATGAAGCCACGTTTCAGAAGATTGCGGCCGAGGCCAAGCAGGGGTGCCCCGTCTCCAAGGCGTTGGCCGCCGTACCCGACATACCTTTCACCGCCGTCCTCCGCAGATAGCACAGCCCGGGCCGCCGTGCACGACGAAGCCAATGTCGGATTCTTTGAAGAGAGGTGAAGCATGACATGATTGCCGTCACCATTAACGGCCGGCACCATGAATTGGACGTACCTGCAGAGATGCCGCTTTTGTGGGCGATACGCGACGTCGTCGGCCTGACCGGAACGAAGTTTGGATGCGGTCAAGGCTTGTGCGGCTGCTGCTCGGTGCACATCGACGGGCGGTTGGCACGGGCGTGCGTCACGCCGGTCGGTGCGGTGAACGGCAAGCACGTGACGACCATTGAAGGTCTTTCAGCGGACCGATCGCATCCCGTGCAGCAGGCCTGGATCGCCGAGCAAGTGCCTCAGTGCGGCTACTGCCAGTCCGGACAAATCATGGCCGCCGCCGCCCTCTTGCGGCGTCATCCGCATCCCAGCGACGACGACATCAATCAGGCGATGAGCAACATTTGCCGCTGTGGCAGCTACCAGCGCATTCGTGCCGCAATCCGTCGCGCGGCCGCCCTGCTGGCGCAGGGCGGGGAGGAGGCGTCATGAGCGGCGTGTTGACCCGCGCGCATTTCCTGCGCCTGACATCCTCGACGGCAGCCGGGCTGGTGCTGGCGATCGGGCTGGATGGGTGTTGGCATGCGCCGCGCACCGGAATCGGCGACACGGAAGGCGATGGGGCGGGTGCATTCTCACCCAGTGCGTGGTTACGCATCGACCCGGACGACCGGGTCACCGTCGTGCTCGCAAAGGCCGAGATGGGGCAGGGCGTCGCTACCGGGTTGCCGACCCTCATCGCGGAGGAGCTCGATTATCCCTTGGAGCGGATTGCAGTTGCATTTGCACCATCCGAGGCGCGCTTTGCATATCCGCAAGACCACGGTCGGCTCCTCACCGGCGGTAGTACGAGCATGCGCTCATCCTGGAAAGTCCTTCGGCAAGCGGGCGCGACGGCGCGAGCCATGCTCATTGCCGCCGCCGCCGCACGGTGGGGAGTATCGCCGGCGAGCCTGACCACTCGTGACGGGGCCGTCATCGACCCAGCGGCCAACCGGCGGGCGACGTATGGCAGCCTGGCGGCGACGGCGGCACAGCTGCCTGTTCCCGCCAATGTACCGCTTAAGACCCCGGATCAGTTTCGCCTGATCGGCAAGACAACCGTTCGCCGGCTCGACGTACCGGCCAAGGTGGATGGCAGCGCCGTCTTCGGTATGGACGTCAAACTGCCCGGCATGAAGTACGCGGCAATCGCCATGCCGCCAGCTTTCGGCGGTAAGGTACGTTCCTACGACGACCGGGCGGCCAAAGCGATACGCGGCGTCGTGGCGGTGGTCCAGGTGCCGCAGGGCGTGGCGGTGGTCGCCGACAACACGTGGGCCGCATTTGAGGGCAAACGCGCTCTTCAGGTGGTCTGGGATCATGGCGTAGCGGCGCAGGCATCATCAGAACAGTTCTTTGCGGAAAGCGAACGCTTGGCGCGGGACCCGTCGGCCGGCGTCATCGCGACCACGATCGGCGACGTGGAGCACGTTGCAGGCCGGCGCGTGGAGGCCATCTACCGCGGCCCGTACCTGGCCCATGCGACCATGGAGCCGATGAACGCCACAGCCGACGTGCGCGACGGGCGGTGCGAGGTCTGGGTCGGCACCCAGAGTCCGACGGTGGCGCAACTTGCGGCGGCGCAGTATGCGGGCCTGCCGCTGGAGCGCTGCATCGTCCACAACACCTACCTGGGCGGCGGTTTTGGCAGGCGCACGTACCCGGATGCGGTCGGGGCCGCAGTGGCGGTCTCTAAGACCGTCGGGATGCCTGTCAAGGTGGTCTACACGCGCGAAGACGACACGCAGCACGATTTCTACCGCCCGATGAGCGTCAATGCAATCGCCGGCGTGCTGGACGACAGGGGCAACCTCGTGGGGCTGTCGCACACGGTCGTCTCCGAATCCGTGTTTCACTGGTTTTTACCCAGTCTCGCCAACCGCGGCTGGGACAGGGTTTCCATGGACGGAGCCGCCGAGACCGTGTACCACATCCCGAACTTTACCGCAAAATATGTGGACTACGAGCCCGGAGTCCCGGTCGGCTTCTGGCGCGCACCCGACGCCAACTGGAACATCTTCGTGCTGGAGTCGTTCATGGACGAGCTGGCTGCAACCGCCGGGAAAGATCCGGTTGCGTTTCGCCTCGCCCTGCTCGGCGACAACCCCCGGGCGGCCAACGTCCTGCGTCTGGCGGCCCTGCACGGCGGCTGGAACGGACCGGCACGGCCGGGCGTGGCGCGCGGCGTGGCCATCGGTCCGTGGAACGGCAGCCTGAGCGCAATGGTGGCGGAGGTGTCCATGACGGGATCTCTGCCGCACGTCCATCACGTCACCGCGGTCGCAGATTGCGGTCAGGTCGTCAACCCGGACGTCGTCCGCAGCCAGATGGAGAGCGCGATCTACTACGGCCTGTCGGCCGCATTGTCGGGAAAGATCACCATCCGCAACGGGCGCGTGGAACAGGGCAACTTCGACACCTACACGGTCTTGCACATGGACCAAGCACCCGGCATTGACGTCATCACGGTGGACAGCCACGACAGCCCAACCGGGATCGGCGAACTGGGCGTTCCGGCGATTGCTCCCGCAGTCGCCAACGCGGTCTTCGCCGCCACAGGAAAACGCTTTCGCAGCCTTCCCTTCAGCGATCCAAGCTGAACTTCGTTTGCGTGTCGTCGAGGGCGACGAGAGAGCGCCGGCCATCCTTGGCCGGCGCTCTTTGCGTTTGGGTTTGCGCGCGTTCGGTGCGCCCGGCGAACTAGATTACGGTTGAGAACCGTGCGGCCGATTCCGGGGCTGGCGCACCGACGGTGGGTGAGCGGAGTCGACGTGGGGGTTGCCAGCGTAGCCATACGCCGGATATGCGCGATACGGGTCTTGCTGGACGCGGGTATACACCGGTCGAGAACCATACTGGCTCCAGCCGGCCCCCTGCATCGGCTCGTACCCGCCCCCCGGGAGCACGCGATCCCACGACGTGCGCCGGACGTCAGCCGGCATCGACCCGTAGGCCGGCCGATCCGAGTACGTCGCAGGATGCCGTTCGCCAAAACGGGCCCAGGGCGACACGGGGGCGGCAGTGCGAGCCGGCCCGCTCATCTCGTGGAACCGCGGCGCCTGGGCTGCCGAAGGTGCCGTGCGGGCGCCAAAGCCGTCGCCGGTCGCAGGCGCAAAGTCGCTCCCGCGATGGAAGTTTCGCCAAACACCTGCTCCCTCGGACGTATGCGAGGACGCGGCAGGCGCAGGCCCGGGTTGCCGCCCTCCTCGGTCCGCACGGTTCGTGTCAGTGGCGGGCCCAAGCCCAAAGCCGCTGAAGCGGTCGAAGGGCCGGTGCGTGGCGGTCGCATCCCCAAAGGGTTGCGGCCTTTGCGTCACGTGCGGAGCAACCGTCGTCCCGCGACTCTCATCAAAACGATCCCACACGGAGTGCGGTACGATGCCTGCGGGTTTGTTATCCGATGCCAGCGGCGACAGGCGCCGGCCCGCATTCACGGGTGCGAGGATGTTGTCTGGACGCTGCGCAGGGCGCTCGGCAAGGGTCAGGCGGTGAAACGCCGGATGCGTTCCGGTTGTCGCGTGCGCGTTGCCTGCCGCGGTCAGGCGCGGGCCCTGCACACCTGAACCTGCAAACCGCGGCGCTCCTCCGAAGGGCATGATGTGGAAGCGCGGTGAGAGAGGCGGTACATGCGCGAGGGCAATCGGGCGATCCGTCACGCGCAGGGCCGGCGGGTTGGGCTTGATGGGCAAGACGCCTTTCACAAGACCGGCGTCCGCCAACCGCGCCCGGTCCACGGGCAGGTAGTGACCGAAATGTCCGTTCTGGAAGTCACGCACGTTGACCGCGATGACGCCGTGCGGTGCGTTGATGTTGCGGTAGATCCTCGTAATATTAACGTTCGTGATGGTGACGTTCGTAATGTTGATGTTGGTGACGTTGCCCCAGCCGAAGCCCGGCCCCCACCACGGGTAAAACGGTTCGCCGGGGGCTAAGGGCACCCAGGCAACGGTGCCAAAGCCGAAACCGATGCTGAATGAGAAGCCGCCCCCGCCGAAGCCAAGGAAGGCCACGACACCCGGGCAGTAGGCAACCGGCGCGTAGACGGGACCCGGCCACCACACCCATCCGTAGATAGGGTCAAAGAACCAGCGGCCATAGTGGTATGGCGCCCAACCCCACGGCTCGTAGCCGATCCAGGTCCAACCGTAATAGGGTTCCCACGCCCAGCGTCCGTCGGTGTAGGGCGCCCAATCCTCGTCTTCGTCATCCGGCACCCACACGCGGCCGTAGTCTGCGACCCACACCCAGTGGCCGTAGGCGTCGAGGTCGTCCAATCCGACGATGCCCGGGTTGGCGTAGGCTACATCGTAGGCCCGTTCGTCGTAGCGGTCACGCTGGGCGTTCCAGCTGTCAAAATCATCGTACGCCAGCGGCGCTGCATCGCTGATCACGGGGTTCGACGACGGCCCCGTAATGCGTACGGTCGATCCGGCGTCGATGGTCTGGATGCCCTGCGGCGCTAAAAGGTCGGCGCGTCCGTCGCGCACCGTAAAGAGTGTGTTCCCCTGCGCGTCCACCGTGATCCGGTAACTACCGGCTTCGTCCGGACGGATGGAGATCGAGGGCGTATCGACCTGTGGATTCGCGCCGTTGCGGCGCAACACTCTCAGCTCGATCGTGCCTTGAGCTATCTGGACGTCGTGATCGCCGGCATCCAGTTTGGCGAAGCGCAGCTGCGAATCCGACCAGACGCGGACGAAATTCGCGTTATCGAACTGAATCTCGGCGCGAGCGCCGGGACCGGTCGAGAGGTAGTCGCCGGCGCTCAGCGGTGCGTTGATGCCGGCCGCCTCCTGATCGCCGGAATCACCGTGCTGCATCGTGACCGTGCCGTGGATCACGCTGATGCGGGCCACGCCCTCGTCGGCTCGGGCTTCCGTGGCGGTGAAGGCGAGGAAAACACATGCGGTTGCTGCAATGCCCAGTCTGGTCAGTGCGTGTTTCATGACTCTCCCTCCGGGCAACCCCTGGGGTGCCGGGGCATCCCTGCCCGGCTACTCCCGGAAACGAATTCTGATGGGTGAAAGTTATGCCCTTGGGGGGCGGATGGCTACTCGTGTGGAACAACCGGTTACCATGAAAATACACGCATGCCGGAGATGCCTCCCGGGTCTTGCCGTCCGTCAGCCTGCTTCATTCCTGAAAGCGGGCAGCGGTCGAACGGATGTCCGGGCGAGAGTTCGAGGGGCAGTCGTGGTATTGTTGAGCGGGCTTGCCCTTGCCGTCGGAGGGGCGGGATACGCCAACGTCGTTATCCTCTCCGTCGGTACCCAGATGAACGTTCACCTAACTGAGAGCCTGTCGTCGGCGTCCGCGAGCCCGGGCCAGAGCGTCGGTATCCTGGCGGCCGGCCCACTCGTGGCCCAGGGAAACGTGGCCGTGGTCTCCGGTGCCATCGGACAGGCACACGTCGTCTCGATCGCGCCGCCCAAAAAGGATAAGCCGGCTGCCATCGCTCTGCAATTCGACTGGATCACGGCTGTCGACGGTCAACACGTGCCGATTGCCGCGACGAAGAAAGGCGATCCCGTCATCATCGGCGCCGGAGGGCCATACGCCAAGCACTTTACGGCCGGCAAGCCGGTGGAGATTGCACCTGATTTCGTTCTGCCGGCCTACGTGAGCGAGGAACGGACGGTGACGATCAACACCGGAGGGTAACGGCACCGTTCCCGACTATCGCGCGAATCTCCCAGCACACCCTGGCCTCTAACAGCGCGCGCCGTTGGATGCTCCATCACGCACCCGGCGGAGGCGGGAAATGCCGGGAGAGCTCCCCTGCCAGGCAAGAAATGCCATCGAGCACGGCTGCCGTGAGACCGGCTTGCGCAATACGGTCTTTCATGAAGCCTACGAGAGCATCCCAGAAGGCCTGGCCGACCCGCTCGTGGGCGGCGGCGCCTCCCCACACGGCAAACTCACGCCGGGAGGGTACGATGTATATCAGGACACCCGGATTGTGAGGGCCATGTCCCAGTTGTAAGCGGCGGAAGGTCCGCTGCGCAGCCGATTGGACGGAATGTCGGCCAGGTGGGGCCACGACAACGGCCAGACGGGCCGCTGTTGTCTGCTCCGCGCGGTGAAGTGCAGCGGCGATCGCGTTTTCGTCCACGTGGGCCGCCAACGGGTGCTTGAGATGTTTCCTTGGCCTCACCATGATGCGGACGCCCCGCCGCCGCCACCCATCCCGCCTCCCCCGGAG
>CADDZI010000065.1 GCA_902812405.1 bacterium | reverse complement strand
CGCATCGGCGATGCAGTTCGAAACCACGATGTTCACCGCACTCCGCACCGGTTCGCATTGGACGCAAGCACAGGCCGCCTTGACGCAGGCCAAATCCGAGCCCTGGTATCAGTTCATGCGCATCCCGCCGGGACTCACCATGCCTCCGCCCGCTCCGATGCTGGCCGCGCTGCGTGCCTCGCTTGAGTTCGATCCGGCCTCGACACTGCGGCGCGTGCACGTTCCCACGCTTGCGCTCTTCGGCGCCCTCGACAAAAACGTCGATGCCGCCGACAGTGCCCGCAGGCTCCGGGCGGATTTCCGGATATCGGGCTTGCGCGACGTCACGGTCCGCATGTTTTCCGGAGCCGATCATCTCCTCGAGCGCTCGTCGACCGGGTACATCGACGAGGCCTCCACCCCGAATCGATTGGTGCCGGGCTATCCCGAAGCAATGAGCGACTGGCTGAGCGCGCGAGGGTTTGCCGTCAGATAGGCAGCATCGACGGCGGTGGTCGTGCACCTGGTTGGGCTCGTGCAACGGATCGCTTTGGCTTGTCCTACTGGTGAACACGACCATACGCTCTTTGGGCAAAGGTCGAATGCGCACAGGCCCCCAAAAGGTTTAGCATAGCCGCCATAGGAGCGGCTATGGCCACAACGAGTGCGGGAGACACGGCCTGGGTACTGGCGAGCGCGGCGCTCGTCATGCTCATGACGCCCGCCGTCGGTTTCTTCTATGGCGGCCTCGTGCGGCGCAAGAACGTCTTGGCGACCTTGATGCACAGTTTCTTCATCCTGTGCTTGGTCAGCGTCCAGTGGGCGCTCTTCGGCTATAGCCTGGCCTTTGGACCGGATGCCAATTTTTTGGGGCGCTTTCACGGCCTGGTCGGCGGCTTGCAGTGGCTGGGTCTGCGCGGCGTGGGGGCCGCTCCCGCCTCCTACGCGCCGACGATTCCGCATCTCGCCTTCTGCGTTTTCCAGATGATGTTTGCGGCCATCACACCGGCCCTCATTAGCGGCGGGTTTGCGGAGCGCAAGCACTTTAAGGCTTTTGTTCTCTTCTCGCTGGCCTGGGCGACTCTGGTGTACGATCCGGTAGCTCACTGGGTGTGGGGGCACGGGGGGTGGCTGAACAGCCTGGGTACGTTGGACTTTGCGGGCGGCACGGTCGTCCACATCACGTCGGGTGTCGCCGCCTTGGTTGCCGCGGCTGTCCTTGGCCGCCGGCTGGGCATCGCACCGAATCGCCCGGCCGAGCCACACGATCTGACGATGGTCGTCTTGGGAGCCGTGCTCGTATGGTTCGGCTGGTTTGGATTCAACGCCGGTTCCGCGCTGGCCGCAAACGGCGTGGCAGCCAGTGCTTTCGTAGCGACGAACCTCGGCGCGGCAATGGCCGCCCTGACGTGGGTGACGCTTGCCTGGTGGCACCGCGGCTACCCCCGGGTGACGGGCGCGGCAGCGGGCGCAGTTGCGGGTCTGGTAGCCATCACGCCGGCTTGCGGCTACGTGACGCCGGCCGGGGCGATTCTCATCGGCTTCGGCGCCGGCATCGTGTGCTACGCCGCCATCCAATGGCGCGAGCGCTGGCACCGAGTCGACGATTCACTCGACGTGTGGGCCGTCCACGGGGTGGGAGGCACGTGGGGGGCGCTTGCGACCGGCATCTTTGCGACTCTTGCGGTCAACGCCGCCGGCAACAACGGCCTTCTGAGCGGCAACGCACATCAGCTGGTTGTCCAGGCCGTGGCGGTGCTGGCAGTGTGGATCTACTCCGCGGGTATGACGTTTGTCATTCTGAAGGCCATCCAGCGCTTCGTTCCGCTGCGCGTGCCCGTGCCCGACGAGGAAGCCGGTCTGGACGCCTCGCAGCATGCGGAGATTGCATATGGCTCGCTCTAGGACGAGTGTCCAACGCGGCGGCCGGAGCATTGGTCGACCGTCAGTTGGCATCTAGGCGGTGAAGGGGTAAACTTCCGGCCATGGATATTGCCGTTTCCTTTCTCGCGTTTGGTTTGCTGTGCGCCGGGTGGTGCCTGGCTGAGTGCCGCTGCCGCCACGAGGCGGCTCTCGCAAATACCGCCTGGGCCGATCTCATGTCAGCCCTTCGTTCGAACCTAACCCGGCAATCCCCGCACGTGGGCTGAGCCGCCGCCGGGCGATTCCCCGGGGTGAAGCTGGGACCGCACCTAAACTCTGGTCTAATCACATTGTCTTTCCCGTAGAAGTCGAAGACGAAACCGCTGCCGGCCCTACGTCATGTGGAACCTCGGCGCCGCGTCATGCGTTGACAGGGCGAGGTCCATTTTATCCACGTGACCAAACGGAGGGGATACCACTATGGAACGGAAAGCGTTTCTTGCCACTGCTGCCGGGGCGGCTGCGCTCGGCGTGGCGGCTGCGGCGGCACCGGCGGCGGCTCGGCTTGACGAAGCGAGCGATCGCAACATCCGGTTCATGATCAAGATCATCAACGCCGTGATCGATGATCTTGGTCAAGATGCCCACGATTACGGCGGCTACCGCGTGCGCGCCATTGCCAACCTGCAGGCTGCGGTGAGCAACCTCAATACCGGTCTACGCTACGAAGAGACGCACGGCGCGGGCTAAGCCGAGCCGGATGCGAGCGCCCTGGGGTCACTCCAGGGCGCTCGCATTTTTTGTAGCGGCCGCGCTTGCGCGGCTGATAGGGTGTCGGTCAGAATGGTATGCGTAACGGGTAGGTTCCGTCGGTCGCGCAAGTGCCACGGCTACGGTTTTTGAGGGTTCAGTCGCGCAAACGCAAGGGTGGCGGGAGCAGGGCGGCCGAGTGCGCCGGTGCAACAAAAAGGGCATGAAAATCCTCGTCGTCGAGGACGACGAACGGCTTGCGGCCTTGCTACGCCGGGGTCTCTCGGAAAGCGGCCACGTGGTGGATGTGGAGCACGAAGGGTGCGCAGCTGAGGCGCTCATCACAAGCGGGGCTTATGACGCCGTGGTGCTGGATGTGCTCCTGCCCGGCAAAGATGGCTTCTCCCTCGCAGCCGCGGCGCGAGCCGCCGGTGTCGCAACGCCGATCCTCATGTTGACAGCGCGGGATACCGCCGAAGACGCGGCAACAGGGTTGGATGCTGGTGCCGACGACTACCTGCGCAAACCCTTTTCTTTCCGCGAACTCGAAGCGCGCCTGCGAGCCATTGTGCGCCGCGAAGGCGATCCCCCCACGCGGGAGCTTCAGGCCGGGGATGTCGTCCTGGATCTCGCGGCGCGCCGGGCACGGCGTGGAGAGCGTCTCCTCGATCTCACGGCCCGCGAGTTCGCCTTCCTGGAATACTTCGTCCGCCATGCAGGCTTGGTCGTCACCCGGCGCATGCTCGAAGACGCGCTCTGGGAACGCGATCGGGAGACAAGTTCGAACGTCATCGAAGTCTACGTGCGCCGGCTGCGTGCCAAACTTTCTGCCGGCGGCGAGCCGCAAATTCTGCATACGGTGCGCGGTGCAGGCTACCGTTTCGGAAGTCCGCCGTGACGTTCGCGCCGGTTACCCTGCACGGGCGTCTCACGCTGCTCTACGCCGCCACCCTGGTCGCGGGCCTGATCGTCTTTGCCGCGGTGGTAACGGCCTACATCGATCGCTCCTTCAAGAGCGAACTCGATCTGCGCCTCATGACCGCAGCCCGCGCAACGGCGGCCATTCCGGACATGGAGGCCGGCGAGCCGCGGGTGGATGCAACGGATCGCCGTCAACTGCAGCTGATCTGGGGAAGCAGCTTGGCGGGAGCGGTCCTGGATGCACGTCGTGCCGTCATTGCCAGTAATGTCCCGCTCATACCGAAGACGGTTGTCGAAGCTGCCTCGGCCGTTCAGAACGAGCCGGAGTGGCTCACGGTGACGACCCCAGGCAAAAGCCTGCGTATGGCGGTCGTTCCGTTGCTTGCAGGCGGCCACCCGGCCGGCCAGGCAATTGCATGGCGGGAAAGCGACCCGGTTGAGGATCCCGATCGCCTGGCAGTCCGCGCTTTTGCCATCTTGGTCCCGCTCTTTGCAATTCTGTTTACCATTGTCGCGTCGCAGGTTGCGGCACGGGGCTTGGCGCCCGTGCGCGACATGGCTGCGACGGTCTCGGGCATCGAGGCCGGCGACCTTTCCCGGCGCTTACCCCCGCCCGCTCGGCAGGATGAACTGGGCCGGCTCGGTGCGGCTTTCAATCGGATGCTGGATCGCGTGCAAGCCGCCTTTGAGCGCCAGCGGCAGTTCACGGCCGATGCCTCTCACGAATTGCGGTCCCCGCTGGCCGTGATCCGCGCCGAGGCCGATCTCGCGCTGCAGCGCGAACGGACGCCTGCCGAATACCGCCGCGCCCTGCACGCCATCGTCGAAGAAGCCGACCGCTTGGAGAGCCTCGTCGCCGACCTGTTGGCGGCGGCACGGGCGGAACAGGCGCCGGCACAGGAGGGTATCGCCGACCTAGCCGCACTTGCCTCCGAGGCGGCGTCCAGGGTCGAGGCGCTGGCGCGACGGCGTGATGTGCAGGTGCACGTCGCGGGGAACGGACGAGTTCTCGTGCGCGGACGCCCAGAGGACATCGCGCGCATACCGCTGGCTCTCATTCACAACGCCATCGAACATGCCTCGCATCACGGACGGGTTGAGGTTGCGGTTGTCACCCATGAAGGATGGGCACGTCTTACAGTGGACGACGATGGGCCGGGTTTCACGCCCGCCGAGCTGGCCCACGCAACGGAGCGGTTCTGGCGCGGCGACAGCGCGCGCGGACGTTCTGGCACGGGCTTGGGCTTGGCCATTGCGGCGGCGATTGCCCGAAGTACCGGAGGCAGCATCACCCTGGGCGCCGCACCGGCCGGCGGCGCTCGGGTGACGATCGAGCTTCCGCTGAGCGACGCATAGCCGACACATCAGGGTCCCAAGCCAGGGCTGCGTTCATCTTACAGTCATGTTTGCATGCTACGGTGACGTGCAGCGCCGACGCTGCCGGTGGCGTGCTTCCCAAGTATCCCGTCTCCCCTGCCCCGACGGGACCGCTGATGGTGGCGCCGCGCTGTTGCAACGTGAGCCTTCGGTGAGGTAGCCAAGCCTGAACCTCGCGCAGTTCGGATTGCGTCACGAAAAGGCGCTCGTCTTCCTGGTGGCCGCTCTGACCGTCGCCGGAATCGCCGCCTACACCACCATTCCCGCTGCCATTTTCCCCACCATGACCTTCGCCCGCATCGACGTGGTGGCCGATGTTGGGGATTTGCCTCCCGACCAGGTACGCGTCGCCGTCGCGTTGCCCCTCGAACGCGCCTTCGCCGGTCTGCCCTCCGTGACGCGCGTTCTGACGACCTCCGCCCAAGGCAGCGCCGAGTTCGTCATTGAGTTCGACCGCACCACGAGCGTCCAGACGGACCTCGCCTACGTCAACCAGGCCATCGCCCAAACCACGCCTTTTTTGCCCCCCGAGACGGCCATCCAAGCCAACATCATCAACCCTAACAACGAGCCCATCGTGTCCTATGCGCTCGTCTCCGACCGCCTGTCGCAGACGCTTTTGCACGAGCTCGCCCAAAACGACATGGTGCCCCAGTTCATCGGTGCTCCGGGCCTGGCGCGTGTCACCGTGGCGGGGGGCGCGCAGCGCGAGTTTCACGTCGACCTCAATCCAGCCGCGCTGGCGGCCGACGGGCTCACGGTTGACGACGTGAACCGGGCGATCGCCGATGCAACGACCATCAACGCAATCGGCCTGCTGGATCGCCACTACCAGCGCCAAGTCGTGCTGGTGGACGCCGGCATCGCTCGGGCGTCGCAATTGGAGCGCATTCCCGTCTCCACCCGCAATGGCGCGAGCGTGCCTCTGGGCTCCTTGGGTGCGGTTCGCTTAAGCACGGCGCCTCTCACGAACGAGGTGGGTTTCGATGGCCGCCATGCCGTCATCCTCAGTTTCTACGCCTTGCCCGGGGCCGACACGGTCAAGATGGCCGACTCGGTTGCCGCCAGGGCCGCGGAGATGGCCACGCGCCTGCCCGCCGGTGTCCGCTTGCGCAAGTTCTGGGATCAAACCGAGCTGATCAAGGAGTCGCAGCGTTCGCTGCGCGATGCCATCCTGCTCGGTGCGTTGCTTGCCATCGGCGTCATCTTCATCTTCCTGCGCAACCTGCGCATGACGCTCGTTGCTGCGCTGGACATCCCGCTGGCCATGGCCATCGCAATCTTTTCCATCGGCCGGCTCGGCCAAACGCTGAACCTCATGAGCGTCGGCGGTCTGGCCGTCGCCGTGGGTCTCATTATCGACGACGCGATTGTCGTTGTGGAAAACATCGTGCGCAACCGGCGCGAGCAGCCGCAGCTCCCGCCCGCCGACCTCATCGTCCGCTCAATGCAGCAGATTTCCAGCGCTATGATCGCCTCCACCGCCACGACCGTCGTGGTCTTCGTGCCGCTCGTCTTGCTCAGCGGCGTCAGCGGATTTTTCTTCCGTGCCTTGGCCCTGACGCTTGGATCGGCGCTCGTCGTCTCGCTGCTCTTGGCGCTCTTCGTGGCCCCCGTGATGGCTCGCTGGTTTTTGGGCCGGGCGCCCGCCTCTCATGCCGAAACGGGTTTCATTGCACGCTTGCTGCACGGCTACGAACCTGTCCTGCGCTGGGCGTTGTCGCACCGTCGCACGGTCTTTGCCGGTTCCGGGGTCGTCCTGGTCGCAACGGTCGTGCTCCTCGCGCACCTGCCAAGCGATTTCTTGCCTAAGCTGGACGAAGGCCAGTTTGAGATCAGCTACGTGTTGCCGGTGGGGACGTCGCTGGCGGCAAGCGATGCCGCAGCGCGCGAGATGGAGCAAATTATCCTTCACGATCCGGCCGTGGCGGCCGTCGGCCGGTGGACGGGTCTCGACACCAACGGTTTCACGCCGACGCCGCAGAACGCCGGCACGCTGCGGGTGAAGTTGAAGCCGCGCAGCCGGCGGGCGGGCTACGACACCGTCAGCTCCAGGCTGCGCGACGAGCTCGCGGCGGCTGTGCCGGACGTCCAACTCGACTTTCACCAGGTACTGGAGGACATGATCAACGACGTCTCGGGGCAGCCTGCACCGCTTGAAATTTCGGTGCGTGGAGCGGATCAAGATGAGCTCGTCCGCCTGGCAACCCAGATTAGCGACGAGATCAGCGGCGTCCGCGGCGTGACCGACACCTTCTCGGGGGTCGTCTACACCGACCCAACCGTGCGCATTGCCCCCGACGAGCGCCGCCTGGCGGCCTTGGGCTGGAGCACGTCCTCGCTTGAGGCGGCGCTGGCGGCGGGTCGTCAGGGCAACGTGGCGGCCAACCTGCCGGGTCAGTTTGCGCTCATTCCGGTGCGTGTGCGCGTGGCCGACCCGCCGGCTGCAGACGGCGCCGCCAGCATGCTCGTCGCGACGCCGCAAGGACCTCTGGCCCTTGCGTCTGTGGCTCGCGTCGCGCCCGGCCGGCTTGCCACGACCATCGACGAGGAGAACGGTCAGCGGCTCTTGCGCGTCACCGCGACGATCAGCGGGGCAAGCCTCTCTTCGGTTGTCGCCGGTGTGCGGCAACGCCTGGCCAAGGTTAACTTCCCGCCGGGTTACTCGTACATGATCGGTGGCGAGTACCAGGAGCAGCAGCGGTCCTTTCGCGAGTTCGCCAGCGTCGTGCTCATCGCCGTGGCGCTCGTGTTCTTTGTCATGCTCACGGCCTTCCGGTCCTACCGCTTGCCGCTTGTCATCCTGACAGCTATTCCGCTGGCGCTCATCGGCGTGGCGCTCGGCCTGACCGTCACCGGGACGCCGTTCAATGTCTCATCCTTCATGGGACTCCTATTGCTGGTCGGTATCGTCGTCAAAAACGGTATTCTGCTCATCGATGTCGCCAACCGCCGACGGCACGAAGGCGCGACGATCGAAGATGCGTTGGTCGTCGCAGGACGCACGCGTCTGCGGCCCATCGTCATGACGACCTTCGCCGCCATCGGAGGTCTCTTTCCGCTGGCGCTGGGTTTGGGCTCGGGCGCAGAGATGGAAAAGCCGCTGGCCATTGCGGTGATCGGGGGCCTCTCGACGGCGACCGCGTTCACGCTCGTGCTCATCCCGGTGTTGTATGCATCCTTTGCCAGCAAGGAGAGCGTGACGTGACGTGCGTGTGGCATTGGTGTGGCCGTGTGGGTCTTGACGGCGCGGCCGGCATTCGCGATTGCCGACGCGATGCGACAGGTGCGGCCGCGGCAGCGGGCCAGGGCTACGGCGGCAGTGCGCGGGCGCGGCGCCGCATCGCGGCGGCTGCGGTCGCAGCCTGGCTGGCCGTGGGGTGCACCTTGCCAGCCTGGGC
>CADDZI010000064.1 GCA_902812405.1 bacterium | reverse complement strand
GGGGTGCTCGAAGCAGGGAAAGGTCGTCTGGGATTCGTTGCCGGTGGGATCGATGAGGGCGACGGTACTGCCCGGCGGTGAGTCACAACCCTGGTTGGTCTTGATGACGTTGGGCGGGAAGGTGACGTTCTCGGATGCCAAGAGGGTGCTGCCCACGGCGGGTTCGGATGTCCCGGCGATGACGAACTGGTGAGCCGGGAAGCTGGGCCCCTGGTTGGTTTGGAACATGCGATCCGCAAACGTGAACTGCTCGGCCAGGGCGAAGTAGGGGGCGGACTCGCTGTGGGGGACGTAGCCGTATGCCGGATCGGGAGGCGGCGTGAAACCGGCTTGCGGACTGACCTTTTCCAGATCGAAGCCGTTCATCGCACCGTTGTTGTACTCGGTCACAAAGCCCGCGTGGCTGTGATCGAGATCGTAGGGGGCGGCCAGGGAGATCGGCTGCAGAGGCACGGTCTGTCCGGTTGAGGTCTGCCCGCTCGTCACGGTGTCGGCGCCTGGGAATCCGTTGAACAGGTCGTCTACGGTTCGGTTTTCCTGGACGATAATCACGACGTGGGCAATTTTGGCCAGCGCGCCCGTGGGTCGTGGCGTCGGCGGGGGCGCTCCCGTGGTGGTGCCCCCGCCACAGGCCCACAGTCCGAGGGCCAAACAGGCTCCGGCAGCCGCGAGCAGTGTTCTTCCGTATCCGTCCATGCAATGCAACCCCGCGTCTGACATGGATAATACCCGAAGCGACGACGGCGCACCCCAGGAGCGGATGAAAGTGCGGCCACGGACAAGCTCGGCGGCAGCCACAGTCGATGCTATCTGAAGCCGTACCGTCAAAAGAGTCGCTGTTGTGGGTTATCAGAGTCGAGAACAAACTCGTTGGGTGCGTAAGGCTTACCAGTCTGGCTCAGGAACTCGTCCCGCTCGGCACGGTATGGCAGGTAAGTTTCGACGTTGTCAATCCACTGACGATCAGGCCGGCTAGCGCGGTTCTTGGCGTCCGACACAAAATGGATAGGTGAATGTCGCCCAAGTATTCTTCGCTCTTTCGATCATGATGGAGAACCTCACAAACTTTGTCGCGGTAAATTTTTTCACACGAAGAGCAGGCCTATCGAGAGCCACCGCTTGTTGGGCATGCTTTCATCGTGACGGGTACAGTGTGACTGCCCGCAACCCGGCATTCTGTTGGCTCCGCGAGTGTGGTGGTCAGCCGAGACAGAACATACCGTTGTGTTACAGCGAGTACACACTACTGGAGACAGCGTCCGGGCAAAGGGCGCCGGCCTCGGGTCAGATCAGCCGTTCGTGCACGCCGCGCTTCCAGAAGGTATAGTACGTGTACTGCAAGGTCAGGACGACGACGTAGGAGATCGGATACCCCATCCACACGCCATCGAGACCGAAGTGATGCATGAGAATGTACGCGGCCGGCACCTCGACACCCCAGATCGCAACGATCCCGTTGAGCAAGGGCACCAGCACAGCGCCGCTGCTGCGCACGACGCCGCTGATGACCGAACTGTTGCCGAAGAGCAGGTATGACCACAAAACGATCATGATCAAACCGTGCGCGATGCGCAGTGTGTCGGGGTCGGTGATGAACCAGCCGAGGATCACCCAGGCGAAGAGATAACACAACCCGATGAGGACGCCGCCGATGAGGTAATTCATGAGAACGGCCGAGCGCACGACCGTGCGCAAGAGGTCCTCGCGCCGCGCGCCGATACACTGCGCGCCGAAGATGGAAGCCGTGATACCGATCGAGATGGCGGGAAACTGGACGTAATTGATGACCTGGTTGACGGCACCGTAGGCAGCCGTCGCGCGCGGGCCGAAGCGATTGACGAAGGAGATGACCGCCAGTTCGGCCAGCGAAACCATGATGATTTGAATGCCGGTCGGGATGCCGATTCTGATGACCTGCCACAGAATGCGCCAGTCGACGAGCATATCGCGGGCCGTCTCCGCATCGAAGCGCAGCGGATGTCGGATGCGAGCCAAGTATGCGAGCAGGGCGGCAAAGGCCATGGCTTGGCTGATGAAGCCGGCGGCGACGAGACTCAGAATGCCCAGGCGCGGCAGACCCAGCCACCCCTGAATGAAAGCCGGTGTCAGGACGATCGAGATGACGGTTCCCAGAACGAGTGCATAGAGAGGTGTTTGAGAGTCTCCCGTGCCTCGCATGAACGTCGTGTAGGCCAAGTACGCGAAGATGAGCGGCATCGTGATGAAGAGCCACTTGGCGTAAAGCTCGGCGTCTGGCAAGAGCGAAGCCGGCGTGCGCAGGGCGCGCAACATGCCGGGGGCGATGAGCGTTCCCACGACGGCGACGATGAGACCCAGCCCGACCGCTGCCCCGAGAACCGTGCCCGCAACCTTTTTCACCTTGTGTTCGTCGCCCGCACCGAAGGCCTGACCGATGAGCACGGTACTGCCGCTGGCCAGTCCGATGAGGAAGGCAAACAGCAAGAAGACGACGGGAAAGACTGCCGAGACCGCCCCCAGCGCCTGGACGCCGAGCAACCGTCCGACGAAGATCGTGCCGAAGGTCTGAGACGCCGACTGCAAGATGTTGCTGATCATGAGGGGGATCAAAAAGACGGCAAACCAGCGCCACATGGGCTGGCTCGTGTCGAAGATGTTGACCCCCGGACCGCGCAGTGCGGCAGGCCGGGCGCTCACGATGTCTGCGCCTCAGATGGACCAGGCATAGGTATTCCAAAAGTCGCTGTTGGATCCGGGCCGATACCCTCGCAGGTCTCGGTTCACGGCGCTCAGGACCGGACGCCATTCGATGCCGTGGAAGGGGAGCTGATCGTGGATGGCCTGTTGCACCAAAAGATAGTCCCGCCGTCGCCGACGCTCATCGTACGTGCGCAGGGCGTCTGCCTCCCATGCACCTACCTGCGGGTCGATCCAAAACGAGCGGTTCTGCCCGGCCGGGGGTATCTGGTCTGGGCTGAGATTGATCTCGTCGTTGGGGTCGGGCTCGAGGTCCATGCTGACGATTGCCAGGTCGTAGGAGCCACGCGTCAGCAGGCCGTGCTCGCCCCATGGGGCAAACACGATGTTGGCCGGGTAGTTGTGAATCTTGGCGTCGATGCCGACTGCCGCCAGATCCTGCTGAATGAGCTCTTCGGCTTTCAGACGCACGCTCGTTCCGACGACGGTGATCAAGTCCAGGCGCAGCGGCACACCATTCTTATGCAGGATGCCGCCCGGCCCCGGGCGCCAGCCGGCCTGTTGTAGGATGGCCCGTGCGCGGCCGGGGTCAAAGGGATATTGAGCGGCCTGCGGGTTGTATGCCCAGGAATCCGGCCGGACGTCGGTCATCCCCGGCACCCCAAGCCCTAGGTAGACATCGTCAAATAGCCGCCGCCAGTCGATGGCGTACGCGACGGCGCGGCGTACCCGGACGTCGTTGAGAGGCGGCCGCCCGCAGTTGAACTTGACGTGCTCGAGGGAGAACGTCGGTGCGTCCGACACGCGATAGCCGTCGATGGACGTGGCGGTCGCGTACTGCGCTTCGGGCAGGTTGTAGTAGATATCGAGCTCGTGCGTTTCCAGCATCGTCAATAGGCTGTTTTGATTGGGAATGATGCGGATGATGATGCGGTGGATTTTGGGGACGCCGCGAAAGTAGTACGGATTGGGCCCCAGGACCAAGGCGTTGCCAGGCTGCCACGATACCACTTCGAAGGGGCCGCTGCCGACCGGGTGATTGTCGTACGCGATGCGGTTGAGGTCGCGGTAACGGTCCAGGAGGTGATGGGGCAGGATGCCGCCGGCCGGTGTGTAGCCGTTGCGCAGAAAATCGCTGACGAACGGGGCATAGGGGGCCTTGAGGTGCACGACCACCGTCAGAGGGGTAGGTGTGTCGATGGATTGGACTTCCCGCGCCGGCTCCCGGTTGGGTGTGTCGTTGAGCGGGTTTAAGGCCTGTTCCCACGTGTACTTGACGTCGGCCGACGTCAACGGGACGCCGTCGGAGAAGCGGATTCCAGGCCGCAAGTGGTAGGTGATGGTCAACCCGTCCTTGCTGATGCCGCCATTGGCGAGGCTGGGGACCCGGCTGGCGGCATCCGGGATGAGCCTGTAGTGGTCATCATACTGAACGAGCCCGGAGAAGATCATCTCCTCGACGTCTCCGACGTAGCTCTGCAGCGAGAGCAGCGGATTCAAATTGTCCAGGTCTTCGAAAAAGCCCACGCGGACGACGCCGGGAATCGTCCACGGGTTGTGAAGGCCGGATCGAACGGAAGCGCTCTGTGTTGCAACGCGCGTGCAAGCGGCAACGAGAACACAAGCTGCCGACAGCAGGCAGGCGGCGATGGTGATCGTCTTCACAAAGTATCGAGCCTGCCTTCGACCTGGCCCTTCGAGAGCCTCTTCGCCAACCAAACCTATACGCTTCGCGGCCGCGCTTGACGCGACCAACGGAGCGTGGCGTCTTTTGGGACGCCAGGTGTGACGTTTCATCGGTCGGCCAAGCGCAATCGCTATAGACAGGACGTGTGCTCACGACGATACGTAGCGGCCGCGCTTGACGCGACCGACGGAGCGTCACGTACGGCTCCGTCGCGTCGTGCGTCTGTAGGGGAGGCGGTCACAGGCATCTAATCGCGCCCACAGGAAGGAGGCGTGTCATGCGACGCTTGATGAGCCTTGCCATTCTTTGTCTCTTCGGGTGTCTGGGGTCCCACGCAGCGACTGCCGCCGGCAACGCCGTGCAGCCTTTCATGGTCGCAGCCGGAGGATCGCAGCCGTTTTTCGCCGGGTTCTGGCGCTGTGGCAACGGTAGCCTCGGCGTCAGCCAGGCATTAGGACCCTGGTTTTTGTATCGTAGCCAGACCTCGGCCAGCAATTCACAGTCTTTCGTCTACAACGATCCGCTGGGTGGCGGCTGGGTCAGCGTGGGGGTGGATAGTCAGGGCGGTTATTGGACAATGACCTCGCCAGGTTGGCGTGGTGATGTCCTGACATATGCGGGTACGTACACCAATGAGAGCGTAGCCCGATCGCAGCGCCTAGCGTACACCCGTCTGGGTCCCAACCGCGTCAAAGTGGAAATCGCGCGCAACGGGCGCTTGGTGGGTCAGGATACCTGTACCAAGGGTTGATCTGGTAGAGGTCTCGCTCATGCGAGCGGCAGGAAGCAGCGCCTCGCGTACCCCAAAAGGCGAGAGGCCTTATCGGGCGGCTGCCGGCCTCCTCTTACCGACGCGGCTTTGTGCGTTCCCGGGGATCATTCGGACTGCGTGGGCGGCGCCCGAACCAGAGAGCGGCAAGTATGGCACACGCCGGCAGAATGCCGAGGAGGCGCGGGTTGGCTCCGATGATGCCTGACCCGGCCAGCGGCGCCAGGACGAGCGCCACGCCGTTGATCGCATCTCCCAAACCCATCACCGCTCCGCGCTCTGCCGTCGGGGCCCGCGAGGCGAGGAGCGACATCAGCGTCGGTTCCAGCAGCGCAGCGCCGACAGCCCAGACGACCAGCGTTCCAAAGAACGTCCAGACGTTGGTGACTGCCATGAGCGAGGCGTAGGCCACTGTCAAGAGAACCATTCCGATTTCGCCAACGTGCCATTCGCCGATGCGTCGCGCCAATCGTGCGACGAGCAGCGCCTGCACGAGTGCTCCCACGACGCCTGCCGACGCCAGAAGCCAACCGGTGTTCGTGACGCTCGCGCGCAGCGCATGGTGCAAGAACAGAGCAAAGCTTCCCAAGAAGTAGACTACGCCGAAAATGAAAAGGAATTGACGAATGAAGAGCTGCCACAGATCGGGCCGCCGTAGAAGCCACAGCGACGAGCGAACCGGCTTCCGCAGCGAGGGTTGAGCGGGCTGCCAGGGCAGAAAGAGACTCGTCAGGAGGAGATTCAGGATCTCCAAAGCAGCGGCAAGAAAGAACGGCACGGCGATACCAAGGTTGAGCAAGTAGCCGCTCACCACCGGCCCAAAGACAAAGCCCACGCCGAAGATGACGCCATACAGCGCGAAGGCCTCACTGCGTTGCTCGGGCCGCGTGACGTCTGCAATGTAGGACTGGGCGGCGCTCATGTTGCCTGCACCGCAACCCGAGATAATGCGCGCCGCAAACATCCAGAGAAGCGAGTGGGAGAAGGCCAGGAGCAGATAGCCGGCCAGAGAGATCGCCTGGGAGCACAGCAAGATCGGTTTGCGGCCTACACGATCGCTCAACCGGCCCCATAGTGGGGCCGCGAGCATCGAGCAAAATGCGGGAACGCTCAAGAGGGCACCCGCGGTGAGATCGGAGGCTCCGTAACGCTCGGCGACCGCCGGCAACAAAGGGATCATGAGGGTATAGCCCAGCAAATCCACCAAGGTGGTGCCGAAAATCGGAATCAGCGCACGTGGCAACCGCCGCAGGCGCCGAGCGCCTCGTGCGGCCTTGGCCACAGCGGCCGCCGGCGGGGCAGTCATGCCGCGAGGCACCGTCGTATGCGGCAGTGTCTCATAAGCCCGCAGTTCTGATGCCCGCCTCAAATGGCCTGGCGGCAAAGGTACGGCCTGGGGTGCACGAGGCGACAGCGGTCGCGACCCTTACGCAACAGACGCGCGTGCGGAGCGGCCGGGGTAGTCCGGCGGTCGCGACGTCTGTCTGTAGCGACCGGGCTGGTCTCGGCCGGCAGAGCCCTACACCTGATGCGACCCCATCTAAGGGGGCGCGTTCTCTCGGTCGCGCAAGCGCGACGGTCGGCCCAGGCACCGCTACGCGCGGTCCCGTAAGCGCGACGGTCGGCCAAGGCCGACCGCTACTACAGAACCTTCCTGCCGGGCAAGGTTGTCTCGGTTGTGCAAGCGCGAGCAATGCGAGACAGAGGGGGTGACTGTTGCCGTCCTGAACGTGCACTGGGCTCGCAGAAGGAGTTGCGCATGTCGAGTCGTGGCATCGGAGGTTGCTTTCTCGGCGTCCTAGCCGTCGTTGCCGTCATCCTCATCTGGGTCGCCGGCACCTACAATACGCTGGTCGCCAAGAGTCAGGCGGTTGACGCCCAATGGGCGCAAGTGCAAAACGTCTACCAGCGTCGCGCAGACTTGATTCCCAACCTCGTCGCCACGGTGAAAGGTGCGGCCAACTTTGAGAAGAGCACATACATCGCGGTTGCCGAGGCACGCGCCAAGGTCGGACAAGTCCAGGCATCCTTGCCGCCCAACGTCACCAGCGATCCGCAGACCTTTGCCAAGTACCAGGCGGCGCAGGACGGGCTGAGTTCGGCCCTCTCGCGCCTGCTGGCCGTCGTCGAGAATTATCCAGACCTCAAAGCTAGCGAAAACTTCCTCACGCTTCAGGCGCAGCTCGAAGGAACCGAGAACCGTATCGCCGTCGAGCGCATGCGCTACAATGATTTGGCGCGCGCCTACAACATCACACGCCAAAGCTTTCCCGCCAATATCCTCGTCTCGCTGTTTGGCGATCGCTTTCCGCCCAAACAGTACTTCCAGGCCCAGCCAGGTGCCCAGACCGCGCCAAAAGTGCAGTTCTAAGAGGCGTACGATTCCGTGGCTGTCTGTGCGAACGTCTCACATGTGTGAGTCCCGCAGCTGATGTACCTTTCCTCATCAATTCCCTCTGGAAGAAAGTCGTGCCGGGTCATCTCCCTGTGCGCGCTGCTAACCTTGTGTGCGGTCTGCGCCGCGCTGGTCGTAACGGTTTCCGTGGCCCGAGCCGAGCACGTGCCGGTGCCCCCCGCTCCAACGGCGTGGGTGACGGACACGGCGAATTTGCTCAACCCGCACACCGTTGTGGACGTGAACCAAACACTTGCCGCGTACAACCGGGCTACCGGCCATCAGGTCATCGTGTGGATCGGGACGACGACCGGCGACACGCCGCTCGAGGAATGGACGATCAATGCGTTCACGGCATGGAAGGTCGGCCGCAAGGGCCTGGATGATGGAGCGGCACTTTTCATCTTCACGCGCGACCACAAAGTGCGGATCGAGGTTGGGTACGGCCTGGAGAGCGTCCTCAGCGATGCGGCCTGTTTCCAGATAGAGCGTAAAGACCTGATCCCCAACCTGCGCGCGGGCAAGCCGGACGAGGCGGTCAGTCTGGCCGTTCGCGACATCCTGGCCGTCGTCGGCGGCCCCTCATCTGGGCCCGCAGCGCAACCCGCAACGCCGGCGCAATCCTCGAACCCCTTTGAGTACCTGACAATTGCAGTCATCGTGATCCTCCTGTTGTTTGTCCTGGGCCGCATGAGTCGCGTGGGTCGCTGGGGACCTTACGTGATCGGATCCGGATGGCAAGGCCCGATCGGATTCTGGGGCGGCGGATTCGGGGCCGGCTTTGG
>CADDZI010000063.1 GCA_902812405.1 bacterium | reverse complement strand
CTCCTCGGCTGCAGCTCCTCGGCGGCAGGCCGAGAAGGCATTGCGAATGGCCTCTGATCCGTAGCGGTCGGCCTTGGCCGACCGTCACGCTAGCGCGCCCGAGACAAGATATCACCTGGCGCGGAGTCCTTCCAAGGGGTGAGGTTCCATCGGCCGGGGTAAGCCCAGCCGCTCCACGAAACGCGGGTGTTACGTGACATAGCAGGGAGTGAGATGCCGTGTATCAGGCGTTGAGGGAACCCATGCGGTAGCCGCGCGGATCGATCTCGATCGTCTCGTAGCCGACCGCGCGTAGCGCGGCAGCCACGCGTTCCCGGACGCCGATGAGATCCGGAACGCGTTCCACCGGAACCTCGATCCGGGCCTGTGCACCGTAGTGGCGTACGCGCACTACGTCAAAGCCTAGAGCCCGCAAATACCTCTCCGACAGATCGATCCGCCGGAGCTCGTCGGCCGCAATGGGGGTGCCGTGTGGCACGCGCGACGAGAGACACGGCGTGGCGGGTTTATTCCATACCGGCAAACCTAGGCGGCGCGCCAGTGCCCTGACCGCTTCTTTCCCCAGGCCGGCCTCGTGAAGCGGGCTGCGTATGCCGAACGCAACGCCGGCCTCGCGGCCGGGCCGGACGTCCAAGGCTGCGCGACCATCATCCGCGTTCGAACCGTCCGCCACCCACGCGTAGCCTCGCTCGCGCGCCATCGCTGTCAGGCGCGAAAAGAGTTCATGCTTGCAGTAGTAACATCGGTTGCGCGGGTTTGCCACGTAGCGCGGGTCGTCAAATTCCCGCGTCTCGATCACCTCGTGCCGGGCACCGATCGCGTGTGCTAGTGCCGCCGCGGCCTCCACTTCGCCCTGCGCCACAGACGCCGAACGTCCCGTCACGCCCAAGACGCGTGCTCCGAGCTCTTCGCGTGCGACCGCCAGGACGACGGCACTGTCCACGCCGCCCGAATAGGCAACCACGAGGCTGCCCATGGCGCGAAGCAGCCGACGTAGCCTCTCCTCCGTCTGCCCTGAGCTCTCGCCCGCGACCTTGCTCACATGTGCTCCCGGGCGGCCTGATGAGCACAGGCCAGGTGATTGATGCGCGATGCGACACAGGCCGCACCAAAACCATTGTCGATGTTAACGACGCTGACCCCGGGCGCGCAGGCATTGAGCATCGCAAGCAGTGCGGCCAAACCTTGGTAGGATGCCCCGTATCCGACACTGGTCGGTGTCGCCACGACCGGCCGATCCGTCAGGCCAGCAATCACCGACGGCAATGCCCCGTCCATTCCGGCGACCGCGATGATAACGTTGGCGGTACGCAGCAGCTGGCAGTGTTTCAGCACACGATGCAGACCGGCGACACCCACATCGTGCACGCGCGCGACGGTATTGCCCATGATCTCCGCAGCCACGGCGGCCTCAGCTGCCACCGGCCCGTCGGCTGTTCCGGCGGAGACAACGGCCACGCTGCCGATCCGCGCAAAGGCTTGCCGCTCCCACACGATGATGCGAGCTTCGGCCTCCCAGCGCGCCTGCGGCAGCCGGGCGCGAACCGCATCGTAGGCTTCTCGGCTGGCGCGCGTCGCCATCACAACGGGTGCCTGCTTTGCGAGTTCTGCGGCAATCCGGGCAATTTGGTCCTCGGTCTTCCCCGGGCAGAAAATGACTTCGGGGAACCCGGTTCGCGCCATCCGGCCGTGATCGAGGGTCGCAAAAGCATCCGCCTCACCCTCCCCGGGGCGCGGTACGTTTCCGGCGCTGTCCGGCGCACGTGTATCGGTTGACATATCAAGGCGCAAGGTTTCTTGCCGCAGGTTCTCAGCCAGCATGCTATTGCCACCAAAGCGGCGAGGGCAGCATAGCGTCTGGCTTTGAGCGCGCGTCCGGATTCCCTGCAGCCATAGCATGAGACGGTCCGGCGGGCGCGAATAGGCCCGTGCAACGGTTGGACGACGCTCGTGAGCCGGTCTGTCCAACCGCTCGATTCTATGGGGAAGACCTGCATGCCGGTTCTGCGCAGGCTGTTCGCGGTTCAGCCCCTCGACCGCGTGCAGCCTGACGAGGAAGGCCCCAAGCTGCGCCGCGTTCTGGGCTGGCCGGGTCTCATCGCCATTGGCTTGGGCACCATGCTGGGCGGCATCTTCACGACGATCGGTGTCGGCGCACAAGTCGCGGGCCCGGGCGTGATTCTTGGATTTCTCATCTCCGGGATCGCCTGCATCTTCGTCGCATTCTGCTACGCCGAGTTTGCCTCGATGGTGCCGGTCGCAGGCAGCGCCTACACGTATGCCTACGCCACGCTCGGGGAGGTCGTCGCCTGGGTCATCGGCTGGGACCTTATCTTGGAGTACGGCATCAGCGCCGCGCCCGTCGCCTCCTCGTGGTCCGGGTACGTGCAGGATCTGTTGCACAGTCTGGGGATCACGCTGCCATCCTGGGCGCAAACCGCCCACCTTGCCCTCGCGACCTGGCCGTTCCACTTGGGCCCGCTCGAGCTGGCGTTGCCGACTGCCCTGAATGTGGGAGCATCGCAGGTGGACGTCATCGCAGCTGCGGGCGTTCTCGGCATGAGCGTCCTGCTTGCCATCGGCATCAAAGAGTCGGCCGGCACGAACGCAACCTTCGTCGCCCTACAAATCCTGGCGTTCCTTCTCTTCATCGCGGGCTGCGCACGTTTCGTCGCGCACGCTCACCTGGTACCGTTTGCGCCGTTGGGCATCCACGGGATCGTGCAGAGCGCGGCGCTGGTCTTCTTCGCCTACATTGGCTTCGACACTGTGACGGTCGCCTCCGAGGAATCCACCAACCCGCAACGCGACGTTCCAATCGGTATCATCGGCTCGTTGATCATTGGCGGCATTCTGTACATGATCATTGCCTACATCACCGTCGGCATCGTGCCCTGGCAGCACATTGAATCCAATTCGGCCATGAGCCAAGCGGCCCGTCTGGCCGGCAACTCGCCGCTCTTCGTTGGCCTGGTAACGCTGGGCGCCATTGCGGGCAACATCTCCGTCATGCTGACCTCGCTGCTCGGCCAGACTCGTATCTTCTACGTCATGGCGCGCGACCGGCTGCTGCCAGCTGCCGTATCGAAAGTTCATCCCCGCTTTCGCACCCCGGCCCGCATGACGATGATCACCGGCGTCATCGTGGCCCTCATGGCGGCCGTCATTCCGCTGCAGAAGCTGCTCGAGCTCGTCAACATCGGCACTCTGTCCGCGTTCGCCATCGTCTGCCTGGGAGTGCTCATCTTGCGCTTCACGCACCCGGAGGCACAGCGCCCCTTCCGGGCGCCGGCAGGCCCGCTTGTGTCGATCCTCGGCCTGCTGATGTGCCTATATCTGATCTTCTTCGGCCTGGCCGTACCGACGCTGCTTCGCTTTGTCGTCTGGTTCGCCGTCGGGATGGTCATCTATGCCCTCTACGGCTACAGGAACAGCCGGCTGCGCACCGAAATCCTCGCCACTGCAAACCACACCCGGGAGGAAGATGTTCATGGAACCGTTGGATCTGACGAAGCGGCCGCCCCGTAGCCCGCGGGAAAAGCTGGCCGGGCTGGCCTTTTTGGCGCGCACGGTGGACAAGATGCGAGCCGCGCTCCCCGGCGGCAATCTTGGGGTCTACAACAATGGCCACGTGGGTGCCAGCGCCGTCGCGCTGCAGATCGTCGGCATCAAACCCGAAGACCTGCAGGCGGTCGTTGCCGGCGCCGCAAGCGAGGAGGAAATCGCAGCTTGGGTGAGAGAGCACGCCGACCCGTCAAAGATTGAGGAAGCCAATCGCATCATCATGACGCTTTCCCCCAAGGATTTTTCACCCGAACAGCGTGCGCGCTTTGAGGCTGCGTACCCCCGGTTCAAGGACACACCCGACGTCGTGATGGTCGACGTCCTGGAAGCCGATGATGCCGCGATCTTCGCACGGGAGCACACCTCGGGTTAGCGTGCCGGGTGCGCCGGCGCGCCGGCCCTGGCAGGACCAGCTGCGGCGCGATCCGCGTGGTTTCTTCTGCCTGCAGACCGAGGCCACGCGGGGGATCGAGGTCCGCCTGTTCCTCACGCCGGCTCTCCTCGAGGAGCTGGACGACGACGTGTACGGGCAGATCCTCAACGCCACGTCGTTTCCCGGCGTCAAGCTGGTGGTCATTACACCCGATGTCCACTCGGGCTACGGGGTGCCTGTCGGGTGCATCATTCTCACCGACGCCGAGCGGGGCGCCGTCGCCATGGGTCCCGTCGGCTACGACATCGGCTGTGGCATGATCTCCGCGCGCTCCCAGGTTCCGGTTGCAGAAGCCACGCCCGAACGGCGGCTGGCCTTCAACCGGGAGGTGACGAGGCGCGTCGCCATGGGCCCGGGCGGCGGCAGCCGACACCTGCGCGACCTTGAGCAGGACGAATTCTTACGCATCGTCCGCGGCGGCGCCGACTACTACGTCGAGCGCTACGCGCCGCAGGTCGATCGCACGCGCACCGAGCGCAACCGGTTTCCGGTCGACGACGACTGGGAGGTGCCGTGGGGCGGCCGGGGGCGACCAGAGCGAGGCATCGGCCAGCTCGGCAGCCTCGGCGGCGGGAACCACTTCATCGAGCTGCAGGCGTGCCTGCAGACCGGTACGCTCTTCGTGCAGGTGCACACCGGCAGCCGCGGCTTCGGACATGGCCTGGCAACCAATTACTTTCACCTGGCCAAGGCCGAAAAGCCAGACCGGATCACCCAGCTGGACCTGGGCTTTTTCACGCCCGACTCGCGTCATTACCGCTCGTACCTCAACGCCGTGAGCGCGGGTGGCAACTTTGCGATCGTCAACCGGCTCATCATCTACGAACAGGTTGCGCGGGCGTTTACGGACGTCTTCGGCGCGCCGCTCGACCTCGTCTACGAGATCAGCCACAACCTCGTCCAACTGGAAGAGCATCCCGAGTTTGGGCGGGTGTGGGTGCACCGCAAAGGCGCGACCCGGGCATTTCCGGGCGGGCACCCGGCACTGACGGGAACGATGTGGGAGCGGGAGGGACATCCGGTGCTCATTCCCGGCAGCAACTTCGACCACAGCTTCATTTTGCGGCCTCTCCCCGGCGCCCGCCATAGCGCGTACTCGGTCAACCATGGTGCCGGCAGGCGCCTCTCGCGAGCGTTTGCGGAGCGCCATCTGGACAGGCGGGCAATCGAGGAAGAATACCGCCACGCCGGCATCGTCGTCAATACGAACCAGCGCGTCCCCATCGACGAGGCCGGGCCGTGCTACAAACCGGCGGGCGAAGTCGTCGGGTGTGTCGTCGCCGCCGGCCTGGCGCGCATCGAATACGAATTGGCGCCGCTGGCCTCGCTCAAGGGCGACTAAACCTTCTCGGCCCGGATGGTCCCGTTGCGGACGGCAGCCTGCAGCCGCTGATAGTCTTTTTCCGTCTGATCGGCGTAGGCAACAGCAAAGCGAACCAACGCGCGGTCGAAGCGATCGCTCGTACCCAGGTAGCCGCGGATCTCGGTCGCGCGGCCGGATCGGGCGTGGGCACGAGCCAGGATCGACCCGCAGACGCCGGCGTAAGCGAGAAAAGAGCGTCCGGTCAAAAGCGAGAGCTCGAGTGAGGCTTTCATGTCGCGCAGCTGGCGCACGTAGTAGTCGCGGCGTTCGAAAGTCGTCCAACCTAAAAACATATCGCTGGCGGCCTGCATGACGCGCTGACAAGCCACGACACGTTGTCCTTGGTTGGGCCACGGACTTCGGCGCCCCGGCGCCTGGAGGACGGAGCGCAGCGCCTGCTTTGTCTGCAGGATGAGAGCGTCGTCGGGGCCGGCCATGAAGAGCAGGATGCCGCAGCGCGTGCCCACGCTGCCGACGCCGACGACCTTGACCGCCACGTCGACAAGGCGATAACGGTCCAGAAGCAGGCGCACATCGTCGCGCAGACTGCGCCGGTAGCGTTCGACGACGCCGCGCATGACGCGCGCATGTCCTCCGTGGCGCTGCGCGTGGTAGACGAGCGGCGGATTGTCCACAAAACGCCGCTCACCGTCGTGGCGGCGCGTCAGGTGCCCCAAGAGAACTTCCGGGGTCTGGCGTTCCACGTGCCGCGCTCCGCGCTCCAGCTCCTCCCGCTCCCGCCGGCTGCGGGCAATCTCATCCAGGACGTCTTTTACCTCGAGGTGGGTATGCCAGACCTCGAGCTCGGTCATTTTTGCAAAGCGCGCGGTCTGGCCGCGGTATGCAGCGACGGCTGCCGCGGCAGCCTGCCTGCAGCGATCCTCTCCGAGGTCCAGCTCGCGACCGGCCAGCACGATGCTGACTGCCAGGCGCTTAAGGTCAAACTCCCACGGCCCTATGAAAGCCTCATCGAAGTCGTTGATGTCAAAGACGAATTGCCGCTCAGGTGTCGCATAGCCGCCGAAGTTCATGAGGTGGCAATCGCCGCACAGGTGGATGGAAATGCCGCTGACAGGCAGGCCGCGCAGGTCGGCTGCCATGACTGCGGCGGCGCCGCGAAAGAAGGCAAAGGGCGAGACCAACATGCGCCCGTAGCGGATCGCGACGAGTGCAGGCACACGCTCCCTGTTCTGCGCGCGCAGAACCTCAACCGGATCGAGGCCAGCGGAGCGCCCCGACCAGAGGGCCTGCGCGGACCGGGGAACAGCCGACCGTAAGGCTCGGCCGCGCCGCATGCGCTCCTTGCGCGACACCCACAACTCGGCTTTCGGCGTCACACCTCTGTGCTCTCCGCAGCAGTCAAAAAGAGGATTCGGGCCGGCCGTGCGGCAGCATCCAGCATTACGAGCCGGTTATCGCACACACGCCTGGGGTTCCTGTGGCCTCCGGACGCAGAGGGCCGCTTCCTGCGAAGCGCATTCCTGGTCGTGCTGGGCACAACGATGGCGCGAGCCGCTGCCGCCGCCGTCGTGCCGCTCAGCGGCGACGAAGCCTACTACTGGGAGTGGAGCCGCAGGCTCGCCGCGGGATACGTCGACCATCCGCCTGCGGTTGCGTGGTTGATCGCCCTCTTCTCGTGGGCCGGCCGATCACCGTTTGCGGTACGCATCGGGTTTGTGCTGTGCGGCTTGGGCAGCGCCATCTTTGCCGGTGCGGCAGCCAAGGCGCTGAGCGGCCGCCGCGATGCCGGAGCACATGCGATGCTGGCGGTCAGCCTCGCGCCGCTCCTGTTCGTCTCTTTCGGTATGGCGCAACCCGACGCTCCCTACCTGCTGGCGTGGAGTTGTGCGCTCTACTGCGCGGCCGGTGCGGTGCGTCAGAGGGGACTCTGGTGGTATGCAGGCCTGGGCGTGGCCCTGGCAACCGGCTTGCTCTCACGTTTCTTTGGCTGGGCGCTTATCGCCGGGATCATTGCGTGGCTGGCAAGCTCCGGCTACGCCCGCCGCGGCGGCATCCTCGCATGTTGCACGGTCACAGCCCTCGTGGCGCTTCCCTTCTTCATCTGGAATGCAACCCACGCGTGGGCGACCTTTGTTTTTTCGCTGGCCGGCCGGCACGCGACCGTCTGGCGTCCGGATCGCCCGCTTCTCCTTTTTCTCCTCGGGTTTGCGGCGTTTTCCCCGGCTCTGTGGTGGGCGGCGCTGCGAGCCCTTCGCCCACCGGCCCACCCGCTGCTGCGGTGGACGGGAGCGCCCTTGAGCGTGTTGCTCTTCGTTCTCGCCGTCCACGAGCGCGTCGAGATTGACTGGTTCGTCGGACCTTTTCTCTCCCTGGCGATCGCCGCGGCCTGCCTGACGTCCCAACCGTCGTATGGTCGATACCTGGTCGCCGGGGTCATGTCCGGGCTGATTGCTCTTGCCGTCTTTGCACCGGGCGCCGTTGTCGGCGGCCTGCGCGCGGTCGGTTTGCACTTGCGCAATGGCGGGCCGTTCGAATTGTACACGTATCCGGCGCTGGCCCGCGATCTGTACGCTCTTGCGGCTCGCAACCATGCAGCGATCATGACCGACGGCTATGGATTTTCGTCCTTGTTGGACTTCTATGCGGGCATTGCTCCGATTGTCATCGGCTACGACGCACAGGGTTCGCAGTCGCACGGATGGGTGACTCGCCTTGCCGCACCGCAGGCTCTCTTCGTCGATAAAGAGCCTCTCGCCACCCGGCCAGATTTTGCACACCGCCTGCGCCTGGCGTGCGGGGAAGTGGTGGCGGGACCGCTGCTCGTCTACCCGCTGTCCGGCGCCGGTGCCCCTCCCGGAGCGGTCCGCCGCTACTACACGACGTGGTGCCGCAATCCCAAGGCCGGCGCTCTTGCCGTCCTGCGCTGGCAGACATAGAGGCCGCCCCGCCGGCAGCGGTTTTCAGCTGTTTTTATTGATTTTATTGATGGCAGGCGAACACACAGACCACCGAGAGCCGCGGGAGCATAGAGCAGCAGGCCATCGCCGCCTGCCGCACCGGCCTGCCCGCCCGGGTACAGGGGCCAC
>CADDZI010000062.1 GCA_902812405.1 bacterium | reverse complement strand
GCGCGGGCATGGGCCGGGCGCAGTCGCGGGGGGTGATTTGCGCAATGCTCAAACGCCCGTGGCATCGGGGTTTGCCCGCCAGATGAGCACAAAAACAATGCATGGGCCACAGCATGGCTGTGGCCCATGCAACTTTGACCAACCCTTGGCTTGGCGGGTTTTTTACAGCGGGGTTGGGTCGGTGTCGCTTCCCAGGTACGCGGTGACTTCCGCACCCAGCGCGACCACTGAGAAGCTCGGTTTCTCCCACGTCATGACGATTTGCCCTCCTCAGAGTGAGAGGTATCGGGGTGGTAGGTTTTCGCTCGGGCGACCGCCCACTCCTGCCTGTCTTTCGGGAAACGAAACAAAATATCCATTTTTGAAGGAGAACGTTCAACCGGCGTCTGAACCTTCGCACCCGACCCCGGAGTCACGCCATGCAGCAGAGTCTCGTACGCATGTGTGGCTCCGTGCGGGAGTATGGCGTTCCTGTCCTGGAGCCTGTTGAACCACGGAACACCCATCGGAATAAGCCCGGCGCCCGGGGCGTCAGGCATCTGTCAAAACGGGAGGCGATGAAGGTGAGACGATTGTGGTTTTGGGCGGCAGTGCTCGGCGCCTGTGCGTCGCTTGCACCCTCGCTGGTGCGGGCCGACAATCTGGCGACACTGTCGCAAGACCCCAACCAATGGGTCATGCCCTCGCAAAATTACGCTAACACACGATACAGTACGCTCGATCAAATCAACACCAGTAACGTTGCCAACCTGAAGGTGGCCTGGACGATGTCCACCGGCGCCCTTCGCGGGCACGAGGGTCAGCCGCTCGTGGTCGGCAACACAATGTACTTCGAAAGCGCCTATCCCAATCACGTCTTCGCAGTCGACCTCGACGACTACCACATCAAGTGGTCGTACACACCGCGCGAGGATGACTTTGCGGTTCAGGTTGCCTGCTGCGACCTCGTCAACCGCGGCGTCGCCTACGCCAACGGCAAGATCATCGAGGATGCTCTCGACGGTCAGGTCATTGCGCTGGATGCCAACACCGGCAAGGTTCTGTGGGACGTCCACAACTGCGACCCCGAACTGGGGCAGACGCTCACCTCGGCGCCCCTCATCGTCCACAACAAGGTCATCGTGGGCGTCTCGGGCGGCGAGTTCGGCGTGCGTGGATTCCTGACGGCCTACGACCTCAATACCGGCAAGCGGCTGTGGCGGGCGTACAGCGAAGGCCCGGATAGCGACGTGCTCATCGGATCCGGCTTTAACGGCCCGCGCAACGCCGGCGTCAACACCTGGCGTGGCGACGACTGGAAGCTGGGCGGCGGCACGACGTGGGGTTGGTACTCTTACGATCCCAACACCAACTTGCTGTACTACGGCACCGGGAATCCGGGGACGTGGAATCCGACGCAGCGTCCGGGCGACAACAAGTGGTCGATGACGATCTTTGCGCGCAACCCGGACACGGGCTACGCGAAGTGGGCGTTCCAAATGACGCCTCACGACGAGTGGGACTACGACGGCGTCAACGAGATGATCCTCGCGAACCTCGAGATGACGCCCGGCGACCCGGTCCCGGCACTCGTGCACTTTGACCGCAACGGCTACGCGTACGAACTCGACCGGCGCACGGGCAAGCTGCTGCTGGCGCACCCGTATGACCCGTCGGTCAACTGGGCGCTGGGTATGGACAAGAACGGCCGCCCGATCGTCAACCCGGCCAAGGCCACGAAGGCTGGCGTCAACGTCAAGAACATCTGCCCAGCGGCGATGGGCAACAAAGACCAACAACCGGCGTCGTATGACGAGCAGACGGGTCTGTTTGTCGTGCCGACCAACCACAACTGCATGGACTACCAGGCATTTGCGGTGAAGTACAAGGCCGGTTTCCCCTACGTTGGCGCGATCGTTCGCATGTATGCCGGACCCGGCGGGTACCGCGGTGCGGTCATCGGCTGGGATCCGGTCAAGGGCAAGATCGTGTGGAGCGATCACGAGAACTTCCCGGCTTGGGGCGGCGTCCTGACGACCGCCGGCGGGCTTGCCTTCTACGGCACGATGGACGGCTGGTTCAAGGCGGTGGACGCTAAGACCGGCGCGCTCCTGTGGAAGTTCAAGGTACCTTCGGGCATCATCGGCAACCCGATCACCTACACGCATAACGGCAAGCAGTACGTCGCAGTACTGACCGGCGTTGGCGGGTGGGGAGCCATCGGTCTGGCCGCCAACCTGACGGCGCCGACGGCCGGACTGGGAGCCGTGAACGCCGCGCAGGACCTCAAGAACTACACGACTCTGGGCGGAACGCTCATGGTGTTCTCGCTCTAGAGATGCGACGATGCCCCGGCGCTACCCGATCGGGGGTGCCGGGGCGCTTGTTTCAGCCGGGCCGGAGTTCCGGACGAGGCGCGCCCAGGCTACGGGGTCACACCCGCTATCAGGAGATCGTCCGCACACGTCCAACTCGCATCATGCTCACAGAGTGACGTTTAGAGAGAGAGAAAGATATGCTGAACAAAGTTTTCCCGGCGGTCATGCTGCCCGTGATAGCGGCCATGGTCGTTGGGATGGCGCAGCCCGCACCGGCGATGACCCTGCGCGTCTGCGAAGATCCCAATTACCTGCCCTACTCAAACCGGGCGGGCGAAGGTTTTGAGAACAAGATCGCCGAGGCGGTGGCCAAAGACCTCGGAGCGACTCTCGTCTACACGTGGCGCTCCACGCGCGCCAGCGGTGGTTGGGACCAGTTCATTCACGACACGCTCAACGCCAAGAAGTGTGACGTCGTCATGGACGTGCCGTACGCCAGCCAGCAGGTCCTGACGACGAAGCCCTACTACGTCTCGTCCTACGTCTTCGTCTTTCCGCGCAGCAAGAATTACGACATCCAGTCGCTGGACTCGCAGGCTCTGCGCCGGCTGCGCATCGGCTACGAGGCCGACACGCCACCCGAGGACGGTCTCAAGCTGCGCGGCATCATCTTCCATGCCGTGCCGTTCGACGTCGGCGACACCGACGGCGAATCCCCGGCCGTCATGCTGGATGCCATCCAATCCGGACGCATTCAAGTGGGCATCACCTGGGAGCCGGCGGTCGGCTACTTCCTAAAGTCCGGCTTCCCGCAGATGGAGGTTGTGCCGCTGCCGAATTCGCGCAGTCAAGGCGTGCCCGAGCAGTACATCTTTCCGATGTCGATGGGCGTGCGCCTGGATGACAAGCCGCTGCAGGCGCTCCTCAACGGCGTCATCACCAAGCACGCGGGCCAGCTGACTGCGATCTTAAACCAGTATGGCGTGAAGCTCGTGCGCCCGACGGGCGTCCCCGACTATTGATCACCCACCGCGCGGCAAAGACAAGGACGTGATGATGAAGGGTCTACGGTTGCACACCTTGACGAGGCTGGCGGTTGTGGCGGGCCTGGCGTTCGGTCTCACGTGGACCGGCCTGCTCGCGCACCGCGCGGCGGGTGCCGACAGCACGGCACGAGGCGAAGCGCTCGTAAAAAGCAGCGATTGCCTGTCGTGTCACGCGATCGACCACAAGGTCGTCGGGCCGGCCTTTCAATCGGTGGCGCAGCGCTATGCCGGTCAGCCAGGCATCGTGCCAAAATTGGTCGAGAAAGTGCGCAAGGGCGGATCCGGCAATTGGGGCAGCGTCGCGATGACACCTCACCCCAATCTCTCCACCGCCGATCTGACCGCGATGGTCGAGTGGGTGCTGTCGCTGCGCCCGGCGGCGGCCGCCAAGAAAGCGCCGGCTGCGACGGCACCCCCGCGCACCTATACCTACACGGTCAACGGCCGGCGGATCACGCTTGACTTTCCGGTCTTCACAACCGACCACCACGTGACGCCGGCGATCTTCAACGGCTGGGAACGCTTCGATTCGTACTGCTACCGCTGCCATGGAGAAGATGCAATCGGCGTGGAGCTGGCGCCCGATCTGCGGGAGAGTCTACGTAGGGGGATGACCCGCGAGCAGTTCATCTCGACCGCCATGGCCGGGCGGCCCGGCAAGGGGATGCCGAGTTGGGCCGGGTTTTTCAGCCCGACGGAAATCCTTGAAGTCTACGAGTATGTAAAGGCGCGCAGCGTGGGCCTCGTGGCGCCCGGCAGGCCGGGCGGCGAGTAGAGGCTCGCCTGCCCCAAGCGGTCCATGGACCGCGCCCGGCGAACGCTGTAACGCGCGAATTGAGGTGGAGGGAGACACAACGATGGCAGAGCGCGAGCGCATAGGAGTGGTAGGCGTGGGGCGTATGGGCGCCAACATCGCACGCCGTCTCAAGGACGTCGGATATCCCGTCACGGCGGTGTACGACGTGCGCCAAGACGTTGCGACCGAGGTGGCGCGCGAGCTGGGCGCCGAGGCGGCATCGACGTTGGCGCGTGTCACCGAGCTGTCCGACGTCATCATCACGGTGGTGACGGACGACGCGGCCATGCGACGCATCTACGCCCAAAGCGGCGACAGCCTCTTGACCGGCGCCAAGGGCAAGTTGTTCATCAACTGCGCGACGGTCTCGCCCAACATCCACGTCGAGATCGAGAAGTTGGCCGAAGCGGCGGGCGCCCAGAGCCTGGAAGGCTGCATGGCGAGTTCCATTCCGCAGGCCCGCGAGGGCAAGCTGTACCTCATGGTGGGCGGACGCCGGGAGGCCTTCGAGCGGGCGCGGCCCATCCTCGAGAAGATGAGCAGCTCGCTCAAGTACATCGGCAAAGCCGGCGAGGCGGCCAAGGTCAAGGCGCTCGTCAACATGGTCATGAACATCAACACTGCGGGGCTGGCCGAGGGCCTGGGGCTCGGCGAAGCGCTGGGGTTGGACCTGACGATGTTGCGCGAGGTGTTCTCGCAAACCGGGGCCGCATCGCGTGTGCTGGAAACCGACGGTGAGGACATGCAGAATCGTTCACATGAGTGTTACTTCTCAGCCGCCCACGCCGCTAAAGACTCGGGCATCGCGGTTGCGCTGGCTAAGGAAGCGGGGCTCTCGCTCCCGCTGGCCGAGGCGACCAAGGCGCAGTTCGATGCCATGGTCAAAAACGGCCTGGGTGAATTGGACAAGTCCGGCATCGCCGAGTTGACCTTCAAGTCGCGGCGAGCGCGGCAGGCGACACCCGCGTAGTCCGGTGCCATGCCCGTCAACCACGCCGGTCGCTCGCGAAACTCTCTTCCACCGCTCCACCGCTTCACGCACGAAGGAGGACTGTCATGGCGGTAGCATCACATACCAAGATCATTCCACTCATCAGCTCGGGGACGGCGGGGCCGCTGGGTGCGCTGCACCTGCCCCGTCTGTGGACCAAACTCACCTTGGCCGCGGCGGGGCTGCTGGCCGAGGGGTATGACGAGTGCGGTCCGGGCTTCGATCAGATGACGCTCAACGCTCTGGGACTCAAGAGAGACGAGGTCATCACCTACGTGCGCACCCGCAAGCCGACCTACGTGGAATTTGAGGAGTGGGTGGCGCAGAAAGGCAAGACCGACCCGGAGACGATTCGCAAGCACAACGCGGCGATCACAGGGTACAATCACGCCGACGACAAAGCCGCTCACATGCGTCACGAGCTGGGTCTCAAGAAGGAGATCAAAGATGCGGTGACGCTCAATACCCTCGAAGACCTGCACGAGCTGCACCAGACGGTCACTAAGTAAGGTCGCTGGGGGGAACGCAACGCCTAGGGAGGACGCTCCCAGGCGTTGCGCTTTTTGTCCGGCCACAACCCACGCATGCGTAGCGGTCGCGCTTGCGCGACCGAGAGAGGGTATCGCCTTGGGAATCTTCGCGCCAAAGGCGTGAGGTTCTGTCGGCCGTGCAAGCACGGCCGCTCAACGCCCGCCTCTTGCCGCTACAGAGACCCCTTATGCTTTCAGGAACTCTTTCACCGCGGCGATGTAGCGGTCGAATGCAGTACGATGCAGATTGTGTCCTTGATCCTCAAAGACCTCGACCGTCACGTGCGAGCCGCCCTGGGCGCGCACGAACGCCATGTCATCGGGTGATATGACCGAGTCGCCCGGGCCGGCAGCAAGGATGAGGAGCGGCTTGGGGTAGCCGGCCACCACCGATCGGAGATCCCACTTGCCGTCATCAACGCGATTCTCCGACCCCAAGCGGTCAATCGCTTCTGCCGACATGCCTCGCATGGCGTGAATCTTGCCGGCCACGTCACGCTCATGCCAGGTGGTGAGACGCTGGCGCAGTACGGCTTCGCGTTCGGCGGGGGGTAACGCAAGATCGCGTTCGACATCCTCTAGGTACTCCTGACGCCAGGTGCCCGGCACGACGCGGATCATGGGGTCGACCGCTACGACGCGGTCGGCAAAGGGCTCGCGGCCTCCCAGAATCGCGACCGCCCCGCCCCACGAGTGTCCGATCAATGCCATCTGCCCTCCGATCGCCGTGGCGACCGCGCGCAGGTCGGCCAGGCTGCGCTCCAGCGTCATCGGCCCTTTGACGTGGGCCGAATCACCGTGGCCTCGTTGATCGTACGCGAACACCCGATGCGTCGGTGAGAGAGCCTCCGCCGTTCGCTCCCACGACTTGCGCGAGCTCGTGATGCCGTGGATGCACAGCACTGCTGGTCCACTCGCGCCCCATGATTCGAGTGTCGTCGTTGCACCATCGTCGAAAGTCACCGTTTGTTGCATGTTGCCTCCTGGGGAAGTCCTGGCAAGAAGAATGAGAGGACACTCCAGCATCATCTCATGCCGCTGATTCTTCCTGCCACGTTGGCGCTCTCGCGGATGCCCGTGCGGCTCCACGTTCCGGCAATCAGCGCCAGATGGCCTGCTCCGCGTTGCGCGTGAGGCTCCATCCCCGGATGCTGCGCCGGCCGCGCGCCCCCGAGAAGTTCGCGCCTGCGACGTCTGCGTGCGTCACGTCCGCCCCGGTGAGGTCGGCTCCTCTGAAAATGGCGCCGGACAGGTTGGCGTCCCGTAGGCGCGCGCCCCGCAGGTTGGCGCCAGTAAAGTCGGCTCCTTCAAGGTCGGCAAACGACAGGTCGGCGGCGGAAAAATCGGCTCCCTGACAACGGCACCCCGACAGAATCGTGTGCAAGAGCCCCATCGGCTGGTTGCTCATGTTGGGGCCAAGCTGGGCGCCGTGCGCGTTCGCACCGGCAAGAATCGCATGGCGGGCGATTAGGTAACCGGAGGCATCCCGGAGATCAGCTCGCCTGAGGTCGGCGTTGTCGGCCGTCGTCAAGAGGGTTGCGCTTCGGAAGGAGGCATGCCGTGCGCGCGCTCCGTCCAGTCGCGCCGCGGCGAGGTTGGCGTCGTCCAGCCGGCAGCCATCGAGATCGGCGCCGGTCAAGATAGTCTCGAGCAGATTAGCATGTGCGAGATCGGCTTCGTGGAACGCGACGCCTGCGAGGTTGAGGCGTGATAGGTCTGCATGGACAAAAAGAGGAGGCTGTCCGGCGGGCGCCGCCGCAATGCGGTCCAGAACTTGCCGGGCGGTCAGGCCGCCGGCCGCTGCGGCCGCGCTTCCCATGACCAGGAGTAGGACAAGGATCACATAGCGTGCCGCGGCGTGGAACCGTGTGCTCACAAACCTACCTTTCGCGAGAAAGATGCGCCGCGACCTGTGCGAATGAGCGGCGATGCCTTTTGCGGATGACGTCAGGGCCGGCTTGTCGGCCACGCCCAAGCGGCTGCAGCCCAAGTACTTCTACGATGAATTGGGTTCGCGTCTGTTTGAAGCCATCTGCGCGACACCCGAGTACTACCTAACGCGGACGGAGGCGGCGATTCTCGAGGCCGCCGCGGACGAGATTGCCGAACGCAGCCGGCCAGCCGTAATCCTCGAATTCGGGAGCGGGAGTGCCGTCAAAACCCGGCGTCTGCTGGAAGCGACCCTGAGGCGTGGCGGCGAGCTCACCTACGTGCCGGTTGACATCTCGAGATCTGCATTGCACGCCACGGAGGCCGCGCTGCGCGCCGAGTATCCGCGCCTGACCGTCGCGGGTATCGAAGCGGACTATCCGGAGGCCCTTGCGCGGCTTGGTGCACGGGGCGCCGGCACAGCGGGCCTTCGAACGCTCGTGCTCTTTTTAGGCTCGAACATCGGCAACTTTGACCCGCCGGCCGCGCTCGAGTTTTTGGGCGCCATCCGCAACCTGGTGGTGGAGGGGGATACGCTGCTTTTGGGCACCGATCTCAAGAAGGACCGGCATATTCTTGAAGCGGCGTACAACGATGCGCTCGGCATCACCGCGGCTTTCAACCTGAATCTTCTGGTACGCATCAACCGCCAACTGGGCGGCCGGTTTGACGTGCGGCGCTTTCGGCACCGGGCGGAGTACGATGAGGACCGTAGGTGCATTAACATGTACCTGGAGAGCATGACCGATCAGAGGGTCCGTATTGACGGCTTGCCGCTTGACGTTGCACTGGCGGCGGGGGAGACGATCCACACGGAGTCGTCCTATAAGTTTTCTTTGGCGGATGTCGAGCACATGGCCTCGAGGACGGGATTTGCCGTTGAAACGATGTGGACCGACGAGCGCGAGTATTTTGCATGTTCGCTTTTGCGGGCAGCGCCGCACGGCACCCCGCAGCGCGCTCGGTAGCGGTCGTGCAGGCCTGGTCATAACCTTCGTGTGGTAGCGATCGCGCTTGCGCGACCGAGAGAGCGTGACACCGTGACGGCGAGACCTTGACACCGTGACGGCGAGACCTT
>CADDZI010000061.1 GCA_902812405.1 bacterium | reverse complement strand
GCGGAGCCGCCAGCACCCGCCTGGCCGGACGTCGCCGCACCCGCCGCGCCGCCTTGCGCGGCGATGCGGTCCCGGATATAGGTGACCGCGCGTTGCAGTTGCGCGTCCGTCGAGAGCCGGCCAAAGTCGGCCGGTTTCACGTCTGCCACTTGGATATCGGGCTGAATGCCGACCGCGTTGATGTCGCGGCCGCTCGGCGTGAGGTAGCGCGCCGTTGTGATCTTGATGGCGCTGCCGTCGGGCAACGGGTAGATCGTCTGCACGACACCTTTGCCGAAGGTCCGCGTGCCAATCAGCACGCCCGCCCCCGAATCCTGGATTGCCCCCGAGGTAATCTCCGAGGCACTGGCCGTGTACTCGTTGACGAGCACGGCCAGCGGGCGCGGCGGGACGGCATCATTGCCGGCATCGTAGGTCCGCAGGGGCTGTGCTCGCCCGTCAATCGATACGATCGGGCCATCCGGGATGAAGAGCGACGACACGTCGATGGCCGCGTCCAAGTAGCCGCCACCATTGTTGCGCAGGTCCAAAATGATACCTTTGACGCCCTGGGCGTCCAGTTTGTGGATCGCCGCGGCCAGCTCTTGGCCGGTCGTCAGCCCGAAGACCGTCACCTGGACGTACCCGATGTCGCCGTCAATGACCTGGCTGCGCACGCTGGGCGCATGAATGACCGCCCGCGTGATCGTGAAGGTGATGGGCTGCGCAACGCCCTTGCGCTGCACCGTCAGGTGCACGGTTGTTCCCGCCTTGCCGCGGATCATGGCGCTGTCCTGCTCGATGGAGAGCCCCTGGGTGGACTTGCCGTCGACCGTCAGGATGACGTCACCGGCTTGCATGCCGGCCTTGTCGGCCGGGCCGCCGTCAATCGTCTGCACCACCAGCAGCGACTTCGTCTGCGGGTCGAGGTCCAAGACGATACCCACGCCGGCGAAATTCCCGCCATCCAAGCCCTCGTTGAGGCTGCGAAAATCTTTTGGCGAAAGGAACACGGTCCACCGGTCGTGCAGGGCGCCCAGCATCCCGGAAATGGCCGCATAGGCCAGGTTACGGTCTCCCACGCTCGCGCCAAACTTGCGATCGACAAGGTCCAACTCGCGGTTGAGCTGCGCCAGGTCGCTGCTGCTGTTCCCAGTCGCCCGCAGCGCGGGCACCGCGTCGGCCTTGCCTCCGTGACCCGTCACCGCGTCCCGCAGGCCGCTTACCGCACCGCTGAGCAGCTCCTGGTCGTTGATTGGCAGGTAGAATTGGGTGAGCGCCTGCTGAAAAGAATAGTCCACCATGGAGCGCCCCAGGTCATCCGAGGCCGCCAGGGCTGGCGTGCGGCACAGCCAGGTTGTCGCCGCAACGGCGACGAGAACCCAGCGCGCCAGGGTCGGGATGCGAGCGGAGGTCGTGGGCACGGTCATGATTCCTTTCCGGTGTGCGGGCTACGTCGCGGTCTCGTCGCGAGGATCCATGTCGGGAGCGTGGGCGCCGCCTGGCGACGGAGGGACCGCCGCCCTGGCTTCGCGTGCGCGGCGCGATTTCCTTAGAAAGCGGGCTGCGCCATAGCCAACTGGTGCTTCAAGTACTGTACTGCCACCTTCAGTTGAACATCTTTGGCAGGATCGCTGATGTTTCTATAGTCCATCGGCACCACAATGTTGGGATCGATGCCCTTCTTATTGATGTCCCGCCCGTTGGGGGTCAGGTAGCGCTGGGTTGTGACCTTGAGCGCGCAGCCGCCCGGCAGGTCGTAGATCGTCTGCACGACCCCCTTGCCGAAAGTCCGCGTTCCGATGAGCACGCCGACTTTGGCATCCTGAATGGCTCCCGCCGTGATTTCGGACGCGCTGGCCGAGTACTGGTTGACTAAGACGACGAGCGGATGGGGCGGAATGGCGTCCTGGTCGGCGTCGTCCGTCTCGACGTGCCCCTGCCGGTCGATGCGCGACACGATCGGGCCGTCCGGGATGAACTTCGAGGAGATGTCGACCGCAGCATCCAGCAGTCCCCCGCCGTTGTTGCGCAGGTCCAAAATGAACGCCTTGGCGCCCTGGTGCAGCAGCTGGTCAAGGGCGTCGGAGACTTCCTGCGCCGAGTGTTCCCCGAAATCGTACAATTGAATGTATCCGATGTCGCCATCCATCATCCGCGACGTCAGAGACGGCACTTGAATAACCTCGCGCTCAATCGCGTATTCGCGGATGTTTCTGCCGCGCTGAATCGTCATGTGGACGATCGTACCGGCTTTCCCGCGGATCATGTTCATGACCGTATCGAGTTCCAAGCCGCGCGTGGGATGCCCGTCGACCTTCAGGATGACGTCACCCTGTTTGAGGCCGGCCCGGGCGGCCGGCGTGCCGGCGATCGGCAAAATGACATTGACCTGGTTCGTCTTGGCATCTTTGCCGATGTAGATGCCGATGCCGCCGAAGTCCCCGCCCTGGATGAACTCGGTCAATTGCCGCTTCTCGCGGGGCGTGAGAAAGACCGTGTACGGATCGTGCAGGGACGCCAGGGCACCGTCGATGGCGGCATAGGTGAGATCCTGGGAGTCGGCCAGCCGGCCGTACCCGTGTAGAGCTGTCGTGAAAATCTGGTTGGCTTCGGCATCCACCTGCGATTCGGCGGCGGCCGGGGGCACATCCGGAACCGCCAGCTTGGCCCGTACGTGGTGTGCTTTTAAGTAGGTCTGAAGGCCGGATGCCTCGCCGGCCAACAGCTGCTGGTCGTCTACCGGCTTGTAGTAGACGTCGTGCAAGCGGTCCAAAACATCGTCGAGCAGGACCACGTCCTGCTGCTCGTTTGTGGGCCCGGACGGAGCATCCAGGGCCACGTGACCGAAATCCCACGCCAGCAGCGGGCGATGCGCGACAGACGACGCCCGAAGACGGCCGTGGAGGAGGGCGACGAGGCCGGCGACCGCCAGGATGATGAGTGCGGCGGCAAGACCGGCGCGGCGGGCAAACGACACGAGCTAGCTGGGTCCTTTCCTGGGTGGCCGGCAGGGACCGGCAGGCGCCGGCTCACCTCGCCGGTGGCGGTGGTAGATGCTCATTCTGCGTGCGGCTGCCGCGGCCTTCGAGGCGTCCATCTTCTCGGGTAACGACGACATCGTCTGATGCGTGCTCGCTGGCACGAGCCATTTTTTGGTTTTCGGCACTCTCGGCCGCTGTCCCGATCTTTGGCCTGGGGAGTTCAGCATTTGGTCGATGCCGGGGATTGCATCGACCAGGGCCGGGCCCGGGCGGCGCGGCGGCTTTGCCTATAGGCGGCTGAGAGGATCCACCGGGACGCCGTTCACGCGAATCTCAAAATGCAGATGCGGGCCGGTTGCCCAGCCCGTGGCTCCTACCGCACCAATTACCTGGCCGCGCTGAACCGCCTGGTTGAGGGTCACGTACGTCGCCGAACAATGCGCATACAGGGTGGACAGCCCCGAGGTGTGATCGATGATGATCGCGTCGCCGTAGCCGCCATACCACCCGACGAAGATGACGACACCGTCAGCCGCAGCCTCGATGGGGGTGCCGTAGGAGGCACCGATGTCTATGCCCGTGTGCAGCTGGTAACGCCCCTCGAAAGGGTCGACGCGGTATCCGAAGGGCGACGTGATGGGCCCTCGGACAGGCCAGGCGAAGACGACCGGACCCGTTTCGTGCTCGATGGGAGGCGGCAGGCCGGCTGCGATTGCCGCCATGCGACGCGCCTGAGCGGCGGCAATGCGGGCCCGCAGGGCGGCCAGCGCATCCTCGCGCTGCTTCTCCCGGATGAGCGCCTCCAGGCGGGCCTCTTGGGCAGCCGTGAGGTTCTCCAACTCCGTGACCTGTTGGGCTATCACCGAGCGCTGATACGACGCCAGCGCCAAGAGCCGGCGCCGCTCCTCCGCCAGAGCACTCAGCTGGTCGTGACGGCGCATCTGTTCGGCGCGGGCTTCTTCGAGGTCGGTGCGCGCGGCGTCCAAAGCCGCGACCAGCCGCTCGTAATTGGCTTGTTCGGCGTTGACGGCCGCAATGAGGCGGGCATCCGCCCGCAGGATGTCGCGCACGAAATCCCAGCGTTCAATGAAGTCAACAAACGATGTCGCGCTGAGCAGCACAGCAAGGTACGACTGATCGCCGCCGTATTCGTAGACGTCGACGATGCGGCGATTGAGAGCGTCCCGGTGGCGGCTCAGGCTGGCTTGGGCGGCAGCCAGCTGCCGGCGTCGAATGGCCAGGCGCAGCTCGGTCTGCCGGATCTGGCGATCCAGGGCGCCCAGATCGTCTTCGACGCGGGTGATGCTGCTCTGCACCGCCGCCAATTGCTGGGCAATCGTCAACTCCCGGAAGCGCGCCTGGTGCAGCCGCAGGCGGCTTGCGTGCAGCTTGCGCTGTGTTGCCTCCAGGAGCGCCTGCTTTTCGCGAATGCGGACGCCCAGCGGTACGGGCGGTGCGGCATCCGCAACCGACAGCGGACCGGCAGCGCCTGTCGGCAAGCCCAGGAATTGCCACGCACACGTCACGGCGGCGCACAGGCCGGCCAGCCGCCTTGCCCTCAAAGCGGACCCGCCCGACCCCGTTTTACAAGGGCTTCGAGCGGCCCCCTCATGCCACCTCGACGTAGCGGCTGACGGAGAGCAGGCTCGAGAGCATGCCGACGAGCACGCCGATCGTCAGCAGTTCAAGACTGAGATGCAACGGCGAGACGCTGGTCGGATGGAACGGCAAAAACGGCAGGTTGACGACAAACGCTGGGGCCAGGGAGTGGTAGACAAGCGCGAGCGCAGTCAGGCCGAGCAGCGCACCGCACAGACCCGAGAGAATGCCTTCGAAGACAAACGGCCACCGCACGGTCCAGCCGGTGGCACCTACCAGCTGCATGATGTGAATCTCGCGCTGCCGTGCAAAGACCGTCAGGCGAATCGTGTTGTACATGATGAGCGCGGTCGCCACGAGCAGCAACCCGACGACGATCAAGCCTGCGGCGCTCAACCAGCGCTCGGCGCGCAGTAACTTCTCGGTGATGCCTTGCCCGTAGTTGACGGCGGCCACGGCCGGCGAGCGGCCGAGTTCCTGCGCCAAGACGGGGATGTCGGCCGGATGACGCGCATGGACCACGATCGTGTTGGGCAAGGGGTTGGTGTTGAGCAGGTTCAGGTTGAACTGGCCGCGCAACGTTTGGCGCAGGTGCTCGATGGCCTGCTTCTTACTGACGTAGCGCACGCTGTCGACGCGTGGGTCGGCGGCCAGCCGCGCCGCCAGTGCCCGCACGTCGCCCGGCCGGGCATCATCGCGCAGGTAGATGCTGAGCGCGACTTGGTCCACCAGGGTCTTCATGACGCTGTCAAACGACGTCCGCAGGTAGAGGAAAACCCCTAGCAGGATGATCGAGATGGCGACCGTCCCGATTGCGGTCAGCGCCATTGGCACGTTGCGCGTGAAGTTCTGTACGACTTCCGCCCAGAAGAAGCGGACTCTACCCCAGTCCCACATGGTAGCGCCCCCGCTCTTCGTCGTGCGTGATGCGGCCGTTGACGAGCCGCACGACGCGGCGCCGCATGCGGTCGACGATACCTTGGTTGTGCGTCGCGACGATCACCGTCGTTCCCTTCGCGTTGATGCGCGCCAAGAGCGTCATGATTTCGCCGGATGTCTGCGGATCGAGATTGCCGGTCGGCTCGTCACACAGCAAGATGAGGGGATTGTTGACCAGCGAACGAGCGATCGCCGTCCGCTGCTGCTCGCCGCCCGAGAGCTCGTACGGAAACATCTTCGACTTATGGGCCAAGCCGACCATGTCCAGCATCCGCGGCACCCGCCGCAGGACGTCGCGCGAGCGGGCACCCGTCACCTGGAGAGCATAGGCAACGTTCTCCCAGACCGTCTTGTTATGGAGAAGCTTGAAGTCTTGAAAGACGACGCCGACTTTGCGACGCAGGTACGGAATGTCGCCCGGACGGAGGAGCGAGAGCGCCTGGCCGTCCACTTCCACCTCACCATCGGTCGGCCGGACCTCCCGCGTGATGCACTTGAGCAGACTGGACTTGCCTTGTCCCGTACTCCCCACGAGGAACAAGAACTCGCCGCGGGCCACGGTGAGGCTGACCTCGCTCAGGGCGCGGACCCCGTTGGGGTAGACGAGGCTGACGTCGCGGAAGACGATCATGCGGGGGCCACGGTGAAGCCCACGGCGTCGCAAACTGCCATCTGCGAGCGGACTTTCGCCACAGCCTGCCCGCGGCCCCGCCGGCCGCGCCGGCCCCGCCCGGGGTGGGAGACGCGCCGACAATGGCCAACCAGCGGGCATATGAACTTCGACTTGACCTCGGAACAGCAGGCCATCGCAAAATTGTGCCGCGAATTCGCGGAGGGCGAAATCGCGCCGCACGCGGCGGAGTGGGATGCACGGGCCGAGTTTCCGCTGGCGACCATCCGCAAGATGGGCGAGTTGGGCCTCTTGGGACTCCCCTTTCCTGAGAAATACGGCGGCGCCGGAGCGGATACGGTGTCGTACGCGCTGGCGGTAATGGAGATCGGCCGGGCGGATGCCTCGGTCGGCATTACGATGGCGGCACACGTCTCGCTGGGTTCCCAGCCTTTCTTTCAGTTTGGCACCGAGGAGCAAAAGCAACGCTTCCTCGTGCCGGCAGCGCGCGGAGAGCAGCTGTGGGCTTTCGGGTTAACCGAGCCGCAGGCCGGTTCGGATGCCGGTGCAACCCGGACCACGGCCATCCTGCGCGATGGCCGCTGGATTATCAACGGTTCCAAGTGCTTCATTACGAACGCCGGCACGCCGATGACCGGCGGGGTGACGATCACGGCCGTCACGGGGCGTAGTTCCGATGGCAAGGCGGAAATCAGCAACATCATCGTACCGCAGGACACCCCCGGATACCGCCGCTCCGAACCCTACAAGAAGATGGGATGGCGCGCCTCGGACACGCGCGAGTTGTCGTTCGACGGCGCCGAGGTTCCGGAGGAGAACCTGCTCGGGCGGCGGGGCAAGGGCTTCCGGCAATTCCTGGAGATTCTCGATGGCGGCCGCATCAGCGTCGGCGCACTCTCCGTCGGCCTGGCACAGGCATGCTATGATGCGGCGTCACGGTACGCCAAGGAGCGTTATCAGTTCGGGCACCCCATCGCCAGCTTCCAGGCGGTGCAGTTTCAATTGGTGGACATGGCGGTTGAGATCGAACTGGCGCGCACGGCGGTGCTCAAGGCGGCCTGGCTCAAAGACCAAGGGCGCGATTTTGCCACCGCGGCGGCGATGGCCAAGCTCTTCTCGGGTGAGGTGTCGCGGCGTGCCGCCAACGCCGCGGTGCAGATTCACGGCGGCTACGGTTTCATGGACGAGTATCCGGTTTCGCGCTACTGGCGCGACTGCAAGATCAACGAAATCGGCGAAGGGACGAACGAAATTCAGCGCATGGTCATCGCGCGGCAACTCGGCCTGACCGGGGAGCACGGGTCCTAAAGGCGCGACACGAAGCGGCGCTAGTGCGTTGTGTCGACCGTGATGCCAAAGCCCGTGAGCTCGACCGTTGCATCGACAAGCTGGCGTCGGTTGAGGATGTTGTTGACGGGCCCTTTGGCAACCTCCGGGGCAGGCACAACCCAGATGACGATGGGATCGTAGATGAACAGGAGGTCGCGTACTCCGTCGTAGGTCAGACCTTGAACGGAGGAGAAGCCAGTGATCGTCTGCGTATGTGCCACGATGCCGCTCAAGGTGCTCGCATTGTGGATGACAGCCACCTCGGTCGGCGACCGCTCCCCAAGGAAGAGGACGTCGTTGGCTGCGCTGTACGCGATACCCCAAGGCTGGTAGAGCCCGCCGATCTCGCGGCTGGCGGTCAGCGTCGGGTTGGAACCCGAACTCACGGCGCCGGCTGCGGTCGAGCCGAAGTTGTCAAACTCAGCACAGACCGACCCCTGGTCGGTCACAAAGAGACGGTCGTTGACGGGATCGTAGAGCATCTCGGCGGGGCGCGGCGTTCCCGGATTGAGCGGGTCGTTGATGACCAGGGTGATGTTCGCCGCCGGTGTGGAAGTCGAGTTCATCGCATGGGCGTTAGCATAGACTTGAATCGTCGGGCCATTGACGTTGGCGACGTAGAGCAGGTCGTGGTTAGGGTCGTACGTGGCGGTCCCTTGACCGTTCGTGTAGGGCACCGAGTAGGTCGGGTTCATGTTATTTTGGCCGATGGGATTCGTCCAGATTTTGATCGGCGTATTGTAGGTCCTACCAGGCACTTGTGCCGGATAAGCACTTGGGTACCACAGGACATTGTACTGGGGTGAATATACAACATCCGGATTGGAGGCGTCGCTGGCCGGTAACACCGCCGCCGGCGCGATGACGCCGTTAAGATTCGCGGCGTGCTGGTAAATGCGAACCTGCCCGTTGCTTTGGACGTAGAGCGTGTCCGGACCACTCGCGCTGGGAACCGGTATCGGGGATGAGGTCGGCGTCACGGTGCTGTGGCAGCCTGCAAAAAGTAGCGAGGCGCCGGCGCACGCCAGCAGCAAGCAGATTCCCAATCTGGGATTCATCAGGGTCGGGTGCTCCTCAAGCCGTCAGGGATAGGCGGGCTCACGCGGGGCGAAACGCCGTCAAGATCTTGCAGAGAACTGGTGGGCACACTTCGCTGGCGCCTGCCCGCTCCCTTTTTGCCCGGCCGCGCCTGCGCATGCGGCTGCCGGTCTCCCGGCAGCCGCATGCGCCGCGGTTT
>CADDZI010000060.1 GCA_902812405.1 bacterium | reverse complement strand
ATCCTGCGCGGTGCGAGGTTCTATCGGTCGGGGCAAGCCTGGTCGCTACAAAGTCCAAGACCTCCGGTCGGCGCGATGCGGGGGGGCAGGTGAGCGCGGGCGACGGGGTTTTAGTCCGGGGCCTGTGAGCGCGTGCGAGGCCACGCAGGGCGAGAGCACGCGCGAAGTGGAGCGGCGACCTTTTGCGGGCCCAACCTGCGAGGTTCTGTCGGTCGCGCAAGCGCGACCGCGACACACGGCCCCGGCTAGGGCGACGATGAGGGCGCAGGCGAGGGCACGACAAGCCGCATTAGGTAGTCGTTGTCCGTCGTACCGTACGAGATCCACACCCCGTGGGTCTGCGGGTCCACCGTCACCGTGTGGGCGTGACGGGGAACCGTCACGTCGCCCAGGGACTCGACACCCGTGTCCGTCTCCTGGACGACCGAGAGCAACCCCGTGCCGCTGGCACAATAGACGCGACGAGTGCCCGGATCGAAGGCTATCTGATCGACCCCCGGCGCGATATCGACCGACCCGACAACCGTTCCCGACCCCGTATCCATCACCGCCAGCTTCCCGTTGCCGCCCGCAACGAACAGTCGATGCGTCTGCGAATCCAGTGCGAGCCCATGCAGGTCCGCAGCCGGCGCCGCCGGCCACGAGGCAATGACGCGATTGCTCTGCGGGTCAATGACCGCCACGCTGTTCGTCGTGACGACGTTTTGGTAGATCCGATCTGACGCCGGATCGTACAGGATGAACTCCAGATCTCCGCCCACAGGGATGCTGGTCACAATCCGATCGCTCTTGGCGGCCATGGCCACGACCTGGCCGTTGTCCACCCGATCAGCGTACAGCGTATCATTTTTGGTGTCGAGCGCGATGGCGTCGATGGGACCGCCCGTCGGCACTTGATTCTGCTTCACCATGTACTTGCGCTGCACGTCGACGATTGCAGCCGGGCGGCTCGTGCCGACGAAGTACTTGCCGTCGGCCACATCCACCGCGATGCCGTGCCCCTCACCCACCGAAACCTGACGCAACAATTCCTGGTTCTGCAGGCCGAGGATATCCAGCGTACGGCTGGCGGTATGCGCAACGAGCAGGCGCCGGTACGCCGCGTCGACCTCCATGTAATCGAAAAATCCGGGTGCCCGGGGGACGGCAATCGGCGCCTGGGGCACAAGCGGCGGAGGCGCTGCCGCAACCGAACCTGCCATCGCTCCGGCCGCGGCAACAGCCACCAGGAGCATCACGGACCCCGCGTGCGGCAACGTACCTCGCGCCGCGCGCGCCGTTTTGGGTGAGAGATTCATCCTCGTGCTCCTCACTAGGCGATCTTGGCCGCCACGCCCACGCCGTCGCCGAGCGGAATGATCGTCGCCGCCAACTGCGGGTGCGTCAGTAATTCGCCGTTGAACCTGCGGATGGCCTGGGTCGCCGCCGTGTCCTGCGGGGATGGGGAACGCGAGGCCGCGTGTGCCCACAGCAAGTTGTCCGCCACGAGCACCCCGGACGGCCGCAGCAGCGGTACGGCGGCCCGCAGGTAGGCGCTGTATTCCTCCTTGACCGCATCAATGAACACGAAATCGACGCTGCCCGCCTCCCAATCGGCTAAAACGTCCAGGGCGGGGCGATTGAGAATCTCGATCCGCTCGCGCACACCGGCCTGCACAAAGTACCCTGCGGCACGTGCGGTTCGCTCCTCATCCGGATCAACGGTGAGAATGCGTCCGCCGGGCGGGAGCGCGAGGGCCATCCATAGCGTCGAATACCCGTAGGCCGTCCCCAACTCCACCACTACGCGCGGGCGCAGCGCGCGCACGAGAACCCACAGGAAGCGGCCGGTCTCGCGATCGACGATCGGGATGTCGTCCTCGCGGCCGCGACGCTCGACCTCCGCCAGCACCGGATCCAGCGCCGGATGCAGATTCTCGAGGTAGTCGAGATCCCGTTCGTGCGCCGCCCGCGCCCCCGTTTCGTCCGCCAGAGCAGCCGCAATGAGGGCGCGAGCGCGCTCGGCGGTGCGGCACACCGCAGCCTTCATCGCGGATGCCGCTTCCGCAACACTCCCCGGCTTTGCCGCATCTGCGCCACGGGCGCCGACGGGTGCCAGCACCTCTTCCAGGTCGGCAAGCGCCCGCTCAAGATCACGGGCCAGCGTCCGTACATCGCGCCGCACGATGGTCACACCTCCGCAGCTACAAGAGCGTCAACTGGTCTCGATCGCCGCCCGCCTCGAGCCGGGCGTCGGCCGGGATGAGATCTCCGAATCGCGCCACGAAATCCGCCACGCGGCGTAGGAGGTACGCGCGATCTTCGTCGCCCGCGTAATCGTCGAGCAGCGCCAGTTCACCGTTGTTGCGCTGGTAGACGAGCACGCGATCGCCGACCGTCAGGCCGCGCTCGGCGAGCGCCTGCGCGAGGCGCCGGTTGGCCGGTGCATTGAAGGTCTTCGCCGTCACGGACTCGCGCCGGGCAAACTCCGCGGGCGCCAGCTTACCGTCGGCAATACGATCCATCGTCTCCCGAACCAGGGGCGCGATGTCCTGGCTGCGGCCCGCGATGAGCAGCTCGGCGATGCGGGCAATCAACTGGCGGCCGAAGGGTTCGTCTCGCGCCGAGCGCAGGGCGGAACCTCGCAGCACGATGTCACCCGCCGGCCTCTGCAGCGCGTAATTCTTGGCCTTCAGGGAAAGCATCGCCGGATAGCGCTCCTCGAGCACGAGGTGCAGCTCGTCGCCCAAAGATGCCCCAACCTCGTCCACGATCCGGGCCGGGTCGGCACCCGGCGGCGCACAAAAGAATGCGCCGTCCGTATCGGCCTCGATGACCTGGCAGCCCCGCGCGCGCAAACCCTCCACGATGGCGCGCATCACCTCGCGCCCGGCTTGGGTCACGCGCGCGGCGGCAACCGGATCGTTGAAGTGCAGGCCGTGCGTTCCCAAAAACCCGAAGAACGAGTTGATGAGGATCTTGAGCGCGCTCTGCAGGCCCTGCGCCGCACGTTCGTCGACGGCACGCCCCTCGCGCGCCGCCCGCTCGGCCTCCCGCTTGGCCGCCAGGCGCATGCCGCGCAGCTCGCGCAGCATAGGTAGGAAGACGCCCAGGTCGTCGTCCCAGGGCGCGATGGACCGCGCGAGCATGAGCGACGGGTAGAGGCTTTCGACGTCGCACTTGACCACGTCGCGAAAGACGCCGCTGGCAAACGCCTCGGTGTAGCCGCCCTCGATCTCGACCGTCGGACGGGGCCTGGGAATCGCGTGGCGCCGGCGCAGGTAGGCCCGCACCATGAGCCGCTCGATGCGGCTGCCGAGGCCGACGCAGGCGAGGCTCTGCAACGCTTCGGGCACCATCTGGGCCTGGTAGAACTCGCTCGGCGTGACGATCGCCGAAAGGCGCTCGGCATCCCGGGCGTCGTCCAGGCAGTAGGCCTTGATCGTGGCGCGCATATCCGGGTCCGACCACAAGGCGCGCATGTTGGCCGCATCCACGAGCGTGCGCTCGGCATCCCCGATGCCCAGGTGTCGCACGATGTGCTTCAACTTGTAGTTGGGCAGCCGCCGCCCGACGTCCCAGCGCACGGCGCCGATGAACGTGTCGACGATCTGCCGCCCCTCGATCCGGTAGTACTTGACCGCCATCCCGCCTGCCGTCGAACGGCGCAGCGTCTCGTCGAGCCACATCGGCGTGCGACCGTCTCGCCCCAAAAGGAGCGGAACCCCAAAACGCCGTGCGCGCCGGTCCAGATACCACAGGTCGAAGTTGAAGATGTTGTGGCCCTCGATAATATCCGGGTCGAGACGGCGCACCGTCCGGACCAGCTCCTCGATGAGGGCGGCCTCGCTCGGGAAATCGTCCAGCGACAGCACGCTCTCGAACCCCGAGGTATCCCGCACAGCGATAACGACGATGGCGCCGTCCTCGGCATCGGGATTCGTCTCGAGCGTCTCGAGGTCGAGTTGCAGCCGCCGCAGGTCGGCAAACTGCAGGCCTTTGTAAAAGGTATCGCCGGTCGCGACGAGGTGCGCGGTGATCGGGTCGAGGTACGCAAGACGCTGGTCGGGAGCGAGGATGCGGGCTCGATCGGCGATGATGCGCGCGTTGGAGCGCAAGAGCAAATGCCGCAGGTCGTGCTCTCCGCGCAGCTCGATGCTGCCCGGCTCCGGCTTGCGCGAGACAAGCCAGGTCTGCAGCGGCACGACGTCTCGCTCCGTCGTGCAGCCGACCCGGCGGTAGAGTGCGGCGGTTCCCGACGCCGCGTCGGGTTCAACCGCGACGATGCCGGTTGTGGAACCCCACCCGTAGAGGAGGTCGGAGGTAGACAGCACGATGGCCGCCTACCGTTTTGCCGGCCCGGCTCCCTCTCGACTTTGTTAGAAGTTAGAAATAGAACGTCGGCGTCGGGTTGGCTTGAGGAGGCGGGGGCGGGGATGCCAGAGGCACGCCCTCGACCAGGATGGGAATGGGCGGCAGGCTGGCCGCGGGCAGGCTGCTCGGATAGGGCGTCACGCGGGGCAGCGGCGACCCGACGTAACTCGTGTCCGTCGCAGCTGGGCTCGCAACGAGATCGGGCTGCGTCGTGGAGTACAACATGCCGTTGGGAATGTCAGTGTGGCCGAGGAGCCCCGAAGCCGGAACCAGACCCAGACCGCCCGGCCGCTGCACAGTGCCGGGGACGAAGCTGACGAGCTTCAGCTTGAGGTCGGTGTCAAGCACGTAGACCCCAACCTGCCCTCCGGCACGCATCGTCCCGTGAGTTCGCGTGTCCAACGCCATACCCAGCGGCAGCGCCAAGCCGGGCGTCACATACGCAACGCCGCTGGCGTCGCCCGTTCCGCGCAGCGCGGCACGCTCGCCCGCGCGCCAGGGCGCATAGCCCTCAAAGTCCGCCTTTCCGCGCAGGTCAATCCGCAGCGTGTCGGGTGAGGCCTCAGATTCCGGAGAGACCGTATTCTCCAGGTTCAGGATGAGACGGCCGTACAAAAGGGGGACAGCCGTCCTGCCGTTCCACGTCTGGCCGGGCGCCGGAGGATGTTGGCTTAGACCTGACAGAACGGCGGCCTCACCGGCCAGCGGCGAGAAGACCTCGGCCGTCGTCGAGCCGCGCGCGTCAAGAACCGGGCTGGGCACGCCCGCCGGAACCCCGGGCGCTTGCGGCGCACTTTCCGCAGACCCGCCGGATGAAGACGACGTGCCGCCGGAGGTTGCACCGCCGATACGCCCAATCTGCGGTGCAAGCCCCAAAGAACCGGTCACCGCAACACCCACGACGGGCCGGCTGTCGGCATCGAACCCTTCGACCGTCCACGCCAGACTGCCGCTCCTGGTCGCTACAAAACTCTTCTGGTGGATTTTTCCGGCTGCGTCGCGATAGCGCGTCATCAAAGTCGTGCGGACGACCATCGCATACACTTGTTGCTCGCCCAGCCCGACCTGATGACCGGCGACGTAGAGGTAGAATCGCTGCGCATCGTTGCTGCCGCCGGCCGCACCCACGAGCGCCGCCACCAAGAGCGCGGCCGGCACGAGGAGAGTGAGTCTGCGTCTGATGGCTGCTCGAAAAACCGGCACCACTCCCACGTTTTAGGGCAGTTCCGGCGGGATGGTCTGCGTCGCCGCGGGCTCCATTCCGTAAGGGGTTTGCACGGCTTCGGGCGTCGGGCTGGGCACCGGCGTTGCACTCGAGCCCTCTTCCGCTGCCGGTGCGGGTGATGCGTGCGTCCAGGTGCGCAAGACCAAATTGAGACCGGCAGAGTAGTCATCGTGGACGTCCGAACCGCCCGTCGCCGGCTTCACGACGGTCAAAGCGCGGATGACTTGCCCGACGAGGATGTGTTCCGCCGGTGCGTAGTAGGTTACCCCGCTCATCGTGACGCTCCCGGTTTGATCCTTGCCGGCTGCGCCCGACAACAACACGCCGGATCCGGTGACGGCCACTTCATAGACCGCAAGCCCGTGATAGTGCGTCTGCCCTATCACCCGCCGCGTCAAAGACAACACGGCGGCATCTTGGTGAGATGTCGTCGTCCACTGCTGCCCCACTGCAAGGGGCGTGTGGGCACGCAGCGCGCTGACCGAGGAATTGGCAAAGGCAATCGTGTCGGAGACGCCCAGCCCGGGTTGAAGTCCGACTTGCAGGCGCCCATCGGGAAGAATTTTCGCCGGCGCCACCGTGCTGACTGCGACCGGCTGGCCTGCATTGTCGCCGCTGAGATCAAGGCGCACGACCCCGATGGCCGTGCCATCCGGTGCAATGGAAGCGATGCTGAAGACTTCGCTGCCCTGTGCGGAGGATGCGGACACCTTGTCGATCGGGCGGCCGCTGTGCACGCGCACGTGGTGCGTCTGTAGCTCGGTCGTGACGTCGTAGACCAGGCGATCGCCGGCTGTCACCCTGGATGGATTGCCGCCGGCGTCGGGTCGCGCTTGGCTTCCCGCCAGCCACACCAAAAGCGCCACGGCCAGCGCGGCCTCGACGACGACGCGCAACACCTTGCCTTAAGCCCCCTTGCGAGCCACCGCATGTGCACCGCCGGCCCGCATCGCGGGCAGGTTTGACGGCCGGCGCAACTAAACCCTTTGCAGCAGTCATGAGGCTGCCCGCGCTCGTCTCCCTTGTGCTGCTCGCTCTCATCTGCCTGATGCTGCTCGCAACCGCGGCCCTGCAGCCGGCGCGTGCAGACCCGTCGGACGGTTACGAGTCGCCGCTGGCGCAGTCTGTGCGCCAGGCCACAGAACGCTACCGCCTCTCGGTGTGGGCGGTGCACGACGGATACGTCCAGACGACGGACTACCTGCCGCAATTCGGCGTCATGTACACCAACCACCAGCGCTTCGATCCCCCCAGCCTGGCGCAGCCGACGGTTTTGGTATTCGATCTTGCGGGGCGGCTCGTGGCCTGCGGATACCAGTACGAACACAGCGGGGATATCCCGGCCATCTTGCACGACGTTGATCCGGATGCGTGGTACGCAATCCCCGAACATGTTCACTACAACGTCGTCGTCCAGGGCAAGCTGTACTACGCACAGCAGCCGTGGAGCGGACCGCAAGAGCCGACGGCCGCCGAATTGATACGGCGCAAGTTGATGCCGCCCGATGCCAGCCTGCAGTTTGCTTTCGTCCATCCGGCGGTGCGCGCGCTTCTCATTTGGGCCTGGCTGCCCAACCCCAACGGCCTGTTCGACACGGCCAATCCGGCCTTGCCCTAGGTCTCGTGCCCGACCTCAGCAACGAACAGATCGCACAACGGCTCTACGAGATCGCCTCGCTCATGGAGTTCGACGGCGAACCGTTCTTCAAGATCAAGGCGTACGAACGGGCCGCCCGCAGCCTGGAAGACGCGCCGCTGCCCGTCGCGGTGCTCATCGCCGAAGGCCGGCTGGAGGAGCTGCCGGGTGTCGGCAAGGCGATTGCCCAGAAGATCGTCGATATCAGTCAGACGGGAACGTGCCGGTACCTTGAGGAGCTGCGGGCCAAGTTTCCGCCCCGGATCTTGGAATTGTTGTCGGTACCGGGCATTGGCCCCAAGACGGCGGTCAGCCTGTATCGCGAGTTGGGTGTCGGCGGACTGGACGACCTCAAGCGGGTCATCCAGGACGGGAGCATCGCCCGGGTGCCCCGGCTGGGCGCCAAGACCATTCGCAACATCCAGGCGCAACTGGAGCGTCTGCAGCAACGTCAGCCGCGCCTGCGCCTGGGTGAGGCCTGGCCCTTGGCGCAAGAGATCGTCGCCGCGCTACAGGCAGTGCCGGGGGCAGCCAACGTCATGCCCGCTGGCAGCCTGCGCCGCATGGAGCGCAGCGTGCGCGACATCGACATCGTGTGCACGAGCGCGCAGCCGGACCGCATCATCGAGGCCTTCGTCGGGCTGCCGCAGGTGGAACGGGTCACCGCGCGCGGCACGACCAAAGCCAGCGTGTGGATGCAGCCTGGTATCGCCGTCGACCTGCGCGTCGTCCCGGATGAGTGCTTCGGCAATCTGCTGCAGCACTTCACGGGCAACAAGGACCACAACGTCTTGCTGCGCGAGTACGCCTTGCGCAAGGGGTACGCGGTGAGCGAGTATGGCCTGGAAGACAAATCCGGACGGATCATCACGTGTCGCGATGAGGCGCAGGTCTACGAGACGCTGGGCCTGCAGGTCATCCCGCCCGAACTGCGCCTCGGTCTGGACGAGATTGACCTGGCACGCCGTCATGCGCTGCCGGTGCTGGTGACCGTGGACGATATTCGTGGCGATCTCCACGACCACACCGACTGGAGCGACGGTCACGCCTCGATCGAGGAGATGGCCAGGGCGGCCGCACAGCGCTCGCGGGAGTACCTCATCATCTCCGACCACTCGTCGGGCCGAGCGGTGGCCAACGGGCTGTCGGTGGACCGGCTGCACGAGCAGATCCGGGCGGTCGGGGCGGTGCGCGATTCTTTTGGCCTCCGCTTGCTGACCGGATCCGAGGTGGACATCCGAGCCGACGGCACACTGGACTTTCCGGATGAGGTCTTGGCGGAGTTGGACCTGGTCGTCGCCTCCATTCACTCCGCCTTCCGCGCTTCCAAGGAGGAGCAGACGGCACGCCTCGTGCGGGCGATCTCGCATCCGTGCGTGACGATCATCGGCCATCCGACCGGCGAACTCATTGAGGAACGGCCGGGATACGAGTTCGACGTCGATGAGGTGTTTCGGGCCGCTGCCGCTACCGGAACGGCGCTCGAGATCAACGCGAATCCTGCTCGCTTGGACTTGAGTGCCGACCTTGCGCGGCGGGCCAGGCAAGCCGGCTGCATGCTTGTGATCGACACGGACGCTCACCGGCCGTCGGATATGGATAACATGTTCTACGGGGTCGCGACCGCGCGCAAAGCCGGGCTCAACAAGGAGGACGTGTTGAACACGCGGTCCGTGGACGAGGTCCTGGCATTCGTGCGAGCCAAGCGAGCGCGCATGTCAACAACCTGAGGTCGTCCGTAGCGGTCGGCCTTGGCCGACCGTCGCGCTTGCGCGACCGATGGAACCTGACGCCTTCTGTTCGTAGCGGTCGCGC
>CADDZI010000059.1 GCA_902812405.1 bacterium | reverse complement strand
CGGCTGGCCGCCTGGCCCGGCCGGCTCGGCCGGGGGCGTAGCCGGCGGGGTCCGCTGTGCAGCCTCAAACTCGCGCTTCGCCTCGCCCATCGAACGAGCCAGCTTCGGGATGCGATCGGCGCCAAACAGTAAAACCGCGACGCCGACGATGATCGCAATTTCCGGGCCGGTGATGACGGCAAACGTAGGACTCATGGACGGATGATGCTCCTTTCGGGTGCACTCACCCGGTTCCCGCCGGCGCAGGGACGCCTCGCGCGGGGGTACCGGTTCAGGCAACCTGGTATTCGCTCAAACTGTGGGTCAGCGCTTCCAGTTCGGCAACGGCTCGCGAGGGGCTGACCGCGGCCAACGCCTGGCGGGCCTGCTGGGCGTAGAAGTCGACGGCCCGCTTCGTCTGGGAGACCGCGGCGCTGGTTCGGAGCCGCTCGATGACCGTTCGCAGGACCTGGCCACCGGCGGCGGCCGCGTCCGGCGGTGACTCAAAGAGGCGATATAGACTCACGCGCATGGTCTCATCCTCGGCTTCCAAGGCGGCGATGACGGGCAGCGTCACCTTGCGCTCCCGCAGGTCGGATCCCGCCGGCTTGCCCAGCTCGGCGTCACTCGCGATGAGGTCGAGGAGATCGTCGCGGATCTGAAACGCCAGGCCGAAGTTCCAACCGTAGGCGCGCAGGGCGCGGACGACGGGATGGTCGCGCAGCTGCGGTCCGGGGCGCGTGACGCGTTGCAGCGCGGCGACCGCGCCGACTTCAGCGCACGAGGCGAAGAGCTCGGCGGTTTTCTTGCCGATGATGTCCAGGTACTCGGCGCGCGAAAGCGACAGGTTCCCCGTGGCACGCAATTGCTTGACCTCGCCGTTGCAAATCTCGGACAGCATGGAGGCCAAGATGGTTGGGATCGGATTGGCGTAGTCCTGTGTGATCTTCTTGAAGACCCACGAGAACAGATAATCGCCGGCGAGCACGGAGAAGCGATTACCGTGGACGCTGTTCGTCGAGTGCTGACCGCGTCGCAGACCTGCATTGTCCACCACATCGTCGTGGATGAGCGTCGCGATGTGGATGAGCTCCATGTACGAGGCGAGCACCGGGTCGGGAGGCGTCGCGGCGACCGCCGCCTGAGCCGACAGCAAATTGATGCGCGGGCGCAGCTCCTTGCCGCCGGCGCTGAGCATGGACCAGACAGCGCCGGCAATTTGTGCGTCTTCCTGCGAGAGCTCCTCGCGCACGAATTGCTCGACGACGCTGCGGATCGCGCTGCGCGGGGAACTGATCAGCATGACGACCCTACCGCCTCGTGCTGGCGTGCACGGTGCGCCTGGTTTTCGCTGCGAGCGGCTTGCACCATGCCCCAGTGCAGCCAAGCAACGCCGCTAAAAAGCGGCCGGCAGCCGGCTGTTTCGAATCCGGCTTGCTCGAACATGCCCCGCAGTGCATCGGCATCGGGGAAGTTGACAAGCGATTGCGGCAGGTAGCGGTAGGCGGCGCGATCGCCTCCGACGAGACCGCCGATGAGCGGCAGCCAGCCGTAAAAGTACATGAAGAATGCCCGGCGCACGAGTGCTGAGGGAGGCTTGCCGACCTCGAGATTGACGAAGCGCCCCCCGGGCTTGAGGACGCGACGCACTTCGCGCAGGCAGGCAGGGATGTCCGTGACGTTGCGCAGGGAGAACGCCATGGCGGCGGCATCGAAGGTTGCGGTGGCAAAGGGCAGAGCCAGTACGTCGGCCTCGATGTAGTCAATGTTGGGTTGCTGCGTTGTCTGTCGCGCTACGGCCAGCATGCGCGGACTGAAGTCGACGCCCGTCACGCGGCCGACGGGCAGGCGGCGCGCGATTTGCCGAGTCAGGGCACCTGTGCCGCAGCATAGGTCGAGAACCCGGGCATCGGGGGAAAGCGACAAGGCGTCGACGGCGCGCGCGCGCCACAGCGCGTCGAGTCCGCCGGTCATGACCGTGTTGGCACGGTCGTAGCGCGCCGCGATGCGGTCGAACATGTCGCGCACGGCGCCAGCCTTGTCCATGTGAGTGGGGCTGGGTTCGGACGCCCGAAAAGCCATTCCTGGAAAGTTCCCGCCAAAAGCCGCGTTGACCCCTTGTCGAAAGCACCCGGCGCGTGACGTAGGCGGTAATGTCTGATGCAACTTTGGCCGTCGCCACGGGGTGGAACGCGCGCCGTACCCTGTGCCGGGCCTTTGACAATGCCCGGACGAGCATCGAAGCCGAGTTTTACAGCATCTCCGACAAAGCGGTCGTGGCCAGTTTGAACGCAGCGGCCCGCCGTCACGTCCGGGTGGAGGTCCACGTCGAGGCGCATCCCGACCGCTACCGCACCTCCAGGCAGCAGAGTGGCGGGCAGTGGGATCTGGCTAGGACACGGCTCTTGGAGCGTCTGAGACGGCTCTTCTCGCCCGCCGTTCACGTCGTTCTGGAGGACGATCCGCGCCGGTTGCTCCACGCGAAGGCGGCTGTTGTGGATGGCCGCAACGCCTACATTGCAACCGCCAACCCCACCTGGTGCGGCTTCGCGCATGCGGGCGCGGTTCTCGTTCGCGATAGTGCGCCGCGGGATGTCGCTGCCGTGGAGAAAGCACTGCACCATAAGGTCGCAGGCCGGCCCGGTCCGTATGTGGTTGCCGGACCGGCTGGGGCAACGCGCGCAGCGGTAGATCGCATCCTTGCGTCACCGCATAATGCGCGCATCGCGGTGGAGGATTTGTCGGACCGTCAGGTGGTCACGGATCTTGTGCGCCGTCGACGTGCCGGCCACCATGACCGCATCGTACTCCAGGAACCCCACACGACGAGCGCCGCACAGAAGTGGGCACTAACCCGCTTGGAACACGCAGGCGTCGGGGTGCGCACGATGCCGTGCGGAACTCTTCACGACAAGTACGTCGACGGCGGCGATGAAATCTATGTGGGTTCGGGCAACCTCACACGCAACGGTCTGGATGAAGCCCGCGAGGTGGATGTCATAGCGCCGGCTCGCGCCTTTGGATCCGGCGCACGCCTCCTGCGCAACGAGTTCGACGCATTATGGCGCACGGCGTCACAGAGTACCGCCCCGGCCCGGGGTTCTGCAACCTAGCGGCCGCGCTTGCGCGATGAACGCAGGTGACGACATCTTCTACCCGGCGCACCGCAACGTAGTGGCCGCGCTTGCGCGGCCGACAGAACCTTACGCCTGGTAGATTGCACCCAAGGCGTTACGTTCTCTCGGTCGCGCAAGCGCGACCGCTACGGAATACCTCGCCGCGGGGGTGCGCGGCGGCCGAGGGCCGTCGCGGGGCCTCTGAGCGCGCGCGAAGCCACGGATGGCGAGAGCACGCGCGAAGTGGAGCGCCGGCTTTTGCGGGAGGCAAAAGGCAGTGTGTCCCCGAGAGGGACCTCGGCGCCGCGCAACGTCCGACTGGGCAAAGGCGCTACGTTCTCTCGGTCGCGCAAGCGCGACCGCTACACCCTTACGTCTCCGCGGTCGCGCGAGCGCAAGCGTTACGCCTTGGAGAAGGCGTTCAACTTTGGGAAGAGCGCCAGCGCATTGGCCGTCGTCACCGCCGCTATCTCGTCAGGCGAAACTCCTCGCACCTCGGCAACAGCCTGGCAGACGCGCGCCACGTACGCCGGTTCGTTCCGCTTGCCGCGATGCGGCGCCGGCGTCATGAACGGACAATCCGTCTCCAGCACAAGCCGCTCCAGCGGCAGCCGCCGCACGGCCTCGCGGAGGGTATCAGCCTTGGCAAACGTCACCGCTCCTCCGATGCCAAGATAGGTGTCGCCCGCGGCAAGGATGCGTTCCCCTTCGGCAATCGAGCCGGTAAAGCAATGAAAGACTGCACGTGGTGCTTGGCTTCCGAGTGCCGCCGCGATGGCTAGGGCGTCGTCCAGAGCCTCGCGGCAGTGAACGATGGCCGGCAGGCCGTGTGCGGCCGCCAGACGCAGCTGGGCGGCAAATACCTCGCGTTGTGTCTCGCGTGGTGCAAAATCGTAGTGGTAGTCCAATCCCATCTCGCCCGCGGCAATGACGCGCGCGTCGCGCAAGAGTTCGGGCAGCCATGCCAAATCGCCGGCATCCTTCGCGCAGTGCGGGTGCACGCCGACCGCGGGCGCCAGGCCGGCAAACCTGGCCGCCAACGCCAGGGTCGCCCGGCTTGAGGATTCATCCTGCCCGCAAGACACGACAACCCGCACGCCGGCAGCCTGCGCGCGTGCGAGCACCTCTTCCCGATCCGAGTCGAACTCGGTGGCATCCAGGTGTGCGTGGGTATCGATCAGGATGCCCACCGCGGGTCAGGCAACACCGGCACCCGACTCGCGCCGGGGGAAGAGCACGGGGGGCAGGCTCGTCTGCGTGCCGGCGGCCAAGCCGCCCCAGTGCAGCGTCGTCTCCCACATCTGACCCGGCGTGCCGGTTTGGCCCAGCGCCTGCCAAATGGCGGCCGCCGTGCGCGGCATGAAAGGATACACAAGCGCCGCAATCCAGCGGATGCCCTCGCACAGGTTGTACAACGTCTCGTCCAGGAGAGCATCATCGCCGTCTTTGGCGATGGCCCATGGTTTGGCTTGCTCGACGTAGAGATTGAGCGCCCCGACTCGCTCCCAGATAGCGGCCAAAGCGCCGCGGAAATCTAGGTCATCCAGCGCGGCGCGCACGCGCTGGACCGTGCCTGCGAAGGCCACGTTCAACTCGTCGCCGGACGTCGCGGCCGGCACCACACCTTTGCGGTAGCGCCCCAGCATGGCCAGGACGCGTTGCACGAGATTCCCGAGGTCGTTGGCCAAGTCGGCGTTGTAGCGGCGCGTCAGCGACTCCTCGCTGAAGCTGAAATCCACCCCAAACGGAGCTTGCGCAAAGAGCGCATACCGCACGCCGTCCACGCCGAAACGTTCGGTCAAGTCGGCCGGGCGCACGACGTTGCCCAGGCTCTTGCTGATCTTCTGGCCTTCCATCGTGATCCAGCCGTTGGCAAAGACCAGGCGCGGCAGGGGCAGGTCGAGGGCGATGAGGAGCGCCGGCCAGATGATCGTGTGAAAGCGCAAAATCTCCTTGCCGATGAGGTGGACGTCGGCCGGCCACAGGCGCGCAAAGCGTTCCATGTCGTGCGGAAATCCCGCCGCCGTGATGTAGTTGCAGATCGCGTCAAACCAGACGTAAATCGTCTTGGATTCACCGGGAATGGGAATGCCCCACGTCACGGATGCCCGCGACACGCACAGATCCTCCAAGCCGCCCCGGAGGAGAGATGCCATTTCATTGTAGGCGCTGGCCGGGCGCACCCAGTCCGGGTACGCATTGTAGTGGTCCACGAGTACGTCGCGGTAGCGCGACAGCCGGAAGAACCAGGCGTCCTCGGAAATCCATTCCACCGGCCGGCCGCATTCGGGGTTGGGACAGCGCCCCTCCACGAGCTTGGTTTCCGGCCAAAACGTCTCATCGTTGCGACAGTACCAACCCTGGTAGGTACCGGGCACGATGTCGCCCTGGTCGCGCAGACGCACGAAGATGGCCTGCACGGCGGCTTCGTGCTCTGGATCGGTCGTGCGAATGAATTGATCGTACGAGATGTCCAGCTCGCGCCAAGCCGTCTGCCAGCGCTGCACGACCTCGTCGACGAACTCTTTGGGCGCCTTGCCGGCCGCCGCCGCGGCATCCGCGACCTTGGGACCGTGCTCGTCGGTGCCTGTGAGGAAGTGCGTCCGGCCGGACCCGGTCACCCGGTGGTAGCGGGCCAGGATGTCGGCGGCGATCGTGCTGTAGGCGTGGCCGACGTGCGGCGTGCTGTTGGTGTAGTACAGCGGGGTCGTGAGGTAAAATGTATCCTTGGTCATGTGACCGCGTGCTTACCCGCGGCGCCGGTGACACCCTGTCAGTCTTGCTTTTTCGCCTCGCGCACCGCCAGGCGGTAGAGATCGTTGCGCGCCGCTCCCGTCGCCAGGCGAATCGCCTCAACCGCATCCCGCATACTCAGTCCGCGCCGGCGCAGGTACACCACGGCAGCCACCGCATCGCCCGCCGCCGCCCCGGGCCGCGTATGGTCGTGCGACCCCTCCACGACGACCGTCACTTCGCCGCGCAACTGCCCCGTGATGGTCTGCGCAAGCTCGCGTGCCGTGCCCGCGATCTGCTCTTCGAATTTCTTCGTATACTCGCGCAGGATAAAAACGCGGCGTTCGGGGAGCACCGCAGCCAGATCTGCCAGGAAGGCCGCGACGCGCCGTGGCGATTCACACCACACGCTGACCGCGCGATCGAAGCGCAGGCTTTCGAACAGTGCGCAGCGCTGGCGGGATGTGCGAGGTGCAAAGCCCATAAAGCGAAACGAGGAGGACGGAAAACCGGAGAGCACAAGGGCGCTGGTGACGACGCTGGGCCCGGGGAGCACGTCAACGCGCGCACCGCACGCTCGCGCCTCGCGCACGAGGACGGCGCCGGGATCGGAAACGCCCGGCATGCCGGCATCCGTACACAAGGCCACGTGCCGGCCGGCCTCAAGTGCCGCACGCAGCTCCCGCGCCCGGGCCGCTTCGGCTGCGCCATGAGATGAGCGCAGCGGCTTATGGATCCCATAGTGCGCGAGCAGCGCACGCGTGACCCGTGTGTCCTCGGCAAAGACGATATCGCATTCTTTGAGGGCGTCAAGCACCCGCAGGCTGACGTCTTTGAGGTTGCCCAGGGGGGTGGGGCAGACAGTCAACCGGCCTGACGTGCCGCTCATGACGTCCCGGCCGACGCCTGCGGCGGCGTGGTCCGCGCGGCTTGCGCAAACGCCTCCAAATGCTCTGCCGGCGCGGGCCGAGTGACCAGGCTGACCGCAACGCAGACCGTTAGGTTGACCAGCAGAGCGACGAAGCCGGCATTGAGTCCGCCCCATGCGGCTTGCCGGATGACGCCGGCGGCAAGCACCCCAAGACCGCTCAGAATGCCGGCCGCAACGCCCCACGCCGTCGCGCGGCGCCAGACCAGCCCCGCAACCACGCCCGGGAAGAACTGAGCAATCCCGTTGTAGGCGACAAGCAGGAGGTTGACCAGCGTCGTCCGTTCGTGCAGCCACAACCACAACGCCAGCGCCGCGGTGCCCGCAACCAGCCAGCGCGTGGCGGCCGTGCGCGAGATGTCGGTCGTCGCGACGCCCAGCCAATCCCCGAGGACGTTCTTGACGAGCACGCTGGCCGCGCCCAGAAGCTGCGCGGATGCGGGGATAAGAGCCGCCAGGCAGCCGGCGGCGGCCACAAGCCCCAACACCCACGCCGGATAGTCCTGGGCGATGACCAGCATGAAGGACTGATCGGCCCCAGGGCCACGCAGGCCCGGCAAGACAGCCAGGGCGGTAAAGCCGGCCAACAGCGCCGGAACGAGCAGAATGTTGTACAGCGGCATGAGGATGGCGTTGCGCTGCAAGACGCGGTCGCTGCGTGCAGCATAGGCGGCGGCTGCCGATTGCGGCCACACCCAAAAACCGCAGGCCGTCAGGAGAACGGTCGAGACAAACCAGCGCGTGCCCAGAGCCGCTCCGCCGGGTGCCAAGGTCATCCAACCGGGGTGTGCGGCGAGCACGCGATGGATGAGCCGGGCGGGGCTGCCGGCAATGTGGCACGGTAACCAGATGCCGGCAAAGGCAACCGCCGCCAACACCGCCGCATCCTTGACGACGCTGGCCCAGGCCAGGCCCCGCAAACCCGCAACAAAGACAAAGAGCGCCGTAAGGACAAACGCCAACCCAACCCCCACCGTGGCATCAAAGGCGCCGCGCCCCGCGATCGTCAGCAAGATCTGCAGACCGGTTAGTTGCAGGGTGATGTACGGAACCAAAAAGATAACTCCGACGCACGCCACCAAGACGCCCAGCGGGCGGCTGCGGTAGCGCACGGCGAAAAAGTCAGGCCCCGTGAGCAAGCCGTAACGCTTGGCGACCCGCCACAAGGGCGGGAGCAGAAAGTACGAGATCACGTAGGCGACCGGCCCGTAGCACAGGATGTAGAACGCCGGCGCGCCTTTGCCGTACGCCCACCCGGCCGCGCCGAGAAACGTGAAACTCGTGTAGATTTCGCCGGCCATGAGCAGCCAGGTGAAGAGCGTTCCGAGCGAGCGCCCGGCCAGGATGTAGGCCTCGGGATTCATGATGAGGCCCCGGGCGCCGGCCGCCCCCAGTGCGGTGACGGCGGCAATACTCAGCCCGACAATGGTCAGTGCGACGCCGCCGCCGGTCATGCCCGCTCCCGATTTCGTGCTCGCCGCATCGCCGTCACGTCCGCACCTCCAGGCGGTGCGCAACCCACAGGCACAAGGGCGTCAGGAGCATCCACGCGACGATCCACACGGGCAAGAACGGCACGCCGAACGCGTGCAGCTGGACGCGGTTCACAAAAGGTATGGCGATGCTCAGGGCGGCCACCGGAACTGCCGCGGCCGCCACCCGCGCCGCGCTTCGCACGTTCACTGTCGCTACGGAATGTCTCCAGGCTTGGCAGCCCGCCTTTGGGCCGAGCGGGCGTTAAAACCTGCGCCCCACCGCAGGCCGTCGCTGAGCATCCCGCTCAGGGCGGCCTGGGCGATGACCAGATCGGCCCGGCGCACAATCCAGACATCGCGGGGCCGCAGGCCGGTCGAACGGCACAGCCAGGCGGTATTCAGTGCCGCGCCGACCGCATACGTCAGGCTGGAGGCGAGCGCCGCGCCGCTCATGCCCATGCGCGGCACGAGCAGGAAGCAGGCTGCGGCCTGCACGCCGATCATGAGGAGGTTGATGACCGTGACGATGACCGGCTTTCCCAGTTGGACGATGAAGAACGCGGCAAACGTCCCCGCCGTCGCAAAGAGCACGATGCCGGGCAACAGGATGCGCAAAGGGGTCGCGCCCGCGTCGAAGCGCGGGCCATACATGAGGTGAATGGCCCACGGCCCCAGCACACAGGCGACGACCGCCGCCGCGGCCACGAGGGCGGTGCAGGTTCGGATGACCCGCGCGGTGATTGCCGCTGCACCGGCCAGATCCCGGATGCCGATGTCGCGCGTGGCGGCTGCGGTAATCGGCCGCGTCAGCATGAAGAGCAATTCGCCGAAGTTGACGGCGATCGAGTACACGCCGAACGGCGCCACGCCGAGCAGGGCGATGAGAATGACCGAATCCACGCGATAATTGAGAATCCCCAGAAAGTTGTTGAGCGCCGAGGGGG
>CADDZI010000058.1 GCA_902812405.1 bacterium | reverse complement strand
CGCGTCGGATTCCGCCTGACGACTTAGCTGTCGATCCTTCGCCGATCTTGCCGCGTTCAACGACAACCGCGCGAACGCCAACTCTTCCAAGGTGGTAGGCAATGCTCAGGCCGATGATACCACCTCCGACGATCGCGACCTCGGCAGTCCTCGGCAGAACCTGCGCGTCCGTCATGTCCACCAGATCAGACGCCGCACACATCGGCGGAGCCGTGCGCGACGGCCTGGTTGAGGGCACGCTCGACCAGCACACCGATGAGCTCTCGCCGGTACTCGGCGGACGCGTGAATATCGTCCTCCACCTCGCAGGCTGCAACGACGAGGTGCGCCGCCTCCGCAAAGAGGTGCGTCGACGGAGGGTAACCCACCAGGGTCTGTTCGGCACGGCTCGCCCGCACTGGCGTGGGTCCTCCCCCTGCCACGGCGATCGCGGCATCCTGAATCATGCCAGCGCGGTCGATCCTCAACACCGTCGCCACTGCGGCCAGCGCAAAGTCGCCCGCACGCCGGCTGAATTCCATAAACCCCCATCGGTACGCTTCAGGCCTCGGGACCCCGGTCGACGCCGTTCTGCCCGTGGCGCAGGGGACCCGGAAGCGCGCCTCCACAAGAATCTCGTCGGGCCGCAACGCCGTGGTCAGGTACGAAACGAAGAAGTCGCGAGCACCGAGCCACCGGTCACGACCAACGCTCAGTAAACGAACCCGACCGTCGAGCAAGGCCAGAAGCAGCGGTAGCTCCGCACTCGGGTCGGCATGTGCTAAACTGCCGCCAATGGTGCCTCGGTTTCGGATCGCCCGATGGCCAACGTGCCTGAGCGCCTCGGCGAAAAGTGGACACGCACCGCGCACAAGCGGTGAGCGCTCGGCATCCGCCTGCCGCACCATCGCGCCAAATACAAGCTCGGACCTCTCGGGATCCCACGTGATACTATCGAGACCCGACACGCCGTTGAGGTCAACGAGCACGCTTGGTTGGACCAGACGGAAGTTCAGGAGCGGCACCAAGCTCTGTCCCCCGGCGAGGACTTTGGCGTCGGGGCTGCACTCACGGAGGGCTGCTAGCGCCTCGTCCAGCGATCGGGGAGCGATATACTTGAAGGGGGGTGGTTTCATAGCACGGGGCTGTCCGGAGTCGCACGCCTGACGAGCTTCCATACCTTTTCCGGCGTAAACGGCAGTTCATAGACCTCCGCGCGACCCTGGAGCGCATCCACAATCGCGTTGCCGATTGCGGCCGGGCCCCCGATGATCCCGCCCTCCGCACATCCCTTCATGCCGCCCAGAGTAAGCGGCGATGGCGTTTCCATGTGCTCCACCTCGATTCGACACAGTTCACGCGCCGTGGGGACGAGGAAATCCATGAAGCTCGCGTTGACGAGCTGACCTGTCTCGTCGTAGAGCACCTCTTCGAACAGCGCCTTGCCGACCCCCTGAGCCACGCCGCCCTTCACTTGGCCCTCAACGATCGTCGGGTTGATCATCCGCCCTGTGTCCTCGACCACCAGATAGCGCAATAACGTCACTCTGCCCGTCCGGGGATCGACTTCGACGATTGCCGCGTGCACGGCGTTCGAAGACACGCCGTACGCCGGCGGATCGTAGAAGGCGACCGCCTCCAGCCCGGGCTCAAACCCTGGGGGGATGGTGCCTTCCTTCCGGTGTGCCACCCATGCAAGTCGTTGAATTGACACACTGCGGGAAGGGTCCCTGAGCGAATACACGCTCCCAGGGCGGATCGCCACATTATCGCGAGACTCATTCAATACGTGTGCGCCGAGCAAGAGCAGCTGCTCACGGATTTTCCGTGCGGCGAGGACCACGGCTCCGCCGCTCGAGACCGCCGTACGACTGCCTGTAGACCCCATCCCGTAGGGTGCCACCTCCGTGTCATTGGAACGAACCGTAATGTCTTCAAGCGGGATACCGAGCTCGTCCGCCGCGAGCTGGGCCAAGGTCGTCTCGTGCCCCTGGCCGCTCCCCGCCGCACTCGAAAACACTATCGCGCGACCATGTGGATCGACGCGTACTCTCGCGCCATCGTAACCCGCGATCGAGTAAAGCTTGCGCGGTTGGCGTTTCACGGTCCCGACCGCACACTCTTCCGCGAAACACGCAACCCCGACGCCAACATACCGACCTTGGGCACGCCACTCCGCCTGTCGCGCCCTGAACTCGGCGTATCCGAGACGCTGCACGGCCAGCTCGAGCGCCTCACGATAGTTACCACTGTCGCGCTCGAGGCCCGTCACCGTGCGGTATGGGAAGTCTTCGGCACTGAGAAGATTCCGGCGGCGCACGTCGATCGGGTCGACGCGCATGCGCGCTGCCAGGATGTTGACTAAGCGCTCGAGTGCAAAGTTGGCCGGGGGACGAGCCACGCCTCGGTAGGGACCGTGCGGACAGGTCGTTGTCGCGACGGCCCGCGCACGATACCGATAGTGTGCAAACTTGTACGGTCCCACGATGCAACCCGCGCAATTGAGCAACTCGTTAAGCGGTGTGTCGGGGAAGATCGAATACGCTCCGCCGTTGACGATGATGTCCGCCTCAAGTGCCAGGAACTGTCCGTGTATGTCAGCGCTCAGGCGGAGCCAGATGCGCTCCTCCTGCCCGTGTGACGAGGCCAGAAAGTTCTCCAGCCGATCCTCGATCCATTTGATCGGCCGCTGCAGATCTCGAGCGATCGCCGAAACAACCACCTGTTCGGGAGCCAGCGAAGCCTTGTTGCCGAAGCCCCCGCCGACGTCGGGGCTCAGCACGTGGATCTGATCTTCGGGCATCCCGAGACACTCGGCCAGACCGTATCGCACCACGTGCGGCAGTTGCGTGCTGGTCCAGAGAGTCAGGCGTCCCGTCCCGGCATCGTAACGAGCCAACGCGCCTCGGCACTCCAGCGGGACGGCCGCGCTGCGCTGAGAGCGAAAAGTCCCCTCGACCACGTAGGCGGCCCGGGCCTTTGCCGTATCGACGTCGCCGTACTCCTGACGCTCGTCGCAATAGAGATTACCGGGCAGTTCGGCGTGGACGAGGGGCGCGGAAGGGGCGATTGCGCTGTCGATGCTGACGACTGGATCCAATGGCTCGTAGTCAACGCGGACAAGTCCGACCCCGTCCTCGGCCACGTAACGGCTCTCGGCGACGATAACGGCGACCGGCTCGCCTGCAAACCGAACCTTTTCGACTGCGAGCAACGGATAGTCCGTCTCGCGATACGACGCCGCGCCGAAAGGCGTACGGATGGGCCTCGCCAGGGCATGAATCTGAGGGCCCGTATAGGCGGCGACGACACCCCGCAGACCCAGCGCGGCCTCGAGCGACACGCTCCGGACGCGAGCGTGAGCATACGGGCTGCGGACGAACGCCACGTGCAACATCCGAGGTAAGCTGACATCACCGAGATACCGTGCCGCTCCGGTCAGGAATCGGCTGTCCTCTTTACGCTGGACCGACCGCCCAACGAACGTCTCCCGCACGCTCGCGGGAGGCACCGTCACTCTCGCCATGTCCACACCCCGGATTCTGGCAAAGGCTGCAGTCCCAAAGAATTCTGGCAAAGGCTGCAGTCCCGGTCAATGTGCAGTCTGCCCAATTGTTAGCCCGAACGCTATTGCGTCCGCCCATTGCACGGACCGGACCTGGTACCTCATACTTAGGGTAATCAGAGGAGGATCAACGCGACGTGGCCAACCCGAAATCTGCGCGCCACATTGTGGATCTTAGCCACCGCGTGACGAACGACCTGCGAACGTATCCCGGCATTCCGGGACCGAAGATCACCGCGTTCCTCACTCACGAGGCCTCGCGCGCGCGCTACGGCGGGCAGTGCGAGCTAGCATTCTCCCAGGTCAACATTGTGGCCGGGGTCGGCACGTACCTCGACTCGCCTTACCATCGAGATCCAGCACTGCCCGACTTCGCTACGCTGCCGCTAACAGCGGTCGTTGATCTTCCGGGGGTCGTCGTCGACCTGCGCGAACGGCGCGAACGGGCCATTGGCCCCGACGATCTCCCGCCCGGCGACTGGTCGGGGTGTGCCATCCTGTTCCGTACCGGGATGGATCAATACTGGGAGACCGACCGGTACTGGAACGCCAGTCCTTTTTTGCGCGCCGACACGGCTGCTATGTTATGTGAGCGCGGCATCGCGTTGCTGGGCGTCGACTTCCTGAACGTTGACGACACCGCCGATCTGCATCGACCAGTGCACACTGCGCTGCTGCGCGCATGCGTGCCCATCGTTGAGAACCTGTGTAACGTCGGCGCGTTGCCGGCGACGGGGTTTCGGTTCCACGCCGCGCCAATGCCCCTCGTCGGGGTGGCCTCATTTCCCATCCGAGCATACGCCATCGTTGATGGCGAGCCCGTGTAGCATCAGTGCATCATCCCAAAACGACAGGAGTGCCGCGTATATGAGCAGGACTATACGCATCGCAGCCGGCCAGCTCGGCCCGTCCGGCACGAAGCAGGAGAACGCCAACCGCATATGCGCACTGCTCAATCGAGCCAGCGAAGCGGACGTACAATTAGTCGGCTTTCCCGAGCTCAGTCTGACGCCGTACTTTTGCGTCGAGAACACGCGAGACTACGAGCACTACTTCGAGCCGCTTGATAACCCGTACCTCAAGCAGATCCTGCAGCTTGCCAAGAACCTCGGCATCGCGGTCATCGTCCCCTTTGGGGAAGTCGATGGCATTCGCTTCTTCAACTCTTGCGTTGTGGCAAATCGGCAGGGCACGATCGTCGGCCGATACCGAAAGATTCACATCCCCGGCGCGTTTCCTCTGCCAACCCGCGGTGCGCTCGTCTTCGAGAAACTCTACTTCACGCCCGGTGATCTCGGTTACCCTGTCATGGATCTCGGTTTTACGAAGGTGGGTGTGCAGATCTGCTACGAACGCAACTTCCCAGAGGGCTACCGCATCTTAGCACTCCAGGGTGCCGAGATCATTTACACGCCTACGAATCTGATGCGGATTGGCAACGTCTGGACCCCGGATACGTGGGAGCTGATGTTACGGGCGCGCGCCTACGAAAATGGCTGCTTTGTGGTCGGCGTAAACAAGTGCGGCCACGAGGGCGACCTCGATTACGTCGGAAATTCCCTTATCGCGAACCCTATAGATGGCTCGGTGATTGCACGTAGCTGTGCCGAAACCGACGATCTCCTCATTGCCGATATCGACCTGGACGATATCATCGAGGCGCGAAAGCGACTGCCGTTTATGCGGGACCGTCAACCCTTGACCTATGGTCCGTTAGTCCGGTGAACGCAACTCGGATACACCACTCGATATGACTGGAGTGCAGGCATGATGACAGAGGTGAAGTTTGGGGTCCGGCTCCTCGACGATCTTGGCGGCCCGCGTGACCTCGTCGCGCTGGCAGAGCTTGCGGAACGGTTGGGATTCGACACCCTCTGGTTCCCACACGACATGTTCCGGCTAAATTCGTGGGTCCTGAACGCGGCCGTCGCTCAGACGACATCTCGGATCGCCTTGTTCGCCCGCACCAACATCTACACGACGGACCCGAGCGAGATCGCCTCGTATATCGCCACCCTCGATGACATCGCCCAGGGGCGGGCGAGCCTCACCCTCGGTCTCCATAACTTCGATACCATCACCTGGGTCGGCATGAGAGGCGACGATGCGTTGCAACGCGTCCGTGAGGGGACGCACATCATTCGACGCCTGCTACGCGGTGAGCAGGGGCCGTTTCACGGCCAGATCTACCAGTGGACCGAGAAGGCGTATCTGCGTGTGAAACCCTACCGGCCCGACGTGCCGATCTTGATCTGCCCCGTGGGCGAGGAATTCCTGGAACTGAGTGGCGAAATCGGCGACGGGACCCTGCCGATGGTCACGCCCCCGGAATCTGCTCGACTCATCATGGAACCGGTGCGCCGGGGACTCCAGCGATCGGGAAACCCCAACCGGCCCTTTGACGCCTGCGCGTTCGTGTGGATGGCCATCTCCGAAGACCGCGACGAGGCGCGCGACATGTTGGCGGATGTCGTCGCCTACTTCGGGACGTATTTGGATCCGCGCGCCCTGGCGGTCCTGGACCTCACGGTTGAGGACTTCCGCCCGGCATATGAACGCATCATGGCGCGCGACCGTACGGGTGCACGCGCTGCCCTCACCCCACAGATGTTGCGAACAGGAATTTATGGAACGCCTGACGACTGCGTGCGCCAGCTTCAGCCCGTGATCGAGGCCGGCTTCAATCACATCTCGATTGGCGGACCGCTCGGGCGCAATCCGGCCGAGGCGATGCGCCTCATCGCCGAACGTGTGATTCCGTATTTCCGCCCGGCGGCCGCGAACTCCTGAAGTTCCCACGGCCAAGCAAGCATCCGCATCACTGTTACGGAGTCGCTGTCGAGCGAGCTCCAACCCGTCTCCGTAATGTATCCTGACGCACCGCGACGGTTGGCCTGGATGCCACAACGCGCCGGCCACGATCCTCTCACCCCGTGGCTGTCTGCAATCTATTCTTCAAAAGGCACTTCAAAAACTGGGTGCGGGACTCGACAGCATGCGGACGCATCCCGAGGGACGGGGGTAGTCCACAATGTGGCGGCGACGCCGATGCGTCCGCCTCGCACGGTTTCCAGATCGCGGACAGGGACGTCGATGTCCATCGGGAGTGGCAGCGGCGTCACGGCTGGGCGCGCCGGTGTCGTGCGGCGATACAACGCGTACGCAACTGCGGTGGCATCAAAGCTTCCGACGGTGACCGCCTGCGCCATCGCCTGCATGATCTGCTCAGAGGTCGCCGTGGTCTTGAGCCGGAGAATCAAGTGCAGGTGTTGCTCCAGCCGCTCGGTTTTGGTGCCCAGGCCCGCGTAGAACCGCCGACCGATCTCGCCGTAGTGAGCGAGGAAGGCCGTCTCGATCTGGGCGAAGCGTGCCGCGGGGCGCTGGGGCCGCATGGTCTGGGCGTGGCCCGGATCGCATCTCCGAGAAGGTATTCAAGCTGGCGGACCTTGTTGCCACCGAGCGCAAGTCCGGTCAAATCACCGCGCTTGACAAAGATTTCTGATCCTCCGATGGCGGACGATAGCCTGGGCGCCGCCTCCAGGGGCGTCGGCAACTGTGCTAAGGGCTCACGGGGTAGGCGGTCAAGTGCCGCCCGCAAGTCGTCGCGTGTCATGATTAGGTATCACGACGGGAAAATGATCACACGCCGGCCTTGCGGCCTTCCCGCATTCTTCGACCGGCGGCCAGGACGGCATCCACGATGGAATCGTATCCCGTGCACCGGCACAGGTTCCCGGAGAGTGCGTCCCGGACATCCACTTCAGTCGGATCGGGATGCTCGCCCAGAAACTCAAGCGCTGTGAGAATCATGCCCGGTGTACAGAACCCACACTGCAGCGCGTGGTGCACGGAGAATTCTTGCTGAAGCGGATGCAGGACGCCGTCTTTTGCCACACCTTCGATTGTGAGGATCCGCGAGTCAACAGCCTGTACGCCGAACATGAGGCAGGACCGGACTGTCCGTCCATTCATCAACACCGTACACGCCCCGCAGACACCATGTTCGCATCCGGCATGCGGCCCCGCGAGCCCTAGGTCTTCGCGAAGCACATCGAGGAGTAGTTTCCGCGCTTCCGTCTGCACCCTATGCCTGATCCCATTCACGGTGAGGGCATAAGTGACAACCTCGGGCGCCTTCATCGCGTCGCCCCCGCCGACGCCGATGTCCGATCAATACGGCGTTCGTCCCAGCGAACGCGGTGCTCAGCCGCTGATCCGCCGACTTGATCGCCTCGTACGGTCGGCACAGACCGCATCAGGCGGGCTGCCTTGACGGCCAGCTGCAGGGGCAGCCACTGCTGAGATGTGGCAAGATCCACATGGAGGAGAGTCGAAATTCGGTCCAGCCGTTGGCGAAGCGTATTGCGGTGGATGAACAGTTGCCTCGCCGCCCGCGCAGCATGGCCGGCGGAGTCCAGATACACCTCGAGCGTCGTCACGAGATCATCTGGAAGGGCTGCAATCCTCTCGTACTCATCATGGTCGATCAGACCCGCCTTGATGAGCGTCGGGATAAAGCGATAACTCTCGATATCCTCAAAGTGTGTGATGTGACCTGGTCCAAACAGTTTGGTACCGATCTCGACAGCCTCCTGGGCTTCTCTGTAGGCTGAGGGGTACCGGTCGAGTCTGAGACAGGGCCGGCTCACACCGACCGAGAGCCCTTCGGTCAGCAGATTCGCAACCTGGTCGACCGGCACGATCGCGATGACGCTCTTGACCAGGAGATCGGTGAGACCGCTGCGTTCCGAGCGAAGAATGCTCCGGTGCAGCCGCTCGGCAATCGCCTCTGTAGGAGCCTCCGCGACAATGACGACGTGCGGAGTCAGTAGGTTGTGACCAAGGCGGCAGGCCTGCGCCAGCGCTCGGGCCAGGTCCGCTTCACCCGCTGGATCCAGAATTTCCCACATTAGGCCTTCTGAACGCAGCTGCCCTTTCGCCAAGCCCCGCAGCCGTTGGTTCTGCAGCACGAACCCCGCAACCTGCGCAAGCCGCCTAGCGAGTGCGAGGTCCCCGTCCCCAAGCCGACATCCCCGATAGGGGACAAGCGCGAGGAGGCCGCATTGGGCTCCCGGTGACGGAGTCGGCACCCAGAAGACAACCGCCCTGCGACTGCCGCTCATGGCGCGGGCCGTGACAGGAGCCTCCGCGATCTCGACACTAAACGCTGGCACGTGGCCTCGTTCGGCCGCCTTGAGGAACTCCGCCGGCCATGTCGAGGGAAACGGGAACGCCGGAGAAGACGTGGCGACAAGATGTAGCCCGGCTTGACGCGGCTCTTTAATGTAGATGGCACATGCGGTCCTAGGAATAAGTCTGGCGCCCTGTTGACAGACATAATTGAGCACGGCCGCGTGATCGTGGGCATAGGGCAGACGCTCCTGGGCCACAATGTCGATGACATCTAGAAGTGCCGCGAAGCTCGCGGCCATTCGCTGCGATGAGTCGCCAGATTCTACATTGGATCCAAGTGAATGCCTGTCTGTTGATCTTGAAGCGCTCGGTTGCTTGGGCATGATGTGCAGGCTGGTCATATCTTCTGTCCCAAAGGGTGCAAGGTGACCCTTGCCATTGGCACTTCCAGGAGCGGATGATGAGGCTGTGAGGAGGTGCCGATCGCAATGCGATGGGTGGCGTGGTCGGCCGTCATGAGCAATGACCGCGTTTGTACCATCCCTCATCGAGGCCACCTCGTTAGGGCTGCCTATTGTATTCATTTCGCCGACTCCTCACGGTCTCCTGCCAAATTGTATCCGCGTCTTCCGAGAATCGTGTGGGTAAGGGCGAACACAAGTGCGGGATCGGAACGGCACCGAAGCGTCGCGCCCGCCGGTCCCGAGGAATCGTGTCACCCGCTCCCGCGGCCGTCAATGGCAAGGCCTCCGGCCCGCTACGCGGCCATTGACCTCCTCGTCGCGGGCGAAGAGCGACCGGCCATGACCGGCGGGCGCCGGGGAGAGCGGACTATCGACCCACACGGAACCCGGAAGAGGCCTTGTATCCAAGATGACGACTAAGAGCCTATCCCAATAATATTTGTCGGTAGACGATAAGACAGCATGCGAGATGTACCAAACCGAGGTAATTTTCCACATGTTTCTCGAAGCGGACGAGGAGTTTCCGGAACCGATTGTGCCAAGAGCCAGTACGTTCCACTACCCAGCGGCGTGCCGGATGG
>CADDZI010000057.1 GCA_902812405.1 bacterium | reverse complement strand
TACATTGGTGTCGGTTTCCGGCATCTGCAGGTATCGATCGTCAATCGTATGATTGAGGTAGCCGACGCGGGGAATGGCGCGCGGCAGCGGCATGGGCATGGGCCGGCAGGCCGAAGGCGAAAAAGGTAAGGCAGCTCCGTGGGGTTGAGCCTTGCGGATGGCGTTGACGATGCGGATTGCAAACTGCTCACCCGGATGGACGCGCAGAGTAGGGGCCACGCTCGACCACACGCCCTTCCACGTGTACCGGTAACAGAAGCGAGTTGGGCTTTGACGGACGATAAGAATCAGCTCCGGCCTGCCGGCGGCGTCATGCGGCAGTTGCGACACATCAAGGGTCGGCGGCTCGCGCCAGGCTTCAACCGGGCCCGGCTCCGTGCAGACGTCGGCGACAGAGGGTCTCATGCCGCCGGTTCCCGCCGCAGCGGCGGGCAACCGGAACATCCAAAGGAAAACACCGAGGACCGCTACGACCAAAAAGGTCAAGTGTCGTACCTTCATAATCTGCCACCCTTCGTAACCCGTCACCCTTCGCCACCCCGCAATCTTCACCTCTTTGCGACCGCCATGGGTTCCCCAGTCACGGAAGGAATACCGCGCCGCCGCCCTGCATACGGGCCGGCGTGGACGATCAGCGCCTGGAACTGACCTGGCGGGGCATCGTGTTGGGCGGCGCCATTACGCTTGTTTTCACCGCCGCCAACGTCTACTTGGGGCTCAAAGTCGGCCTCACGTTCGCCTCCTCCATACCCGCGGCCGTCATCTCTATGGCCGTGCTACGCGCCTTTCGGAACCCGACGATCATCGAGAACAACATCGTCCAGACGATCGCCTCGGCGGCCGGCACGCTGTCGTCGATCATCTTCGTGCTGCCGGGCCTCGTCATGATCGGCTGGTGGGCCGGTTTCCCGTACTGGGATTCGTTTGCGATCTGCGCGCTCGGCGGCACCCTGGGCGTCATGTACAGCGTGCCGCTGCGCCGGGCGCTCGTGACACAATCCGATTTGCCCTACCCCGAAGGTGTGGCTGCGGCCGAGGTGCTCAAAGTCGGCTCGGGGTCACGCGGCGCGCCTAGTACAGCCGTCGAAGAAAACAGGCGCGGCCTCGTTGCCTTGGCGGTCAGTTCCGCCGCGTCAGCCTGCTACGCAGTGGGCGTTGCCGCGCGCGTGTTTGCGGATACGGTGGCAGGGTATGTTCGCGTGGGTGCGGGCGCCACCGGTCTGGGCGTCGGTATGTCGCTTGCCCTGGTCGGCGCAGGGCACCTCATCGGACTATCGGTCGGTTTGGCGATCTTTACCGGCCTCGTGCTGGCGTGGGGCATTTTAACGCCGCTCTTGACCGCCTTGCATCCAGCGGCTGGAGCGCCCGCCGATGTTGCCCTCAGCGTCTGGGCTCACCAGGTTCGTTTCATCGGCGCCGGTACGATCGGCATCGCAGCGCTGTGGGCGCTCGGCAGGCTCGTCAAGCCGGTCGCCTACGGTATTGCTTCCTCGCTGGCGGCAGCGCGCCGGAGGGCGGAGGCAGCAGGTGCAGGGGCGTCCGCGGGTGACGTGCCGCGAACGGAGCGTGACCTCCCCATCGGCCTCGTTGCACTTATCAGCCTGGCTTGCTTCGTGCCCCTCGCGGTGCTCCTGGCGTCCTTCCTTCACGGCACCAATCTTGCGCCGCTTACGCTGCCCCTCGTCGTCGGAGGGGTCATCTACATCGTCGTTGCGGGTTTCTTCGTGGCTGCGGCGTGCGGCTACATGGCCGGCCTGATTGGTTCCTCCAATAGCCCGGTCTCCGGGCTTGGCATCCTCTGCGTCATCGGAGCCTCGCTGCTCGTGCTGGCCATTGCCCGCGGCACCGGTCACGCAGGCGCGCCGGCACTGATTGCCTACGCACTGTTCGTCACCGCCGTCTTGCTCAACGTTGCGACGATCTCCAACGACAATCTGCAGGACTTGAAAACCGGTCAGCTGGTGGACGCCACGCCCTGGCGGCAACAAGTGGCGCTCATCATCGGCGTTGTCTTCGGCTCCCTCGTCATCCCGCCCATCCTGGATTTGCTCGCCAAAGCCTACGGTTTTGGGGCCGGCCCCCACGCGCTGCCGGCTCCGCAGGCGACGTTGATTTCGGCGCTCGCCAAAGGTGTGATTGGTGGTCAGATTGACTGGGGACTGATCGGCATCGGCGCTTTCATCGGCCTGGCCGTCATTGCGGTAGATGAGGTACTGCGCGCCACCAAACGCTGGCAACTGCCGCCGCTGGCGGTTGGGTTGGGCATCTATCTGCCGGCGGCAACGACGGCGGGTGCGGTCATTGGGGCCGTCGCAGGATGGGCATACAACCGAGCGGTTGCGCGCCAACCCCATACGGAGGCTGCAAAACGGATGGGCGTCCTCGTTGCCTCAGGTTTGATCGTCGGGGAGAGTCTGTTTGGCGTGTTCTTGGCGGGGCTCATCGTTGTCAGCGGTAAAGCCACGCCCCTGGCGGTCGTGGGCGACAACTTCCAGCCGGTTGCCGTCCCCCTGGCGGCCGCGGCCTTCATCCTGACCCTGGCGTTGCTCTATCGCTGGAGCGCGCGCCTGGCCGGCTGATAGCCGCGACGGCGCCGCGGCGGCGGAGCGTACAAACAGGCCGCAGGACCCATAGGCCGGAATCTCCCCGGACCGAAAGAAGACCTCGTGCTCATTCAGCGTCTGAAACTGCGACCGCCGCAACTGCAGCCAGTCTGGATTCCCCGTCCGAGTGTGGAGGACTGCCTGCGTTCGGATGTCCGCGTCGTGGCCATCGCGGGGGGACCCGGATACGGCAAAACCGTTGTTGCGGCGCGTCTGTACGCGGCATGGGCGGGCGCCAAGATGTGGTACGGCTTGGATGGCGATGACGCCGACCTGGCTGTCTTTGCCGTCCACGTCGACGCCGGATTGCGAGCGATGGGCGCGACGTTACCGGACTTTGATCCCGCCCACGCGACATCGCCCAGCTCTCCCAGAGAAATTGCCGCCCGCTTTGCAGAGGGCCTTGCAGATGTCACCGACCCGCTCGTGGTCTTCGATGACCTCCACGTCTTGGAAGGGAGCCGCTCGCTGGCCAGCTTGAACGAGCTGGTCATGCGTGCCGCGCGCGCTGGAGTGCGCTTCGTTTTATGCGGCCGCACGGTGCCGTTGGCCCTGCACGCAGTGGCCGCGTCGGGACAACTTGCGTCTCTGACGCCCTCCCAGCTCGCTTTCAACGACGACGAGGTACGCCGCTATCTGGACACAACACTCCCCGGCACCCAATTCGACGCCGTGCGTGATCTGATTTTCCGGGCTGAAGGATGGCCGGCCGGCATCGCGCTGCTCGTCTCCAGCCTCCGTGGCCGGCGGCCCACGGCGGAACCCTCCGGCGGTACCCGCGGGGCGACAAGCCGCAGCACCCGTGCGGCGATGCGTGCGGATGGCGACGAAGCCAGGCGTCATCTGTTCGGCTATCTCGCGAGCGAGGTGCTGGAGTCCCTGCCGTCGCGCGAACGCGACTTTCTCCTGGATACCGCAATCCTGGATCGCTTGGAGCCCGGCCTATGCAACGAACTGCGCCAGACAGACGATGCGCGCGACACTTTGGACTCCCTGGCCGGACGCGGCCTGTTTGTATCGCGACAGGCGGACGACGTCTATCGGTACCACCAGCTGTTTCGGGAGTTCTTAACCCACGAACTGGAGCGTGTGCGCGATGCGGCCTACATTCGCGAGCTCCACGGGCGGGCAGCGCGATACCTGGCGGAACGTGGCGACGTGCTCGCAGCCGCCGGCCACTACCTCAACGCAGGCCAAGCCGAAGCCGCCGCAGACCTGCTGGAGGAGAACGCCCTGAATCTGGTCGCGGCGGGTTTCATCAGTGCTCTGGGCAGCCTGCTGCGCCGCATCGAGCCGGATCGGCTTGCACGCAGCCCGGTGCTGTCGGTTGCCCTGGGCCGCGTGTATCGCGAACGCGGCGACTGGGACGCCGCGCTGTCGGTACTGGACAAAGCGCTGGTTGCGGCGCGTGCGGCCGGCCAGCACGATGCTCTCGCGGAAGGCGTCCGGGTATGTGCGCCAATCCTCGCGGCACGCGGTGAGTTTCGGCGCCTGCGCGGCATGCTGGACGAAGCTCTCTCGTCTGCGCTCGAGCTCCCGGAAGCCAGCGTGACCAGCTTGCGCATGACCCTGGCGGCCGTGCACCTGGAGTTAAATCAGCTGGACGAAGCACTGGCGATGTACCACGCCGTGACGCCATCGGTGGTGGCACGCGGGGACCGTGCCGCGCACGGTCTCGTGCTCCACAATATGGGTGTCGCCCACATGCGCCGGGGCGAGATCTACTCGGGTCTGGCGTTCTACGAACGGGCTCTCAAGGTGAAAGAACGTGCCGGCCTGCGGGTTTCCCAGCTCATCACGCTCGGTGACCTCATCTACGCCAAGACGCTGCTGGGCGATGTCGAGGTGGCGGAGCGCTTGGCCGGAGAGTTGTTGAGCCAGGCCTTGGACGTCGGCGTCACGAGCATCGTCACGCGCGCCTACGAACAGTTGGGTTCTCTTGCGCTGCTCCGCGAGAACGTGGAACGGGCCCGGGACGCGTTCCTGAAAGCACGCGAGGTCTGCGATCCGGGTGATTTGATCCTCCTGCCGGACATCGAGCATGGCTTGGCGCAGTGTGCACTTCGCACCGGGACCGTGCAGGAGGCTGATGAGTTGTGCGCTCGCGCGGCCGAGGTGTACCGGCAATCCGGGCGTGAGCAGCAGCTGTCGGCGGTCCTGGTAACGCGCGCGCAGGTGGCTCTGGCCGCCGGCGATGCCCCCGCCGCGGTGCAGTTGGTCGCCCAGGCGATTGCGTGCGCCGGGAAGGGTGTCAACGTGCTCCTGGAAGCAACGACGAATCTCGAGGGGGCGCTCGTGTTGACGCGGTGCATGGAAAATCTTCGTGGCGACGCCGCCGTGGGCGCCGATCGGCGGGCCGCCCAGGCGGCGACGACAGCCGTGGCGCTCCTGCACCAGCGAGATTACCGCTTCCTGTTGCGCACGAAGGCCGCCGTCTTCGCAGCATTGGAGCCGCACTTGCGCCGGTGGGGTGTTGGTGCAGGCATCCTACCCGACATCGACGCTGGACCCGCACCCGCCGGCATGCACGTGAGGATGCTGGGCCGCCTGCGGGTCTTTCTCAACGGCCGGGAAGTCCCACCCGAAGCCTGGAAGCGGCGGCGGGCCCTTGAGATCTTCGCCTTGCTCGTGAGCCAACACGGCCGCCCCATCAGCCGGGCGCGTCTCATCGATATGTTTTGGCCGGAAAGCGATGCGGATGCCGCCCACGACAGTCTACGGGTGACAATCACGGCAATCCGCAAAGCGGTCGGCGACGTTGTGAAATATGAGGCGAACGCATACCGCTTTGAAGCTCCTCCCGGAACCACGGTCGACTGCGATGAGTTCGACCGGCACGTTGAGGCAGGTCAACAGGCCGACGCTGTCGGCAACCGGGCCACGGCCCGGCATGAATTCGAATCGGCGGCGGGGCTCTACCAGGGAGATTTCCTGGAAGGGCTCCACGAGGGAGGCTGGCAATGGAGGGAAAGGGAGCGTCTACGGGCGAGCTGCTTGGAAGTACTTCGCTGGTTGGCCGCCGACAGAGCGGCGCAGGGCGACCTGCCGGGGCAGCGACAGTGGATCGAACGTCTGCTCGAAGTCGCCCCCTTCGATCTGGAGGCGGTCAGTGTGCGCCTTAACGCCCTCTGTGCCGAGATGCGCATTCCGGAAGCACGCCGAGACTATGAGGAATGGCGGGCTCGCTATCGAGCCGCCGTCGGCGCCGAGGCGCCCGACATTTGGCAGCCGCCATCAGCCGAGCAGCTCCAGGTGCAACCGATGCCGGCCGCAAGGGCAGGCCGGGTTTGATGGCGGTGTTCGCATTTTGTTACTGTCTTCGGGGTAGAATGGAAGCGTGGAGCACGTGCAGGGTCCCGTCATCCGGAATGAACGCCGGGCAGCATCCATGTTTCGCGCGATGGGCGTAGCGGCCCTGACGCTTGCGCTTCTTGCGGGTGCTCGCCAGCCTGCGCGCGCTCTAGTTTCCAACAACGTCGCGGCCAACGTGCCGCAGTTCATCTCGGTCGCAACGTTGCTTGGGCCCGCGCCGCCGACGCAGAAGATTCATCTGGTCGTCTTTTTGGCCTATCCGAACCCGAGCGCCGTTGCGTCATTTGCTCAGGCTGTCAACGACCCGGCGTCGCCGCTGTATGGCGCGTACCTGACGCCCGACCAGTTCACCGCAGACTTTGGACCGTCCGAGAGAACGTATTCGACGGTCGAGTACGTCACGCTGGGAAGCGGCATGCAGATCGCGGCCGCCTACGCCAACCGCAAGGTTCTCGACGTCGTTGCGACCGTGGCGCAAGCCGAAGCGCTCTTCCACACGGTCATCAACCTGTACCGGTACCGAAACGTTACATACTACGCAAACGCGGTTCCGGCTCTCATTCCCACTGCACTCCGCGGCCTCATCATGGCGGTAAGCGGTTTTAACAATTTTGCCCGTCACGTCGCCCAGCCTCCGGTGGTCAGCAATCCGACGAATGCCCCGTGGGGATATGGCCCGCACGATCTGCAAACCGCCTACGACGAACCGGTGCACGTCAATCCCGCTCTCTCCGGCACGGGCGTCACCATTGCCGTCGAAACGGCTTACGATTTCGCGGACAGCGACATCGCCGCGTATTGGAACGCGTTCCACGTGCCCCGCACCGGATCTCTCGTGCGCAAGATCGTTGACGATCCGGTGCAGCAGGGGCTGCCTGCGCCCGGACAGAGCAACGAGACAACCGTGGACGTCGAGCAAGTGACCTCGAATGCACCCGGTGCAAACGTCATCGTCTACGAGGCGGTCGATGCCTTGAACTCAACCTTCGACGACCTTTACGAGCAAACGGTGATCGATCCGCGCGTTGACGTCGTGACGACATCCTGGGGGTCGTGCGAGGCGGGCGCAGACCCCAACGAAGTCGCTGCCGTCAACGATCTCTTCGAACAGGCAGCCGCGGAGGGTCAGACACGTTTTGCCGCATCCGGCGACAATGGGGCCAAGGATTGCGGTCTCAACAACCCGCCCGACGGCTTGCCGGGCGAACCCAACCCATCGACCGTGGATTTTCCGGCCAGCTCGCCTTGGATTGCGGCCGCCGGCGGAACGAGTTTGAGCCTCACGAGCACTGGCGCCATTGCGTCCGAGACCGCATGGTCGCAAAGCGGCGGCGGAGTATCGTCGTTCTTCGCCCGTCCCGCCTATCAAACGCCGGTGACAACCTTGGCCAGCCGTACCGCACGCAACGTGCCGGACGTCGCCCTCAACGCCGACCCGGCCAAACCATACGCAACATATTATCTGGGATCGTGGGCTCTTTCGGTCGGCGGCACGAGTTGCGTCGCGCCCAACATGGCCGCTCTCTACGCGCAGATTGACCAATACTACGGGCGCCGCCTCGGATTGGCACAAGCCGGCCTCTACAGCGGGTTCACCGGGCATACCTATCCGGGCAGCGCGTGGCATGACATCGTGAGCGGCGGCAACGGAGGCTATAGCGCACACCCGGGCTACGACAACGTTACGGGTGTCGGATCGCTCGACGGTTTCCACTATCTCCTCCAGTTACCGCCCATGCCCAACTCCACGCGGCTGTAGATTGTCGCCTGCGGGCGCGCCACGGCTGCCAGACACCGGGCCGACCCGCCTCGGATCATCGGGTGGCGATTCTGTATACCGACGTCGCTTTGGATTATGATCTCGTTGTCACCGATCGTCGTGCGGTAGCCTCCCGTGTCTAGCACGTGTCCAAGCCACGGCCTTCACACACGGCGGGTCTGACACAAGCAGCGCGGGCGCAGAAAGGTTCTCTTGCGCAAGGTGGTAAGATGCACGCGTGGAGCCTTCACAGAGAAGCGGGAGGGCTGGACGCACCGGTCGCCAGTGGCGACGCTGGCTGGCCGGTGCCGGCCTGGCGATGGTGGTCTGGTTTGCGGCCGGTTTCGCAGTAGCGCAGCGCGCCTGTGCACACGACCCGCGCTTTGCCTGCTCACCGCGTGAACAGGCTGACCCGATTCGGGTTGCGGATCCGCAAAAATCGTGGGCCTTCTATGGCCGCCTTGCGCCGGGCCAAGCCGATGTCTACTTAATCGACGTTCGACGGGCGGTCCGCATTCCCGTCAGCCTCCTCATCGACCTCCGCGACGCAGCACATCCAGGCCGGCCGATGGCGACGCTCGTGCGGCAGATAAGGGCGACAGGACAGATCGTTGCACGGGTGACGTTCACGCACGCTGTCACGTTCTACGAACCGTTGTCACGGGAGACGTACCTGACCACCCCGGATGCGATGATCGCATTGTCCCCCGGCACCTACCGGCTGACCGTGACGATGCCGGGTGCCCGGATACCGCAGCGCTACACGCTGGCGCTAGGCAACGAGGAACGCTTTAGTATCGGCGAAATACCCTACGTCATCGGGGCGATCGCCCGAATCCGCGCGCAGAGGTACTAAAGGTCATGTCTGCACCCACTCACTCCCCCACATCATCGCCCGCCGCACACCCCCGCAAGCCGGGTCACGCGGCCGGCGGCGAGACTCCAGAGGGCCGCTCGGTTCGCAGCCCCGAAGCGACGGCTATCCCGCGCGCACACAGCCGTCTGCTGACGGTGCTGGCATGCCTGCTCACCATCGTCGTCATTCCCCACGTGCGCGAAGACTTTGCCTACGGCGACCTCTTGGCAGTCAATGCGCCGCCGGCACTCGCCGCTGCCGGACTTCTCATCGCGGCCGTGCTCCACGCGAGCGGCTTGTGGGGTGTTGTACGCCGTCGCCCGTGGGGTGCGCTCATGCTCGCCGCGAGCGGTGCGCTGTGGAGCCTGGGCGTGATCGTCTTCCACGGTCACGATCTGCTCTTCGCCGGGCCCCACTATCGGGCCGGCTTCATCTCACGCTTTTGGGAAGTTGGGATTATCGTCGTCGGGGCCGGCCTTGTCGTCACGGGGTGGCAAGCCTGGTTCGCCGCGCGCAGGCCAAGCGCGGCGCAGAGCTAACCGGCAGGCTATGTGGTCCCGGGCCCGGTGCCTGAGATTCGCCGGCGCTCAGATGTGCACGCACCGCTGCGCAGACCGGCGATCTCTTGCAGGCCGCGCCGGCAGTTGTTCGGTCACTCGTTGTCCGGAGGTTCGAAGCGCCAACGCGCGATGAGCTGCTGTCTGGAGAGCGGTGCGCTGACCGGATGGTACGGCAGAGGCACCTGGGAGAAGTTGAAGCAATCCGAGAGATCGTCGGCGCGCGCGTCGGTGAAGCCGAGCGAACCCAGATCGAACTGTTCTTCGATGAACTTGAGAATGCTGCCGAATTCGTGGGGCACGTGCGAGACGTATCCGGCCTTGGCGTACGGTGAGATGACGATGAGCGGTACCCGGAACCCCAGTTCGTAGGAGTTATAAATGGTCGGGGCCACGTGGTCGTACCAGCCACCCCAATCGTCCCAGGTCACGAAGATGACGGTCGAGTTCCAGTACGGGCTCGTGCCGATGGCGTTGACGACGTCCGCCACCCAGGACGGCCCGGCGCTGGAGTCGGTGCCGGCATGGTCGGAGTTGGATCCGGTCGGCACGACCCAGGCGACGGCCGGCAACTGATGCAGCGCGATGTCATTGAAGATGTTGGTCTCCGGCACCGAGACGTTCACCCAGTCCGTGCCGTAGCGAATGTGGTGGATCGCGTCGGGGGCGGACCACAAAAAGTACGGATTGGGGGTATAGTACTTCCAGCTGATGCCTTTGGCGTCCAGCAGATCCATGAGTGTGGGGTGCTCGAAGCAGGGAAAGGTCGTCTGGGATTCGTTGCCGGTGGGATCGATGAGGGCGACGGTACTGCCCGGCGGTGAGTCACAACCCTGGTTGGTCTTGATGACGTTGGGCGGGAAGGTGACG